>JBILQQ010000055.1:0-8865 GCA_044373115.1 Flavobacterium sp.
TTTTTTCGCAGTCTGAAGTTCGCAGTCCATTTAAGAGCAACAAACAACTAATGAAAAAATTACTCAAGAATAATCTAAAAAAAATAGGATTGATTTGCTTTATTTTAATTTGCATTTCATGTGAAAAAGAAAATAAATATGCTAAGCCAAATAAGAATCAAATTTTAACCGAAGGCGAATGGTTCGATATTAAAGATTCAACTTCTGGAATTAGTATTCGTGAAGATAAATTAGCAATGTTCAATAATATGCAATTCTCAAGTGAAAATATATATAAATATAGTATAATTGATTCACTTAAAAAGAGTGAGAATATTGAATCGAAAATTGGAGAATATTTGTTTTTAAAAAGTATAGATAGCACAATTATTAATTATCAAATTATAAGTAACAAGGATTCTATTTTATCATTGAAAATTGATAAAAAAATTAAGTCATTTCAATGGAAGAAAAAAACTCTTTTTACGGAAAAATAAACGCCTGCTAACACTTGCTGAAACTCAGGACTAGTTGTATGGCTAATTGTTCGTTTACTTTTCATAACTTCGTTCGGGCGGTTATTGTAAAAAGCTTTTCATAAGCTGCATCTTCGTGAAGCGGTAAATGTTATCCAAAACTTTTTTATATTTTTATAGTAAATATTGTCAGGTTTTTTTCGCAGTTGGCAGCTTGAAGTAACACAAAAAAACAAATGAAAAAATACATTTTAATTATCACTTTACTATTATTTGGATTTAATTTATTTTCTCAAAATAATGAATTGATATTTGGTAGATATTCATTTATGAAGTCAAAAGGATATAAAGTTAAGATTAAAGAAAATCAAACCGATATTATAATTGAATTAAAACTAGCCGATAGCATTTCGACAAAATTATATAGTGACAAAAAATATAAAAAACTCAGCAACAAACTCAAAAGAATATTTAATCGAAATGGTTCCAAAATTGATCTAACTGATAGTGAAGTATTAAAGTCTATTGCATTAGATTTTGATAACCTGTACGAAAAACATACTTTTTATAAAACAGATGTTTTAATTTTAGACAAGTTAATCTTTGCAGAATATTACAATGAATTCGCCAAAATGATTAACTGCCCAATATCAATTTTAGAAAATAAAAATGATTCAAGAATAGTGTTAAATGGCTACTTTTTAACTTTTATAAAGAAAACAGAAAAGCAAGATTTTATATTAAACTTAAATTCACCAAATGAAGAAAGCCACCCTTTTTTAATTCATTTTCTTAAAGAAACCTTTAAAGTTTTCAGAAATGAAAATAAGAATAACTTTGTAGATGAAAAATATACTTTTGGTCTATAAATCAAGCATTACGACTAAAACCTATACTTTCAGTCAGGATGAAAGCCTTGCTATGAACCCTAGTTAAACAGTTTGAATCAAAACCTTTCATTAACGCTAATAGTTTTTAGAGAGAATTTTAACAGCATTGAGTTGCTCTTTTTTTTTGACTTTTTAAACCTACAATGTTTTGGAAACCTTGCAGGTTTGATCCCGTAATTTAGTTTTTTTTAAAAAAATCCCAAAAGTTTGGAAAGTGTCCTCAACTTTGAAGTAGTACCCCCGATTGTAGCGGAAATCCTTTTTGTTTTTTTTCAAAAACAAAAAGATTGCAGTGAAAAGCGGGAATATAGCTGGGAAAATGCCCAAGCCATTTGGTTCTTATTGATTTAAAAAAATTATTTTAATCTAACGGCATCGGGTACTAGCATTTTGTAATCGCCGCCGTTTCTAATTACGTCGCGCACAATGCTAGAGGAGATGTAGGAGGTTTTGGCTGCGGTGAGCAGGAAAACGGTTTCGATTTTGGACAGTCGTCGGTTGGTGTGTGCTATGGCTTTTTCAAACTCAAAATCGGCGGGGTTGCGTAATCCTCTGAGGATGAAGTTTGCTTTAAGTTTTTGACACAAATCAATGGTGAGCCCTTCGTAACTGATAACAGAAATTTTTGGTTCGTCGGCAAAGGAATCTTTGATAAATTGGATCCGGTCTTCTAGTGAAAACATGTATTTTTTGTCGGCATTGATGCCTATGGCTACAATGATTTCGTCAAAAAGCGGTAGGCTTCTTTTGATGATGTCGTAGTGCCCAAGTGTGATTGGGTCAAAGGATCCTGGGAATATTGCTTTTCTCATTTGTTTCTTTCTATTGTAAAAATATTTTCTACTTTAAATGAAATTATTAATAATATTTATTTATCTCTTTTGATTTCTTTTATACGATTTTCATTAAATTGGTTTTGTAACTCTTTTTTTGAAAAACGAATTTTATTTTCGGTATAATTTTGTTCTAAATCAATACTTTCTATATCGAAAGGGAGATTGACCTGAAAGTTATTTTGGGTTGCAAAAATGCTGTCAGTGGTTACTTGGTTAATTTTGAATGTAGAGTAATAGCCTTTGGAATCTTCAATAAAATAGACGTCATTTTTTTGAGGGTTTGAAATTAAATCTTTATTGATTGAGTTTGTTTTCAATAAATTTATTAAAAAATATATTGCGGCTATAGCTAAAAGAACGACACCAAAATAGGTCCATAATGGATTTTTTATATTTAGTTTTTCTTTGGACAATTGGTTTGTGTTAACATTTGTATCACATCTTAAACAGGTTAAAAGATGCTCTTTTCCTGTTGGAAATAATGGGATGAATGTTATGTATGCGTATATGGAAAAACTTTGTAAAATCATATTTGTTTTGATATTACAATTGTTGCACAGGCAATTTTTGATATTCTGTTCTTGAACTAATGTTCTTTTGGTTCCTACTAATACAAGCATAATTTTATTTTTTCCAAATTGGTTTTCTTTTCATTGCTAAGGCAATTTCATTATCAAGCAAATCGGCAAAGTTGAGTTGGGCATGGGCTGCTTGTTGCGGAAAAATACTTTGTGGCGATAGTCCTGGATTGGTATTGATTTCAATAAAATGGGGCACGCCATCCATAATTATAAAATCGGTTCTAGAAAACCCACTCATACCAAGAGATTCATATACTTTTTTGGCGGTTTCTACCACTAAATTTTCGATGTCTTTGGGCAAATCTGCTGGTGTAACTTCGGTTGATTTACCTAAATATTTGGCTTCATAATCAAAGAAATCATTTTCGGATATGATTTCGGTGATGCCCAAAACGGTTGTTTTTCCGAGATAATTCAGCACTCCAACAGATACTTCTCTTCCATTAAGGTACGATTCTATCAAGATATCGTTGTCTTCGGCAAAGGCAAATTCGAGTGCTTTCTCTAGTTCTGATAAGTTGTTTACTCTTGATACTCCCAGCGAACTTCCTGATTGGTTGGGTTTTACAAAGAATGGCAAACCTAATTCGGTAACTAGTTTTTCGCCATCAATTACATCACCTTTTGTTACATATACTGAATTTGCTTTTGGAATATTGAATTTGGACAAAACGGATAAAGTATCTCGTTTATTAAAAGTTAAGCTAGATTGGTAATAATTGCAACCTGTGTAAGGTATTTCTAGAAGTTCCCAGTAGGCTTGCATGTGTCCGTCTTCGCCAGGCGTGCCATGAATAGTATTTATAATTACATCAAACAAAACAGTACCTGAAGGAGTTTCTATTGAAAAGTTAGATTTGTTTATTGGAAGTTTTTGTTCATTAAACAGACAATACCATTCATTTTTTAAAATATGAATTTCAAAGGGCTTACATTTATCTCTATTTATTTGATTTAGAATCAATTGCCCGCTTCGCAATGATATTACTGACTCCTCAGAATATCCGCCCATAACTACAGCTACGTTCATTGTGGATTTATTTTTAATTACAATACAAAAATAGCATAAATGTTGGTACTAAAAATTATATCTTTGCGATAAATATTTTTTTTTATGAGTTTAGGCAAATACCTTACAAGTCGTGTTTTTGTTGCACAAATGGTTGCAGCTATAGCATCAATAGCTATTTTAGCATTTTTATTTTTTCATTGGATTACATTTATTACCCATCATGGGGATGAAATTACGGTGCCAAATTTGTCAAATTTAACTCCTGAACAAATAGAAGATAAATTAAGTGATTTGGATTTGGATTATGAAATTATTGATACCGTTGACTATAATCCTGATTTTAAAAAACTTACTATTGTGCAGCAAGAACCAACCGCTGGCGCAAAAGTTAAAGGCGGACGTACCATTTACATTAAATTAAATGCTGCTACTTTTACTATGGTTGCTATCCCTGATTTGATTGAAAAAACCTATCGTCAGGCTGTTCCAACCCTTAAAGCTATTGGTTTGCAAGAAGGAGAAATTACTTATGTACCTTATATTGGTAAAGACATGGTTTTAAAAATAATGATGAACGGTAAAGAAATTAAACCCGGAACTAAGGTATTAAAATCATCTAAAATTGATTTGGTATTGGGTGACGGAAAAGTTGTTTTTGATTCTAAAGAAATAGATTCACTACTTCAAAATGAAAATCAAGTAGATACATTGACCAATGCAGAATAATCCAGAAACAAACGAACTAGAAGACGATTTATTCGAACATTTTAAAGTAGAAGTTCCCAAAGGGCAAGCACTTTTGCGAATAGATAAATTTTTGATGGGTTTTATTCAAAATGCAACAAGAAATAAAATCCAAAATGCGGCAACTAACGGCGATATTTATGTAAATGATGTTCCTGTAAAATCAAATTACAAAGTAAAACCTTTAGATGTAGTGCGAATTTTACTTTCGCATCCGCCTTTTGACAACACCGTTTTGCCCGAAAATATTCCGTTAGATATTGTGTATGAAGACGATGCGTTGTTGGTTATAAATAAACCTGCCAATTTTGTTGTGCATCCCGGACACGGAAATTATACAGGTACTTTGGTTAATGCTCTTGCTTATCATTTTGAAAACCTACCCATGAACAGTTCTGAACGACCAGGGTTGGTGCATCGTATTGATAAAGATACCACGGGTTTGCTTGTTATTGCTAAAACCGAAGCTGCCATGACGCATTTGGCAAAACAATTTGAAGCAAAAACTACCGAACGTGAATATATTGCTATAGTTTGGGGGAATGTAAAAGATGATTCGGGTACTATTGAAGGTAACATTTCACGCCACTTGCGCGACCGAATGCAAATGGCTGTTTTTGCTGACCCCGAGGTTGGTAAACCCGCAATTACTCATTATAAAGTTATTGAACGATTGGGGTATGTAACCTTAATTTCTTGTAAATTAGAAACTGGAAGAACCCACCAAATTCGTGTGCACATGAAACACATTGGGCATACTTTGTTTAACGATGAGCGTTATGGAGGTAATCTAATTCTGAAAGGAACAACTTTCACAAAATACAAACAGTTTATTGACAATTGTTTCAAAACATTGCCTAGACAAGCTTTACATGCCAAAACATTAGGATTTGTTCACCCAACAACGAGCGAATACATGCGATTTGATACTGAAATACCGCAAGACATGACAGATTGTATTGAAAAATGGCGAAATTATACAAAATCGCATGAAACGGATGATGAGGAGTAAGCTTAATAGCTTCTTAAAATAGTATTAAAATAGGATATTTAGTAAATAAAACTTATAATTTTAGCTACTTTTGTAGTGCTAAAATAATACCCAAATTATGAATAAAAATATATTTTCTTTTTTGTTTTCAACCCGATTGATGGCGCTTTTATTTATTGTTTACGCAGCTGCAATGGGAGCTGGAACGTTTATAGAGAGTGCTTACAATACTGATACTGCACGAATTTGGATTTACAATGCTTGGTGGTTTGAGGTAATTCATGTTTTTTTTCTGATTAATTTCTTCGGAAATATAAAGCGTTACCAATTACATAAAAAAGAAAAATGGGCAACTTTGCTTTTGCATTTAGCTTTTATTTTTATTTTAATTGGCGCAGGAATTACACGATATATCAGTTATGAAGGTGTAATGCCAATACAAGAAGGAGAGTCGTCTAAACAATTTTATTCAGATAAAAGTTTCTTAACTCTTTTTGTTGACGGGGATTACAAAGGACAAATGAAACGAAAAACGTTTGAAAAACCGTTACTTCTGTCACCAAAAGCAAACAGTTATTTTGAAATAAATGATGAATTTAGTGGAATTCCATTTCAAGTTGAGTTTCAGGAATTTGTATTGGATGCCAAAGAAACCATAAAACCAAGCCCAACAGGTAAATTTCACCTGAAATTGGTAGAATCTAGCGATGGATCTCGACACGAACATTTTTTGGTTGAAGGCGAAATTCAAAACATTCATAATGTGTTGATTACTTTGAACAAACCAACAAAAGGTGCCATTAATATTATAACTGACGGAGAGTCAACTACTTTGCAGGCTCCTTTTGAAGGAGATTTTATGCGAATGGCAGATAAATTTCAAGGTAAAGTAGCCAAAGAAACCTTACAACCCTTGATGTTTCGTTCGTTGTATAATTTAGCAGGTGCTCAATTTGTTTTTCCAGACCAACCCATAAAAGGGGTTCAAGAACTTGTTTCTAGTAATGATTTTAAAGCCAAAGAAGGTAACGATGCGTTGCGCCTTTTGGTTACGTCACAAGGAAAAACAGAAAGTATTACTTTGGTTGGATCTAAAGGAAAACAAGGCGAACCTAAAAATTTTAAAATAGGAAAACTAGATTTTACACTAGCTTTTGGAAGTAAAATATACGAATTACCTTTTTCTATAAAACTAAACGATTTTATTGCCAAAAAATACCCAGGTACCGAGAAGAGTTATTCGTCGTATGAAAGCAAAGTGACCGTTCAAGAAGCAAATAATTCTTTTGATGCCGATATTTATATGAACCATATTTTAGATCATGGCGGGTATCGTTTTTTTCAAGCTTCTTTTAGCCCCGACGAAAAAGGAACCGTACTTTCTGTAAACCACGATTATTGGGGGACTATGATTACTTATATTGGATATTTCTTACTGTTTTTTGCAATGATGGCAATTTTATTTGACAAAAATACTCGTTTCAATGATGTAAAACGAAAATTAGAAAAAGTAAAACAACAAAAAGAAAAGTTGTTACTACTTTTGTTTCTCTTTTTTTCATTTTCAATCCAAGCACAAGATAGTCATGCGGGGCACGCACACCAACAAGCCAATGCAGAAAAGGCACAACCTCTTAAAAAGCAGCCGAAAATCAATTATACAGATTCGCTTTTAAAATACAAAGTTCCCGAAGAACAAGCTGCACGTTTTGGTCGATTGGTCATTCAAGACGAAGGCGGACGAATGAAACCTATCAATACTTTTTCGTCAGAATTGCTCCGAAAAGTTAGCAAAAGCGACGAATATGAAGGTATGAATGCCGACCAAGTGCTTCTTTCCATGAAACAATTTCCGATGGCTTGGATTGAGGTTCCTTTTATTTATATCAAAAAAGGTAATCTTGACATTCGTAAAATTATTGGTTTAAAGGCGGATGAAAAATATACTACCTTCAAAAGCTTTTTTGATGATTTAGGAAATTATAAACTATCTCCATTTTTGGATGATGCTTATAAAACAACCAATCCTAGTCAAATTGAAAAAGATTTAATTGAAGCTGATAAAAAAGTAAATTTAGTCAATGCCGCTTTGTTTGGGAGCATGTTGAAAATTTATCCAATACCAAACGATAAAAACAACAAATGGGTTTCTAATCTAGAATTAACCCAACCAACAGGTACTTCGCTAGACACAATAAAAACGGCATTTCCTTTTTATTTGGATGCACTAGCAAGAGCTTCCAAAGATAAAAATTACACCATGGCAAACACCATGATTGTAGGTATTGAAGATTACCAAAAGAAATTTGGAAGCGCCGTTCGTCCAAGCGATGAAAAAATTGACACCGAAATTTTGTACAACAAATATGATGTGTTCAAAAACCTATTTTGGCTCTACATGCTCACAGGATGCTTGATGCTCGTTTTGGTTATTGTTGCTATTTTTACCCAAAGCAAAGTTCTTCAAAAAGTGATTACTGGTTTGCATATTTCAATCTTTATTTTGTTCATTCTACACACTTTAGGACTCGTAGCTCGTTGGTATATTTCAGGGCATGCTCCTTGGAGTGACGCTTATGAAAGTATGATTTATGTAGGATGGGCAACCATGTTTTTTACCCTTGCATTTGATAAAAAATCAAAACTTACCGTTGCTTCAGGAACCTTTGTAGCCGCTATGATTTTGATGATAGCACATTGGAATTGGATGGATCCTGCTATTGCCAATTTGCAACCCGTTTTAAATTCCTATTGGTTAATGATTCACGTGGCGGTAATTGTTGCAAGTTATGGTCCTTTCACTCTTGGTATGGTGCTAGGTTTAGTTGCATTGATTTTGATTTTATTATCAAATGAAAAAAACAAATCCATCATGGAATTGCACATCAAAGAAATCACCTACATCAACGAATTAGCATTGACAGTTGGTTTAGTCATGCTCACCATTGGTAACTTCCTTGGAGGTCAATGGGCAAACGAAAGTTGGGGTCGTTATTGGGGTTGGGACCCAAAAGAGACTTGGGCACTCATCAGCATTATGGTCTATGCCTTTGTAATTCATGCACGCTTTGTACCAGCTCTTAGAGGAAAATGGATCTTTAACCTCATGAGTATCATGGCGTTTTATTCCATCATGATGACCTATTTTGGCGTAAATTTTTACCTCACAGGCAAGCATTCCTATGCAAGCGGCGACAGCGTAGTAACCCCAAGAGAGTTTTATTATTCATTAGTGATTTTAGCCATTTTAGGAATAGCTTCATTTATAAAATACAAGAGAATATATAAAAAGTAAGCTAGCACACATTTCAGCCAAAATTTGGGCGTGCCACCATAAAAAAGCCTTAACCTTGAAA
>JBILQQ010000025.1:0-33133 GCA_044373115.1 Flavobacterium sp.
TAGCCAAAATGGGTCGAATGGTTGAGAGCCTAAACTGTTTAAATAAACTAGGGCTTGCTTGTCTAATGATATGATTTTTTCGAGCATTAATAGTGTCTTTTTACTGGACCGGTAATTTCTTCAAATTCTTTTTTTAATTCTTCTAATGGTTTTTCTGCGCCGGTTGTGGTTTCTAAAAGAGATTCTTTTACTTTGTCAATTTCTTGTGTGAATCCGCTGGTTAATTCATTTACAGAAGATGTTATACCATTTTCTGATGCGCTTTTTTGTATTTCGGATTTTATGTCATTTGACGCATTTTTTACTTGTGCCATGAATTTTCCAAATGTGCGTGCTGCTTCGGGCAATTTATCGGTGCCAAAAAGCATTAATGCAATTATTGCAATAAAAATAAATTCTCCGCCTCCAATTCCGAACATAATTGTGTATTTTTTTATTAATCGAATTTTGATTTCACTTCAGTTTTTGGCCATGTATTATTGTTCACATCGATATCTGCCGTTTCTAATTTTGGATCAACTACAATTTTAGAAATGATTTTGTCTGTGGCAAAGGTACGGCTTACTTCTTTGTCATTCATTCGCCAGATTTGTGCTGGGAAATGATGATTTTCTGTAGTGCCGTCTTCAAAGGTAATTTCGACAATAATTGGCATAACTAAACCTCCTGGTTTGTCAAAAGTTACTTGGTAAAAGTATTTTGGCTCTCTCAATTTTGCTTTTTCTTCGGCTGAAAAATGTTTGTTTACATATTCTTCAAGCGATTGAAAATCAACAATTTTGAATGGTTTTTTTAGTTCTGGTTTAAAATCTTCGGCAGTTTCGTCAATCATGTACACCATTTTCCCTGGGTCAGAATCTCTTCTTCTTCTGTTTTTCATGGCTTCGGTAACTTGTTTGGAAGCTTCGTTACTTACAAAGAATTTTTTAACATCTTTGATTCCGATATCGGTATAATCTGTGGTGTAAAACCACCCTCTAAAATACCAATCTAAATCGACTGCTGAGGCATCTTCCATAGTTCTGAAAAAGTCTTCTGGGGTTGGGTGTTTAAATTTCCAACGGTTGGCATAGGTTTTAAAAGCATAGTCAAAAAGTTCGTGTCCCATGATTGTTTCACGAAGAATATTTAAAGCTGTAGCAGGTTTTCCGTAAGCGTTGTTTCCAAATTGGCGAATGCTTTCAGAATTAGACATAATTGGCTCTAGCCCTTTCTGGTCGCCACTCATGTAGGGAATAATATTTTTGGCTGGTCCACGACGAGATGGGAATTTTGGGTCGAAGGTCATTTCGGCTAAATATTCCATAAATGAATTTAAACCTTCGTCCATCCACGTCCATTGACGCTCGTCTGAATTGACAATCATAGGAAAATAGTTGTGTCCTACCTCATGACAAATCACTCCAAGCATACCATATTTTGTTTGGTCTGTATATTTACCTTCTTCATCTGGACGACCAAAGTTCCAACAAATCATTGGGTATTCCATTCCTTGGTCTTTCGCATTTACAGAAATAGCTTTTGGATAAGGATAATCAAAGGTATATTTTGAATAACTTTTCAAGGTATGTGCTACCATACGAGTAGAATATTCGCCCCAAAGTGGGTTTCCTTCTTTAGGATATAAAGAAATTGCCATTGCGGTTTTGTCTCCTAATTTTACCGCCATTGCATCATAAATAAATTTTCTAGAAGTTGAAATTCCAAAATCACGTACATTTTCGGCTTTAAATTTCCAAGTTTTTTTCTTGTCAGAAAAACCTTTTTCCGCTGCTTCAGCTTCAGCCTGAGTAACAATAACTACTGGATTGTCAAACGATTTTTCAGCTTGCGCGTAACGGGCAACCTGTGCTGGTGTAAACACTTCATTTCTATTCAACAAAACCCCTGTAGCTTCCATCACATGATCAGCAGGAACGGTAATATTTACTTCAAAATTCCCGAAAGGTAGTGCAAACTCACCTGAGCCCCAGAATTGCATATTTTGCCAACCTTCTACATCATTATAAACTGCCATTCGAGGGTAAAATTGGGCAATTACATATAAATTATTTCCGTCTTTTTCAAAAGGCTCATAACCTGAACGACCACCATCAACAAGATAATTATTAATATTGTACCACCATTTGATAGAAAACACAAATTTTTCACCTTTTTTTAATGGTTTTGGCAATTCAATTCGCATCATGGTTTGGTTGATGGTATGCGCAACTGGCTTACCCAAAGCGTCAACCACGTATTCTATATTGAATCCTCCATCAAAATCTTCTTCAAGATATTTTCTAGAAAAAGATTGAGCTGGAATTACCAATGGTGTGCTTTGATTTTCTACCAAAGGCGAAAGTGATTTTCTAGATTGCTGATTTTGATCTAGTTGCACCCATAAATAATCCAATGCTTCTTTAGCATTATTGGTATAAGTAATGGTTTCTTTACCATATAATTTGGTGTTTTTATCGTCTAGCTCAATATCCATTTTATAATCGGCTTGTTGCTGATAATACTCTGGACCTGGCGCACCTGATGCGGTACGGTACATATTTGGAGTTGCTAACAAATCGTACATTTGTTTGAACTTATCTGGATTTTTTTCAGTTTGTTTGTCGGCTGTAGGTTGCTGCTGTGCTGACAAAGTTGTTGTGAAAAATAAAACACTTAGTTTTAAAAAAGTAAAATTTGTTTTCATGTGAACTAAATTAAGCTATAAAAGTAATTATTTTTATTTTAAAAAAAAATTATACATCTATTTTAATATTCCTTTAAAATTATCAGCAGTCAATAATACGCTTTTTTTATCGCCATCTATATTTGCCTGAATGACATTTTGTTGTTCGCCGTTAATTTCCATCAAAGCACTATTTTCAACTGAAAATGAATTTAATTTTGGAACATCTTTGATTGAAAAATAACATACTATAACATTGGCTTCCAATTCATTACTCAAATAATTAGGCACTATTTGTTTGCCATTTATTTTAATAATAAATTTTTCGGCAATATATTTTTTCATGAGTTCAATATCCGAATCAGATTGTCTATCTGTTCCAACAAAAGCGCGTTTATTGTATTTTTTTTCTAACGCATCGTTTAAATCGTCAATAAAAATTCGAGAGGTTATTTGTACCATTTTTTTTTGAGGCACGTAATTTATTTGATAAATAGATACGTAAAATTTGTGTGCCACAAACGAACCCAACAAAAACAAACTAAAAACAATAATACAAAAACGTATGTTTTTTTTCATTTTACAAAAATACTTATTTTTTTACCTTTTAAAAATCATTTTGCTGAAATAATTGAGTTATATTCTTCTGCAATTTCAATCAAAAGAAACGATAACATTGGTTTTTCTACAGTTGAAATTGACTCCATAAATTTGGCATTTTCAACAGCAAAATATTTAAAACCCTCAACATTATCGTCTGGGATTTTTAATACTTTCGTAAAATAAGTAACTGGAAACAAGTTGCTTATTCTTTCAATAGCCTTTGACTTCCTTTCATTTTCTAACTCCTTTTTGAGGCGTTTAGTTCTGCCCGAAATAGCATTAACCAAAGCGTCAACATCCATTCCACCCGCAATTATTCCTAATAGGCTAGTTGGCCTAAAATCGCCTGCAACTTTCAATCTTCGTTCAGCAACGGTATATTTTTTTTGATTGGCTGGTACAATTCCGAGCGAAACTTCATTAATGTGACCATACTCATTTACAATCACCTCTTTCAATTCATTTGTAGCCAATTGCATTTGAATGATCACATTTGAATCGTTTAAATTTTTGGATTTCACAACGTGTTTATAGGTTTGAAACTGAACTGCCGAAAACTGAATGGTATCGCCAACGCTAGCGGCAATAGTAAAATAACCATTTTTTTCAGAAATAACTATCAACTCAGAATTCAAATTATAAACAGTAATACCATCTAAATCAGGATAATTGGCAACAATTTTTCCGTACAAAGTGGTACTTACCATAGTTTGACCCAATGCAAATGGCGTAAAAAAAACGAGTAAAATAAAAAAAACAACTAGTTTCAATATATGTGATTTTAAGTAAAGTAAAAATACTTTTAAAAAATTTAAAAAAATCAGAAGTAATTTGTAAAGTTTTGTTAATTATTAATTTTAATTTAGCAGTCAAAATTTTTTATTAAAAATCATGAAAAAACTACTAGTTGCCAGCACCTCAACGTTGCACAATGGTGAATTTTTAGACTATTTGTTACCTCAACTTGAACTATTTTTTGCAAATTGCACTACCCTAATATTTATACCTTATGCACAACCTTCAGGAATTTCATTAGATGAATATACCCATAAAGTAAGCACGGCTTTTGCCAAAATAAATAAAAAAATAATTGGCTTGCACACCTTTGAAAACCCAATTGAAGCCATCGAAAATGCAGAAGGATTTTTTACTGGCGGCGGAAACACATTTGTGTTGCTTGACCAACTTTATAAAAAAAATGTTATTCAATCATTAAAAAAAGCAATCGAATCAGGAACACCTTATTTAGGGACAAGCGCTGGAAGTAATATTTTAGGCGCAACCATTCAAACTACAAACGACATGCCAATAATATACCCACCAAGTTTTGATGCCATTGGTGCTTTGACATTTAATTTGAATCCTCATTATTTGGATCCAGACACAAAAAGCAAACACATGGGAGAAACAAGAGAAACGCGCATTAAAGAATTTCATGCCTTTAATGACCTGCCTGTTTTAGGACTTCGGGAAGGAAGTTGGTTGGAAGTAAACGAGAAATCAATTATTTTAAAAGGAAATTTAACCGCCCGATTGTTTGAAAAAAACAAACAACCTATTGAAATTGATCCCGAAACTAATTTAGCTAATTTAGGAAAATAAAAAAACCTCAAACGTAAATTTGAGGTTTTGCAGAGCGGAAGACGAGGCTCGAACTCGCGACAACCAGCTTGGAAGGCTGGAGCTCTACCAACTGAGCTACTTCCGCATTTGTGAGTGCAAATATACTACTAGTTTTCTTTTTTGCAACTATTTTTTTTATTTTTTTTCAATATATCCTAAAAAAAGAAGACCTTTGCACTTTAATTAATTAGTTTCTAATTATTTAAACTTTTTTCAAAAAAAAATATTTTTTTTTTATAAATGAACCAAATAAAACAAATTACTGCAATTGAAACTTTTATAGTGCGCCATCCTGTACTTAGGAAAGGTAGATCAATTGACACGTGTAGTTTTGTTGGAGACGAATTAAATAGCACAATCCATTTTGGCTATTTTGAAAATAATTTTTTAATTGGGGTTGTTTCAGTGTTTAAACAAAAAAATGGTACGTTTATTGCTAATAATCAATATCAAATAAGGGGTATGGCGGTTTTGGAAAACCATCAAAAAAAAGGAATCGGACAAGCCTTGATAAACCATTCTGAAAACTATATATTAAATACAACATCTAGTTTAATTTGGTTTAATGCAAGAGAAAATGCAGTTCCTTTTTATGAAAAAATGGGATACCATAAAGTTGGTAATTCATTTGAAATTAATCCAATCGGCACACACTTTTTGATGACAAAATCATTTATTTAACCTATTTATAAGCCAAAATGAATAATTATTTTCTTCTACTAATCAGTATTCTTTTGAGTAGTTGTGCTGTTAGTCACGATGATAGCCCAATTGAGCAAGCCTCCTTTTTTTCAGATTTTAGTTTTTTTGGAGATGATAAAATAAAAATTGATTCAACCTATATATTATCTTTAAAAGATGAAAATCTTATTCTTTTTTACAAAAAAAACAATTACAAAACCGCTTGGGAAGTTGAAGAAAACAGAACCGCTTTTTTAAATGAACTAAAATTGTGCGAAAACGAAGGTTTGGAATCAAAAAATTATGGTTTTACTGTACTTAATAAATATGAAACAAACTACTCTGATTTAAACGATTCAACCTTAGTTGTTTACGACATTACTTTAACCAAAAATGCGCAAAAATATTTAAACCATATTAGCAAAGGCAAATTGCAACCAAGTGATGTTTATCATGATTGGAGTTTACCCAAAAAAGATTTTGATTGCACATCAACATTAATTAATTCATTAGTTAACAATGATTTAAACACTACTTTTAAAACATTAAAACCGCAACACGTTGTTTATCAAAAATTAAAAAATGCATTAGCCATTTTACAAAAATACCCAAATGACGATCATATTGAATTAGTTGAAACTAAAGGTAAAATACTTTTTAACAAAAAAAATAAAGCCGTTTATGCCATCAAAAAAAGACTGATGTTTTGGAAAGATTTAAAATTCAAAGATACTTTAAATTCGGTTTACGATAAAGAAACGCAAGAAGCCATGAAAAAATTCCAACTCCGACATGGTTTGTATCCTGACGGAGTTGTTGGAAGAGGTACCATTGATGCGTTAAACTACACCAAAAGTATGCGTATTGAACAAGTCATTGCCAATTTGGAACGTTGGCGCTGGTTTTCTAATGATTTTGGTGAAAATTATTTACTAATTAATATTCCTGATTATAGTTTAATTGCCATAAAAGACAACGATACCATGCAAAAACAAAAGGTAGTTGTGGGTAAAGAATCTAGGCGCACACCCGTTTTAGAATCAAAAGTATCTAACATTAATTTGAATCCAAATTGGACTGTACCGCCAACAATTTTAAAAGAAGATATTTATCCAGAAGCTGAAAAAAACCCCAATATTTTTAGAGTAAAAGGATTGAAAATTTACGACAAATACAAAAAAGAGGTAAGCCCTTGGAGTTGGAAAAAAGCCGATGCCTATAAATACAAATATGTGCAAGCACCTAGTAAAAACAACTCGTTGGGGTCAATGAAAATTAATTTTCCAAACAAATATTCGGTGTACTTGCACGACACTAACCATAGAGATTATTTCAAATTTCATTACAGAGCCCTTAGTTCTGGATGTGTTCGGCTGGAAAAACCTTTAGAAATGGCAGCCTACATTATTAATGATGAAGAAAAATGGGACTTACAAACCATCAATGACACTACAGATATTAATTATTACAAAAAATTACAAAAAATCAAAGAAGCCAAAATTGCTCAAAACAATGCCAAACTGTTAGCCAAAAATCCAACTTTGATAATTGAACCTAAAAAATTTGCAAAACCCGAATTAAAAACCATAGTAATCAATATAACTAACGAAATCTATGTTCACCAATTATATTGGACAGCGTGGGAAGAAAATGGGGAACTACGTTTTCGTGAAGATATTTATTGTTTGGACCACGACGTTTATGCAAAATTGATTCAATAAACATACTTAAATTTATTTTTTTTCGTTTTGGATGTAACAATAGTTTATTTTTGGTGTCTATTAAACAAAAATATTACTGAAAAAACATTTATGTCCCCAATAAATTCCCGTCTCAAATCATTATTTTTCATTTTAACCTTATTATTGACTGCTCATTATGGGTTTTCACAGGGTGAGAAGAAAAAACTTCAAACACAATTCACTTCCGAAAAAATTGTTGTTGACGGAAAATTTGATGAAGCCTGTTGGCAAAAAGCAGACATTGCCAAAGATTTTGTGATGTGGATGCCCGACAATGGAACGCCCGAACCTAAAACCCAAAAAACAGAAGTCAAAATTGTATATGACAACAATGCCATTTATATAGCAGCAACCATGTACGATAATGAACCTGAAAAAATACAACGCGAACTGAGTCAACGAGATGATTCGGGAACTGTGGATCGATTTGGCGTTTTCATCAATGGATTTAATGATGGGCAACAAGAGTTTAGTTTTTTAATTAGTGCCGCAGGGGTTCAAGAAGATTTTTTATTTACTGAAACAAACGGTGAAGACTCGTCCTGGAATGCCATTTGGGAAACCAAAACCAAAATAACAGACTACGGCTGGACTGCCGAAATAAAAATACCTTATGCTGCCATTCGTTTTTCGGGAGAGACAAAACAAACGTGGGGCATCAATTTTATTAGAGATTTTAAACGTGCTAGACAATTTTATTCCTGGAATTTAATTGATGCAAAAATTAGTTCAAGAGGAAATCAAGAGGGAATTCTGGAAGGAATTGAAAACATAAAAACCCCTACCCGACTTTTTTTAATTCCCTACTCATCATTTTATTTGAATGCCAATGAATATACAAAAACCAAAGGACAACTCAAAGGCGGATTGGATATTAAATACGGTATCAATGATGCCTTTACACTTGATGCTATTTTAGTTCCCGATTTTGGTCAAACCGCTTTTGATAATGTCGAATTGAATTTAGGTCCATTTGAACAACAATTTACAGAAAACAGACCGTTCTTTTCTGAAGGAACAGAGCTATTTAGCAAAGGTGATTTGGTATATTCCCGACGCATCGGCGGTAGTCCAACCATTCCGTTGGAACTAAATGAAAACGAAACCGTACTTGAAAACCCATCAAAAGTGAGTTTGCTCAATGCGCTAAAAGTTTCAGGAAGAACCAAAGGCGGACTCGGAGTTGGGATTTTAAATGCCGTAACCGAAAAAACAAATGCTAAAATACTAAACACTACCACCAACCAAGTTAGAGAAGCACTCGTTGAACCGCTTGCTAATTACAACGTTTTGGTAGTTGACCAACGGTTTAACTCCAATTCGTCGGTATCGTTAGTGAATACCAATGTTACCCGAAACGGAAGCTACCGAGACGCAAATGTTACCGCAGCACTAATTGATTTGAACACCAAAAAAAACACCTTCAACCTAATGGGTGATTACAAATTTAGCGTTGTAAACGACTACCTGTCAGACAAATACAAAAAAGGCTATTCAACCTCCTTGTATTTAGCTGAAACAAGTGGAAAAATTAGGTTTGGCGGTGGAGCCGAATATGTTTCTACCAATTTTGACAAAGACGATATGGGGATCCAATTTCAAAACCACTACCATGCCGTTTATGGAAATTTAAGTTATCGGATTTTGAAACCTAACAAAACATTCAATTCTTTTTCCACAAACTTAAATGTTTACAACGAATTTGACAACAATACAGGACGGGTTCAAAGTGCGGATTTCAATATAAACGTAAACACCACCGACAAAAAAAATGACTACTATGGCTTTGGAATAAATGGAAGCCCCATTGTAACGTACGATTTTTACGAACCTAGATCGCCAAACGAAACTAGGTTTTTGGCAATACCCGAAGTGCTTAACGCTTACGTTTACTTTTCGTCCAATTACAACCGAAAATTTGCGCTTGACATCAATCCATCATTTGGAGTAGTTAACCAAAAAGACCGAATTAATTACGGCATTTCATTTGGACCTCGCTACCGATTTACAAACAAGTTTTCGATGAATTACAACTTTAATTTTTCCAGACAAAACAATAATGTTGGCTATGCCGATACAAATTATGCTACCAATCAAATTTATATGGGACGACGAGATAGAGTCACCTATACCAATACATTACAAGGAAAATATTCGATAAACAATGTAATGAATTTCAATTTGGCACTCCGCCACTATTGGAGTTACGCCAATTACCACGAATATTATGTACTACAAAACGACGGCAATTTAGTATCCGATGCGTTGTACACAGACAACCGAAACAACAACTTCAATACCTGGAATTTGGATTTGTCGTTTTCATGGTGGTTTGCACCAGGAAGTCAAATGTCAGTGCTTTACCGAAACAACGCAGGAGTTTTTGAAAGTGATATTCAAAAAGATTTTGGCTCAAACCTAAAAAAAGTAATCAATCATGAAAATTTAGACCACGTTCTTTCCATAAGCATCCGCTATTTCATTGATTACAATAGTTTAAAATCCAAAAAATAAAATCCTTTTTTATTAATTTTAGAAGCACCCAATACCGTTCCAAAAGGTATTTGGTCCTGCTCTCGCCTTTATCTTGCTCCGTAAACTACGCAAGGATATCGGCTCCATCAGGGCTAAAATCGACAAGTAGTTTTTCAGTTGACAAATTGTTGAGCGGCTAAGTTGCAGAGATTAAGAGTTGCAAAGTCAAATATTTGCGCTTTGCTAGTAAAAACAATACAAATGTTTCAAAAATTATTTTTTTGTTAAAATAATTTCAATATTTTTGTTAAAATAAAATACCATACAAAAGGATTCACTGTGTATTGGATCAGTATTAATAAACATTCCGCAAAATAGGGAGTTTGCGAAGCAGGGTTGTAAAACTCAAACAGGTACCTACACACAAAAAGCTCAAATAACTTCAACACAAAAACTTTAATTAATATGAAAGAGAATAATTATTTTAGACTAAAAATTTATTTTTTAATATTTATTGTTGCTTATGTAACTGGTTGGTCTCAATTAAATCAAGAGATTGTAATGGTTGTTGAAAATCGAGAATATTATAAGCAAATATTTAACTATGGCGACTTTGGTTTTGTAGTCTTTTTAGGTTTTGGGATAACGTTATTGTATGATATTTATGTATTGTATAAAAATAAGAAAAAAAACAAGAAAAATGAGTAAACAAATAACTTCAACACAAAAACTTTAGTTAAAATGAAAGAGAATAATTATTTAAGAGTAAAAGTATATGTTTTCATTTTTTTTATTTCATATACTCTAGGTTCAATGATTTCAGATAGTGAAATTATTATGGTAGATGGAAATAGAGATATTTATAAATACACTTTTAATCATGCGGTTTTTGGGTTATATATGACTTTAGGTTTTGGGATAACGTTATTGTATGATATTTATGTATTCTATAAAAATAAGAAAAAAAACAAGAAAAATGAGTAAACAAATAACTGGCTGATGGAAAATGTCTTGTCGCCCGCTCCGCAAAGTCGGGAGTCTTTACAGAGCGTGAGAAATTATTACAACCCTTATTTTTATTCTAATTAAAATATTTTATGAGAAACATTTTCATTATGATTATTTTTACTATTAATTTTTCGTGCATGAAAGATACTTTTATAGTAAACCCTAGAAGCATTAAAGAGTCAAAAGAAAGTAAGGCATTTATTAAGGAATTTGTTGGGGATAAACCAATTATTTCAATTGATAATAAAAAATATTTGTTAAGAGAAGTTTATTTAACATATAAGATAGATAGTAAAAAAGTTTATAAACAAGCGGTATCATTAATTTTCAAAACTATAAATATTAAAACTAAAGATATTGATTGTCCAAATGATTACACCAAGTTTGAAATAATAGTAGATGAAACGAAATATAATTTGGGAAATAATTCCAATAATTTAGTTTGTGATTACCCTTCAATTCCAATTAAAACTAATAATTTTCTATTAATTTATTATGATAATCAAATAAAGCGGGTTGTAAAATTTAAAGAAAAGTAAAAAATCCGCTTCGCATAGAAAATGTATTCATTTAAAAATTGAAAATTTTACCATTGCCATTTTAATTGATTTTTGTCATTGCCATTGAATTTGTCTTCTGCGTGAGGGATTGAAGCGAAAAGCCCACAGCAGGCTGTAGCCCCGAAGCGTCGGGGCTACAGCCTGCGAGGACTTGTAGCGGAAAGCCCGACCCCGTTTTATGTGAATTTACTATTTAATTGATAAATGAGGTAAACGGGGGCACGCCCAAAAATTTAATTTGAACTTTAATTTGTACTATACCGATTTCGTTGATTTTTATTATTTTGTTTGGATTTTGGCATTTGTATTTCGTTATCTTTGTATAAATTCTTTTTACAATGAATAAGAAAGTTATCCTGATGATTTTGGACGGTTGGGGAAAATCGCCCGACCCAAAAGTATCTGCCATTGACAATGCTAATGTGCCGTTTATCAATAGTTTATATACAAAATATCCGAGTGCGCAGTTGCGAACCGATGGACTGAATGTGGGTTTGCCCGAAGGACAAATGGGTAATTCGGAAGTGGGTCACATGAACCTTGGCGCAGGCCGAATTGTGTATCAGGATTTGGCCAAAATTAATTTGGCTGTAGCCAATAAAACGCTGGCAAAAGAGCAGGTGTTGATTGATGCTTTTAACTATGCTAAGGCTAATGACAAAAAGGTACACTTTTTAGGGCTGGTTTCGGATGGTGGTGTGCACTCGCATACTTCGCATTTGAGAGGTTTGATTGATGCATCGCAAGAATATGGATTGGATAAAGTTTTTATACATGCCTTTACTGATGGACGTGATGTGGACCCAAAATCGGGACAGAAATACCTACAAGATTTACACGATTATATTGCGCCAACACCCGTAAAAATTGCATCGGTAATTGGTCGTTATTATGCGATGGATAGGGACAAACGTTGGGAAAGAGTGAAACTGGCTTATGATTTAGTTGTTCATGGAACGGGAACCGCAACTGCTGATGTAGTTGCTTCAATAGCAAATAGTTACGCAAATGATATTACGGATGAATTTATTCAACCCTTGGTTTCGGTTGACGCTAACGGAAAACCACTAGCGATAATTGAAGAAGATGATGTAGTTATCTTTTTCAACTTTAGAACGGATAGAGGTCGTGAATTGACCGAGGCGCTATCGCAGCAGGATTTTCAAGAGCAAAACATGCACAAATTGAATTTGTATTATGTAACCTTGACCAACTATGACGAAACCTACCAAAATGTAAAAGTAGTTTACAATAAAGACAACATTACCGAAACATTGGGCGAAGTTTTGGAGAAAGCCAACAAAAAACAAATTCGTATTGCCGAAACAGAGAAGTATCCGCATGTGACCTTTTTCTTTTCGGGCGGTAGAGAAACGCCTTTTGAGGGTGAAACTCGGATTTTGAGAAACTCACCAAAAGTGGCGACTTACGATTTACAACCCGAAATGAGTGCGTACGAATTAAAAGACGCTTTGGTGCCTGAATTGAATAAAGGCGAAGTGGATTTCGTTTGTTTGAACTTTGCCAACGGTGACATGGTAGGTCACACCGGAATTATGGAAGCCGCAATCAAAGCTTGTGAAGCGGTGGATGTTTGTGTAAAAGAAGTGGTGGAAGCGGCTTTGGCAAATGATTATACTACCATCATCATTGCCGATCACGGAAACTGTGAAACGATGGTTAATCCTGATGGATCGCCAAACACAGCGCATACAACGAATCCGGTGCCTATTATTTTGGTGGACAAGGATTTGAAAAAAATAAATAATGGTGTTTTGGGCGATATTGCTCCAACTATTTTAGAATTAATGGGAGTTGAAAAACCTGAGGTGATGACGAGTCATTCGTTGATTTAAATACTTATTCATATAAATTGTTTAATTTTTTTTCAAAAAAATTAAACAATTTATTTTTTTATTTATTTTATTTTTTTAATTTTGAATAAAAAATATTTATCATGAAAAAAATTACTAATTTAGTGCTGTTAATCTGCATTTTGACAGCATTATTTGTATCATGTTCTACTAATAATGAACCCGCCGATACACAAAAAAGTTCTGCTTTACGCATTTTTTTAAATGAATTTAAAGATATAAACAATATTAATGGCAGAACCATAACAAATGATTCTTCAATGTGTTTTGAATTTGTTTACCCATTAACGTTTTCATATAATGACGGAACACTTGTTAGTGTTTCTAGCGAAACAGAATTAATAAGTATCCTTGAAAATGAAACGAGTGACCTGTATCTTGATGGAATTTCATTTCCCTTTGACTTACTAGTTTCTGGAAGTACAACTCCAGTTACCGTTGCTAATGAAGACGATTTTTGGGATGTGATCAACAATTGTGATATTGATTCTTACGATGATTATATTTCATCTGGACCTTGTTACTCATTTGTTTATCCTTTTTCATTATTAACGAATAACAATCAAACCATCAGTATAAATAATGAGCAAGAACTTATTGCTCTGTTTCAAAATGGTAATGATGATAATTACGTTGTTAATTTTGTGTATCCATTTTCAGTAATTTATAACAATGCAACCGTTCAAATTAGTAATGAATATGAATTTGCTGAAATGAATAATAATTGTAACTATTCAAATTGTAATTGCCCAACTGTAATTGACCCCGTTTGTGTAAATGTAAGTGGTGTAATTATAGAATTTCCTAATGCTTGTCTAGCTGAATGTGCAGGATATACGGAGATTGATTTTGTTAATTGCGAGTAATAAACATATCTGATTCAAGTAAAATTGCAAAACTTATAATAACTTATTATAACTAACCTAAATATCATAATGTCAATAAAAATAAAGTTAATATTGCTACTAACATTTGCACTTTTAGAGAGTTGTTCTATTCAAAGTAGTGGGCAAAACGGTACAGCTGGTAAGACTGGAGCGCCAGCAAAAGGAGCCGAGCAAGCGAAAAATGGTGCTGCAGGTGAAAAAGGAAAAGATAAAAACGCTACGATTGGATTGGATATCCATAAAAAGAGTGATAAAGAATAATTTTTAGATTTATTTATAAAACAGTATTGGTTTAATTATAAAACTGCTTCAAAATTTGAAGCAGTTTTTTTATAAATAAAAGTTAAAATTTCTTTTTTGATAGTATTACTATTAATTTTGTTTACATTTGTATCGAATTTAAAAATCATCCTAAATGATAGACGCTATAATTCCCTTAATTTCATTAATTGCTCTAGAGGTTATTCTGGGCATAGATAACATTATTTTTATCTCTATTTTGGCAGATAAATTACCTGAAAATCAAAGAAATAAACTCCGAGTTTGGGGCATTGGATTAGCAATGGTAATGAGATTAGCACTATTAGCTTTTATTTCGTGGATTTTAAAACTAGATAAAACCTTGTTTTCGGCATTTGAAATTGATTTTACAGGAAAAGGATTAATTCTTATAGTTGGTGGATTGTTTTTAATTTACAAAAGCACCAAAGAGATTTATCACAAATCGGAAATTGCTTCAAATGAAGAGCCCATTGTTTCTAAACAAGCAAAATTTGGACAATTACTAGGCGAGGTCATCTTGTTGGATTTGGTATTTTCTGTTGATTCAATAATAACAGCAGTTGGCATGGTAAATGAGCTTTGGATTATGTACACCGCAGTCATTGTAACGGTTTTAATTATGTTAGTAGCATCCAAACCAATTAGTGCATTTATTTCAAAACATCCTTCATTTAAAATTTTGGCATTGTGTTTTTTAATGATGATTGGCGTTTCTCTGATAGCAGAAGGTTTTCAATTTAAAATTCCGAAAGGGTACATTTATTTTTCGATGGCATTTGCATTTTTGGTAGATGTGATACAAATGAAAACGGTTACTCAAAAAAAATAAATGAAATGAATAGGACTAAATTCTGTTTTTTAATGTTATTTCTTTCAAGTATTGGCTTTTCACAATCCGATCTTGGGTCATGGAATATTCTGAATTTTAATTTAAAATTAAATTCAAAATGGAATGTATTTATGGAAACCCAATTGAGAAGTTTGTCGTTTTATGATCAATTTCATTATTACGAATACAAAACTGGCGCTACCTATAAAATAAAAAACTCAGTATCGGTTACAACTGGAGTAGGCTCCTATAACACGTATAGCGAAGGAGGAAACTTTGAAAATCCGATTCAAAATAAAGAAATTAGAAGTTGGTTTCAATTGAACATGAAAAACGATTTAGATTTTGTGATTTTAGAACATAGGTATCGGGCTGAACAACGATTTACATCCAATGGATACAGAAACCGATTTAGGTATAGACTTGGTGCAATTGTGCCAATAAACAACAAACAAGTTGTGCCCAAAACATTTTATGTATCGGCATGGAATGAAATTTTTTTTACAGACAATGAACCCTATTTTGAAAGAAACCGTATGTTTGTAGGTTTGGGTTATGAGTTTTCAAAACAATTGGCAGTTCAAACGGGTTATATTCACCAATTTGATTATAAAATAAACGATGAAACAGGTAGAGATTTTCTAAATATTGCGCTATTATATACATTTGATTTGTCAAACAAAAACGAATTTACACCAATAATTCAAGATTAAAAATGCAAAATATACTTTCAAACATCATCATTTCGGTAAATGACAAACTGTATGTCAAAAACCCAGAAACATCTGATTTAGGAAAAAAAATCATTGAACAAAGCATTCTTTTGATTGATGAAATTGGCTTTGAAAACTTTACTTTTAAAAAATTGGGTGAAAAAATAAGCTCCAACGAAAGCTCTATTTATAGGTATTTTGAAAGCAAACATAAATTGATGTTGTACCTTTCATGTTGGTATTGGGGCTGGATTGAATACAAATTAGTTTTTGCAACAAGCAATGTAATTAACCCAATGGAAAAACTAAAAAAAGCCATTGCGATTGTTACTGAAAAAGTAAATGACGATACTGCAACAGCACACATCAACGAGGCCGTTTTGAATAAAATCATCATTCAAGAATTTACCAAAACCTTGTTAACCAAAGAAGTTGATGAGGAAAACAAAGAGGGTTTTTTCATCGTTTACAAACGAATTATAAATAGAATCGTTGAAATCATCAACGAAGTGAATCCTGATTATGCTTTTGCAAAAAGCTTTGCCTCATCAATTGTAGAAGGTGCATTACACCAACATTTTTTAAAAAACCATTTGAAAACAATTACCAATTGTAACGAAACAATAAAAGTAACTGATTATTACATAGATTTAGTAGAAAAAACATTAAGATAATTTATCATGACTCAAACACCATTACAGCGTTTTTATAATTTATTGAAATTAGATCGACGAGATATTTCTCAAATCTTTTTTTATGCCATTTTTTCAGGATTGGTAAGTCTTTCGTTGCCTTTAGGGATCCAGGCCATTATTAACTTAATTCAAGCAGGAAGAGTTAGTATTTCCTGGGTGGTACTAGTAGTTATTGTAGTAATCGGGGTTGCGCTTGTAGGGATTTTATCTTTAATGCAATTGCGAATAACTGAAAATTTACAGCAAAAAATATTTGTTCGTTCCTCTTTTGAGTTTGGCTATCGTTTGCCAAAAATAAAATTTGAAGAGTTATACAACCAATATCCGCCTGAATTGGCCAACCGTTTTTTTGATACGTTAACCATTCAAAAAGGAACATCAAAACTCTTGATTGATTTTTCGACCGCCTTATTACAAATTATTTTCGGGATACTTTTATTATCATTGTATCACCCGTTTTTTATATTTTTTGGGGTATTATTGGTAGTTTTACTATTTATTATTTTCAGATTTTCATTCAGCGCCGGATTGTCTTCAAGTTTAAAAGAATCAAAATATAAATACAAGGTAGTTAGTTGGTTACAAGAAATTGCTAGGAATAATTTTAGTTTTAGAAAACAAGAAAATTTTGAATTTGCTCTTGAAAAAAACAATCATTTGGTAGAAGAATACATAAGTTACCGTGAAAAACATTTCAAAGTAATCAAACGACAGTTTACGCAATTAATAGCTTTCAAGGTAATTATTACAGCTAGTTTATTGCTTATTGGTGGCTATTTGGTTTTAAACCAAAAAATGAATATCGGACAGTTTGTAGCTGCGGAAATCATTATTTTATTGGTGCTTAATTCAGTAGAAAAAATTATTATTGGTTTAGAAAGTTTGTACGATGTGTTGACCTCGGTTGAAAAAATTGGTCAAATTGTAGATTTAAAAATGGAAGAGGTTAGCGACAAAAATTCAGATTATTGTTTTACCAATATTTCCATCGAAACTGAAAATCTAAAATTCAAATACCCCGATTCCACCGACGCTGTTTTGAGTGACATTAATCTAAAAATTGAACCTGCTGAAAAAATATACCTTGACGGTTTGAATGGCTCTGGAAAAACAACTTTTATGCGAATTTTAGCAGGATTTATTCAGCCCACTTCAGGTTCATTTTACATCAATGACGATACCTACAGAAAAATTGATTTGGCACAGTACCGCTCGCAAATCAGCACCATCACACAAGGAGAAACACCTTTTGAAGGAACCGTTTTGGAAAATATTACTATGAATAATCCATCTATTTCAAACGAAGACATCAAATGGGCTATTGATAGTGTACAATTGGGATCGTTTATAAAAACTTTACCCGAAGGATTAAATACAAAAATATTTCCTGACGGAAGACAATTATCGTCCTCAAATGCACAAAAAATAATATTGGCACGAAGCATCGTAAACAAACCGAAAATTCTGTTTTTTGAAGACCCTTTAGACAAAATGGACGAAGAAGCAACTATTGAAATTATTGATTTCATTACCAATCCATTACATAAATGGACTGTAATAGTTTCCTCTAAAAACAACTATTGGGAAGAAAAATGTGGTAGAAAAATTACCATGCAAAACGGAAAAATAATTGCTGATCTAAAAAAATAAAACCATGCTAAATATTTCAAAAAAAAATCCAATTGCCGAAAGTATTGAGCAATACAGCACCGTAAAAAATTTGGCTAATAGGCCTCATTATCAAATTTTAAATAAAATCATTATATATGTTTCACTAATTGGAATTGTTATCCTATTTCTTCCTTGGACCCAAAATATTTCAGGCTCAGGAGCTGTAACTACTTTAAAACCAGATCAACGACCGCAAACCATTCATTCAGCCATTGGCGGACGAATTGAAAAATGGTATGTCAAAGAAGGTGATTATGTAAAAAAAGGCGATACCATTTTATTTATTTCGGAAATTAAAGAAGATTATTTTGACCCCAATTTAGTATCGAATACCAAAAACCAAGTAGATGCTAAAAAAATGTCGTTGCAATCTTATGGTAGTAAAGTTTCAACTTTATCCACACAAATTAATGCCATTGAAAATGAGAAGCAACTCAAATTGCAACAAGCTCAAAACAAAATCCGACAATCGATACTAAAAGTAAAAAGCGATAGTATGGATTTGGAAGCCGTAAAAACACAAATTAAAATTGCCAATACACAATTCAATCGTGCTGTGACATTGAATAAAGAAGGATTGAAACCAATGACCGATGTAGAGGAAAAAAGATTGAAACTACAAGAAGTAGAAGCTAAAATTATTACCCAAGAAAACAAATTATTGGGTAGCAAAAACGAGCTAATCAACTCAAAGGTAGAAGTAAACCGAATTCGAGCTGAATATTCAGAAAAAGTTTCCAAAGCAGAAAGCGATCAATTTACCGCTTTGAGCAATCAATATGATACCGAGGCACAAGTAAACAAATTACAAAATCAGTACGTAAATTACCAAATTCGAAACGGAATGTACTATATAAAAGCTCCGCAAGATGGGTATATCAATCGTGCCCTTCAGTCGGGTCTTGGAGAAATCATCAAAGAAGGAACCCAAATTGTGAGCATTATGCCATCAAAATATGACATTGCGGTGGAAACCTTTGTAAGTCCTAATGATTTGCCATTAATTCACAAAGGCGAAAAAGTACGTATTTGGTTTGATGGTTGGCCAACGGTGGTTTTTTCGGGTTGGCCCGATATGAGTTACGGTACTTTTGGCGGCAAAATTGTTGCCGTTGAAAATTTTATTAGCCCCAATGGAAAATTCAGGGTATTGATTGCACCCGACAATGAAGAAGACGCTTGGCCAAAACAAGTAAGTGTTGGTTCGGGCGCACAAACACTAGCTTTACTAGACAACGTTCCTATTTGGTTTGAATTGTGGCGAACCCTAAACGGCTTCCCTCCAAATTATTACCAACCCAAAGAAGAAAAATCTAAAGAGAAAAAATAATGAAACACATTTATTTAGTATTCCTATTTATTTGTTCGTTGGTTTGGGGACAAGAACAAAATCTTAAAGAGCTCAATTATAATGAGTTTTTAGGTTATGTAAAAAAATACCATCCTTTGGTAAAAAGTGCCAATCTTGAAATAAATCAGGCTCAGGCCAATTTGATGATGGCGCGCGGTGGATTTGACCCAAAAATTGAGGCTGATTTTGACCAAAAACAATTCAACGGCAAAGAATATTATTCCATTTTAAACAGTAGTTTTAAAATCCCTACTTGGTACGGAATTGAAGTAAAAGCAGGTTTTGATAATAGCGAAGGGATTTATTTAAATCCAGAAAACACTTTGCCTAATCAAGGATTAACCTCGCTAGGAATTACAATTCCGATTGGACAAGGATTGCTGATTAACCAGCGAATGGCCGATTTACGAAAAGCAAAAATACAAATTCAACTGAGTCAAGCTGAGCGAAAACTACAAGCCATTGAAGTGCTTTACAATGCCTCGCTTGCCTATTTTAATTGGAAAAGAAATTACAGCGAAGTGCAACTGTATAAAGATTATTTGAAAAATGCTGAAATTAGATACAAAGGAATATTAACATTAATCAAAAATGGAGATAAACCCGCCATAGATAGTGTTGAGGCAGGCATAGTTTTAAAAACACGCAAATGGAATTTAGAAGATTCTGGTTTAAAATTGGCGAAAGCCAAATTAGAATTGTCCAATTATTTGTGGTTGGATAACAATGTCCCTTTAGAATTGCAAGACGATGTATTTCCAGAAAATAAACTTGAACAAACCATCAGCGAAACATTAAAAACGAATGAATTACTTTCAGAAAATATATCCATTGAGAACCACCCTAAAATTAATTCATTAGAAAATAAGTTGGCGATTTTAGAAGTTGATAGAAAGCTGAAAGCCAATAGTTTGTTACCCAAAATGGATGTAGGTTATCATTATTTATCGGAACCTAATTATTGGAACGATACTAATTTTAATAATTACAAAGTGGGAATTAACTTTAGTTTTCCTCTTTTTTTAAGAAAAGAACGAGGCAGTTTGCAATTGGCAAAATTTAAAATTCAAGATACCCAATTGACCTTAAATTTTGAAAGACTTCAACTCAAAAACAAGATAAACGCGCAACAAACCGAGCTTGAATCAATAACAAAGCAGCGCAAAATTATCTCTGAATTAGTAAAAGACAATTCGCAAATGCTGCAATCCGAAGAACGGTTATTTTCGATGGGCGAGAGTTCCATATTTTTACTCAATTCGAGAGAAAATAACTTGGTAAGTATTCAACTCACACAACTTGTTTTAGAAAATCGATTTTTGAACTCAAATGCTGAATTATTTAAAATTATGGCAAATCCGGATTAATAATGTTACTTTTGCAATCTTATTTTTAAAATATGATTATAGTAAAATCACTCGAAGAAATAGAGATAATGCGCGAAAGTGCCTTGTTAGTATCCAAAACATTAGGTGAAATAGCAAAAGTAATTCAACCTGGAGTAACAACATTGGCATTAGATAAAATTGCCGAAGAATTCATTAGAGACAATGGAGCAATACCCGGATTTTTAGGTTTGTACGGATTTCCAAACACACTGTGCATGAGTCCGAATACCCAAGTAGTACATGGGGTTCCAAATAACACGCCCTTAATTGAAGGCGATATTATATCTGTTGATTGCGGTGTCCTCAAAAACGGATTTTATGGCGATCATGCTTATACATTTGAAATTGGCGAAATAGCACCAGCCACCAAACGATTACTTCAGGTTACTAAAGAATCACTTTATGTGGGAATCAAAGAATTTAAAATAGGAAATCGTGTAGAAGACGTTGGAAGTGCTATCCAAAAATACTGCGAATCAAGAGGATATGGCGTAGTAAGAGAATTGGTAGGTCATGGTTTAGGCACCAAAATGCACGAAGACCCCGAAATGCCCAATTATGGTAAAAAAGGTCGTGGAAAGTTATTTATCGAAGGAATGGTAGTTGCTATTGAACCCATGATTAATTTGGGAACTCGAAATATCAAACAACACAAAGACGGCTGGACAATTACCACTGCTGACAACAAGCCATCCGCTCATTTTGAACATAATGTGGCATTAGTAAACGGAAAACCCGAATTGCTTTCTACCTTCAAGTACATTTATGATGCATTAGGAATTGTGAGTAATGAAGAGGATGAGTTTAGAAAAGACACAAGTTTAATTTAAGTTAAACACTAATTTCACTAATTAGCACGAATATAAAATAGAATAAATTTCACAAAATAAAGTTTTATGGAAGATTTATATTTAAAAGAAGAATGCTATAAAATTGTTGGAATTTGTATGGAAGTTCATAAAATTTTAGGCAAAGGACATAGTGAAGTTATATATGGCGATGCTTTAGAATATGAGTTTAGAAAAAATAATATAATTTATTCTAGAGAAGTAAAATACAATATTGAATACAAAGAAATTATTCTTCCTCATTACTATTATGCTGATTTTGTGTTATTTGATGAAATCATATTAGAAATAAAAGCAATTCAAAGTTTAACAAATAGTGAATTAAAACAAACGTTAAATTATTTAGCGGCATCAAAAAACAAATTAGGACTGTTAATCAATTTTGGAGAAGACAGCTTAAAATACAAAAGAGTTATATTATAATTTTCAATTAAAAACAGATTGGTGAAATAAAATTAATATCAAAAATTTGTGCCAATTAGTGAAATTCGTGTTCTATACATTATGAAAAAACTATTCAAATTCATCCTCAACACCATCCCACGACCTATCTTAATTAGATTGAGTATTGTGGTGCGCCCAATTTTGGCGTTTTTATTAAAAGGAAATACCTTTACCGACCCAATTGATGGTAAATCGTTCCGAATGTTTTTGCCTTATGGTTATGGCAATCAACGAAACAATGTACTCTCGCCGAGTACTTTATCTTTAGAAAGACACCGTTTGTTATGGCTATATTTACAAAACGAAACGGATTTTTTTACATCAAAAGATAAAAAAAACGTATTACATTTTGCACCTGAACAAGAGTTTTACAAGCGTTTCAAAAAGCAAAAAAACATTCAATATACCACTACCGATTTACTTTCGCCATTGGCTGATGTCAAAGCAGATATTTGCAACTTGCCTTTTGAGGACAACCAATACGATGTGCTGTTTTGCAACCATGTCTTGGAGCATATTCCAGACGATACCAAAGCTATGCAAGAATTGTATCGGGTATTAAAACCAGGCGGAATGGCAATTCTACAAATCCCACAAGACTTGAATAGAGCTACTACTTTTTCAGATGATTCAATCACTGATCAAAAAGAACGCGCTACAATCTTTGGACAATACGACCATGTTAGAGTGTATGGACGCGATTATTTTGATAAACTACGAAGCATCGGATTTACAGTAATTGAAGAAGATTACACAAAGAAAATAAGCCCTGAATTAGTAACCAAATACTGTTTAGCTCCGGGAGAAACAATCCCCGTTTGTTTTAAATAATTTTTATGCGTTCAGAAAGTTTTTTTTGTAACTTTACATTTTCGATATAATTTTTATGAAACACTACGTAATTTTACTTTTATTTCTTTTAGCAAATTTTTTAGGGATGGGTCAAGAAACAGAAATCGTTCCGCCCTATCATATTAAAAGTGCTGCTTTTGTTCAAGCTGACACTAATGTTGTACCCATATTTCATTTAGGTGATAGCTTTAAATTTCAATTTGACGACCTACACGGTACCGAAGAAAATTATTATTACAAATTAATTCACTGTGATTACGATTGGAAAATATCGCAATTATCAATAAATGAGTACATTACAGGGTTTAACGAACAACGAATTATTCAATACGAAAACTCGTTCAATACCGTTCAAATTTATTCACATTATACCGTTGATTTTCCAAATAAATTCACCCAAATCAAAGTAAGCGGTAATTTTATTTTAATGATTTTGAATGAAGACAAAGAGGTCGTTTTGTCCCGAAAATTCATGATGTATGAATCCTTAGTCAGTGTTCCGCTACAAATAAAAAGAGCACGTAATGTATCCGAATCTTCGTTCAAACACAATTTGGATTTCACTATCAAATCAGCAACAATAAATTTCCAAAGCCCTTTGAAAAACGTAAAAGTAGCCTTGTTTCAAAACGGCAAATTCAATAATGCCATCTACAACATCAAACCGCAATACACCATTGGCAACGATTTAATTTACAAATACGACCAAGAAACACAGTTTTGGGCAGGCAACGAATACCTCTTTTTTGAAAACAAAATCATCAGAGCGGCCAACAACAGCATTTCAAAAGTTGATACCGGCAACGGATTATACAGCTGCTATTTGTACCAAAATCAAGCGCGTTTAAACATGCCTTACACCTATTTTCCCGATGCAAACGGTAATTTTGTCCCAAAAAATGCCAATGCTTCAAACAGCAATTTAGAAGCCGACTACGCCTGGATATACTTCAGCCTTTCAGCGCCAAGTTATTTCGGAGACAAAAATATTTACATCACCGGAATGTTCAACAACAACAGCATCTCCGACGAAAACAAAATGGATTACGATGAAAAAAAAGGCATCTACCACAAAGCCCTAATGGTGAAACAAGGCTTTACAAATTATGAATACACCTTGAGCGATTCCAACGGAAATTTGGACCCTCAAAACGCAATTGACGGTAACTTTATTCAAACCGAAAACGAATACACAATACTTGTTTATTATCGGGAAAACAACCAACGCTACGACAGAATTATCGGTCAAGGCACTGCTAATTCAACCAACATTATAAATTAAGAAAAAAATAATTTAAACATTAAAAAATATTTTTTAACTTTACAAAAATTATTTAATAATGGTAACCCAAATTACAAGAGGCATTAAAATTTCGGTTAAAACTAGTTTTGAAGGTACCTACTTCAAAAACTACAAGCTCCATTTTGCCTTTTCGTATGACATTACCATTGAAAACCACAGCAAAGATTCAGTACAATTAATCTCCAGACATTGGGAAATTTTTGACTCACTCAACTCCAACGAAATAGTTGACGGAGAAGGCGTTATAGGCAAAAAACCCGTGCTAAAACCTGGCGAATCGCACACCTACAATTCAGGATGCTTACTGTCGTCACCTCACGGAGCCATGCGCGGTTTTTTCAACATGATCAACTTCACATCAACCAAAAACTTCAAAGTTATTGTTCCCTCTTTCAGATTAAATGCACCTTTTGCATTAAATTAAGAAGCCAATCCAGCTATCCGTTCCAAGATTTTTAAAGAAAAGCCTTTTTTTGTAAGCCATAAAAAGAGCTCCCAAGGTCGCTTTTTTATAGCAACAAAAAAATAGGCTTTTCTTTAAAAATGCTTTCCACTTCTATCTGGGCTAAAAAAACACGCCCCACCAAAAAATCAATTCCACCTTCATCATCAAAAATTAAAAAATCATTTGTACTTTTGTATCAATTAAATAAACACAACTAAATCGTTAAACTTCAAAACAATCATTATGTCAAAAGGATTTTTTCACGTACCAAAAGCAGTCAACGAACCCGTAAAAAGCTACGCTCCCGGAACTCCTGAAAGAGAAGCAGTTGCAGCAACCTATACTCAAATGTGGAACTCTCAAGTAGAAGTTCCCTTATACATCGGAAACGAAGAAATAAAAACAGGCAACACAAAAAAAATGTCTGCACCGCATGACCACCAACACATTGTAGGCGTTTACCACCAAGCCGACAAAACACTTGTTGAAAAAGCAATAACATCAGCACTTGAAGCACGTAAAAAATGGGCAGCCATGACATGGGAAAGCAGAGCTGCAATTTTCTTGAAAGCAGCCGAATTATTAGCCGGTCCGTACCGAGCTAAAATCAACGCTGCCACCATGATTGCACAATCAAAAACCATTCATCAAGCCGAAATTGATGCCTCTTGTGAGTTAATTGACTTTTTACGTTTCAACGTAGAATTCATGACCAAAATATACGCAGACCAACCCGTTTCCAACTCAGACATGTGGAACCGTGTGGAATACCGACCACTAGAAGGTTTTGTATATGCAATTACACCTTTTAACTTCACCGCAATTGCAGGAAATTTACCTTCAAGTGCCGCTTTAATGGGGAATGTGGTTATTTGGAAACCCGCAGCGACTCAAGTATATTCTGCCTATGTTATCATGCAAGTTTTCAAAGAAGCTGGCTTACCAGACGGAGTTATCAATATGGTAATGGGCGACTCTTCAATGGTTTCTGACGTAGTTTTATCAAACCCGCATTTGGCAGGAGTTCATTTCACAGGTTCAACAGGAGTATTCAATGACATCTGGAAAACCATCGGACAAAACATTGCCAACTACAAAACCTATCCTAGAATTGTTGGTGAAACAGGTGGTAAAGATTTCATCATTGCACATCCAACAGCAAATCCAGCACAAGTAGCCACAGGAATTGTGCGTGGTGCATTTGAATTTCAAGGTCAAAAATGTAGTGCCGCATCTCGTGTGTACCTTCCAAAAAGCTTATGGCCTACTATTCAATCACAATTAGAGGCTGATTTAAAATCAATCACAATGGGATCGCCACAAGACATGAGTAATTTTGTTACTGCAGTAATTTCAGAAGCTTCATTTGACAAATTAGCGCGTTACATCGACCAAGCCAAAAAAGACAGTGATGCCGAAGTAATCATGGGCGGAAATTACGATAAATCAAAAGGATATTTCATTGAGCCAACGGTTATTTTAACCACAAATCCAAAGTACAGCACTATGGAAACCGAACTTTTTGGACCTGTAGTAACTATCTATATTTATGAAGACAATCAATGGTCTGAAACCCTAAAATTGGTTGACGAAACTTCAGAATACGCATTAACGGGTGCCGTATTTAGCCAATGCCGTTATGCAGTTGAAGAAGCAACTATTGCATTACAAAACGCAGCAGGAAATTTCTACATCAACGACAAACCAACAGGTGCTGTGGTAGGAATGCAACCATTTGGAGGCGCAAGAGGATCGGGCACAAACGACAAAGCAGGATCATCACAAAACTTATTGCGTTGGGCATCCGTTAGAACCATCAAAGAAACGTTTGTAACGCCTGTAGATTACAAATATCCTTTTTTGAATGAGTAAGTCATAAAGTCATAAAGTCATAAAGTCGAAAGTTTTAAAGTTTTAAAGTTTTAAAGTTTTAAAGTATTGGAATCATTTTTGTCCGATTTAAAATTTTAACTTGACCTTAATGATTTGATTTTAAGATATTTAAATAATAAAATTATATTTCGCGTTGTTTTTTTTGTAAGAAACAATCAAATGAAAAAATTTGCCACGGATTTAGCGTATTATTACAGATAGAATCTGTGAAATCTGTGAAATCTGTGAAATCTGTGGCAAAAAATATACGCAAAGTTTAATTTTATTTTTATCGGACAATAATGTTTAAAAATAGGATTGTGATATAATAATCGAAAAGCCGAATCAAACGATTCGGCTTTTCAACTTTAAAACTTTATGACTTTCGACTTAAAAACTTTATGACTTTCGACTTTATGACTTTCGACTAAAAACTTTACGCCTTAAAGACTTTAAGACTTTCGACTTTACGACTTTACGACTTTACGACTTAATCTCCAAATGCACCACTTTTTTGGTTTCAAAAAATGGATCAGCAAAAAAATCTGCAATATCATATAATTTTGCTTTTGGAAAAGCCGCCAATTCTTCAGTTAAATCACCGCCTTTGAGGTACAAAATACCGTTTTTCAATTCGTGTTTGTGTTGTTTTTTGATTTTGGTTTTCACCCATTGTACAAAATCGGGCATATTCGTTACGGCACGACTCACAATAAAATCAAAATCAACTTTCACGTTTTCGGCACGAATTTGTTCAGCTTTTACATTTTTCAATCCCAAACTTTCGGCAACAGCCTGAACCACTTTTATTTTTTTGGCAATCACATCAATCAAATAAAAACGCGTTTCAGGAAAAAGTATCGCCAACGGAATCCCCGGAAAACCACCACCTGTGCCTACATCCAAAACATACGTTCCTGGCATAAATCGCTGCACTTTAGCAATAGCAAGCGAATGCAACACGTGCTTGGTATATAATTCGTCAATATCTTTACGAGAAATAACATTTATTTTAGCATTCCAATCTTGGTACAAATCGTATAACTGCTCAAATTGAGATTGTTGCAAATCTGTAAGTTCAGGAAATTGTTTCAGAATTTCTTCCATAGTATTTTATTTTGTGCAAAAGTAATCAATTTAGAAACGTTATTTTTTGATTAATTTAGACATATTTCATTGTTTTATTAATTATCTTTGTATAAATTTTATTTTTTAATACATGATTACAACACCACCAACATTTGCAAAGCAAGATAATTTAAAATTTTTCAGAACTCTAAACTCAAGAGTAAATAATTATTTTAAAGAAAACAATATAGCAAAAACAGGCAATTGGCAATTACACCTTAAAGCAATCATACTTTTTAGCGTATTTTTGGCACCCTACTTTTTAATATTAACATTAGATTTACCTTTTTGGGCACACTTACTGTTGACAATAGTTATCGGAATTGGAATGGCAGGAATTGGAATGAACGTAATGCACGATGGCAACCACGGCTCCTACTCCACCAAAAGTTGGGTAAACAAATTCATGGGAGGCACCATCTATATTTTAGCCGGAAACGTTTACAATTGGCAAGTACAACACAACGTGTTGCACCACACCTACACCAACATACCGGGACACGATGAGGATTTGGATGCTGGTCGAATTATACGTTTTACCAAAGAAGCCAAATGGCAAAAATTCCACCGTTTTCAGCATTACTATTCTGTTTTTCTGTACGGTTTACTTACATTTAATTGGGCCATCACAACCGATTTTAAACAAATGCGAAGCTACTTAAAAAGAAAACTATCTTACGGTGAGCCTAAAAGTCCTAAAATTTTATGGACTACTTTAATCATAACCAAAATAATATATGTTAGTATTTGGATTGTACTTCCAATAATTGCCGGATTAATTTGGTGGAAAGTTTTAATCGGATTTTTTGTAATGCACTACACCGCAGGATTAATATTGAGCATTGTATTCCAACTTGCTCACGTTGTGGAGGAAACCACCAACCCAATACCCAACCAAGACGGCGAAATGGAAAACACTTGGGCAATTCACCAACTGTTTACCACGACCAATTTTGCACCCAAAAACAAAATTGTAAACTGGTACACAGGCGGATTAAACCACCAAATTGAACACCATATTTTTCCAAATATCAGTCACATACATTACGGTAAAATTGCCGAAATTGTCAAGCAAACTGCAAAGGAATGTAACCTGCCGTATTACGAATACAAAACCATGACAAGTGCCGTAATTGCTCACTTCAAACACCTACGCGATTTAGGAATGAACCCACAATTAAGCCTTTCAAATTAAAAAATTTATAAATAAATAGTTCAAAATAAATAAAAATTGTCTTAAAATTATGAACCCATTATCGGACAGAATTAACAACTTATCTACTTCGCAAACCCTTGCAATGGCAGCGTTAGCCAGAGAATTAAAAGCACAAGGTAAAGATATTATTAGTTTAAGCCTAGGCGAACCCGACTTTAACACGCCTGATTTTATCAAAGAAGCTGCCAAAAAAGCAATCGACGATAACTACAGCACCTACTCACCTGTAGAAGGGTATGCCGATTTGAAAGAAGCCATCTGCCGAAAATTTAAACGAGACAATAATTTAGACTACAAACCGTCACAAATTGTAGTGTCCACAGGAGCCAAACAATCCTTGTACAACATAGCACAAGTAATGCTCAACGATGGCGACGAGGTAATTTTGCCTGCACCCTACTGGGTTTCTTATTTCGAAATCATCAAACTTTCAGGAGGAGTTCCCGTAGAAGTACCTACCTCTGTTGAAACCGATTTCAAAATAACACCTGCCCAACTAGAAGCTGCCATCACACCCAAAACCAAAATGATATGGTTCAGTTCGCCTTGCAACCCAAGTGGTTCTGTATATAACCGTGACGAACTAACAGCGCTAGCACAAGTACTAGAAAAATACCCAAACATTTATGTAGTTGCCGACGAAATCTACGAACACATCAACTTTTCGGGCACTTTTTGCAGCATCGCCTCAATTCCAGGCATGTTAGAAAAAACCATCACTGTCAATGGAGTTGCCAAAGCATTTGCCATGACAGGTTACAGAATAGGATACATCGGCGCACCCGAATTCATTGCCAAAGCCTGCACCAAAATGCAAGGACAAGTAACCAGCGGCGCCAACTCGGTAGCCCAACGCGCCACCATCACCGCAGTAGATGCCGACCCATCAGTACTCAAGCACATGGTCGATGCCTTCCATAGCCGCAGAGATTTGGTAGTAGGGTTACTCAAAGAAATTCCAGGCATCAAAATCAACGTGCCCGAAGGCGCATTTTATGTCTTCCCAGACGTTTCTTCTTTCTTCGGAAAAACCCTCAATGGCACCCACATCAAAGACGCCAACGACTTCTCCATGTACCTGTTATCACACGCCAATGTGGCTACCGTAACCGGCGACGCCTTTGGCAACCCCAACTGCATCCGCTTCTCTTACGCCACCAGCGAAGACCTTTTAACAGAAGCCCTACGCCGCATCAAAGAAGCCGTATCATAAAAAACAAAGCACAACAATACACAAAGCCTCAAGGAAACTTGAGGTTTTTTTTATACCAAAATATGGGCGTGCCCCTACGGGTCGGGCTTTCCGCTCTATCTTTTGCTCCGCTAAAGCTCCACAAAAGGATGCCGCTGCAATCCCTCACGCGGGTTTACGTCACACAGAAAAAATTTAATAATATATTAAATAATATTTTTTACATTTACGGCTAATATATTTGCCAACTTAATCAAGATGCTTAATTACTACTACAAAGATTCCATTTCTGACTTTCTTGAGAAAAAAGATGAAACTATAATCGGAGAAATAACTGTAAATAATAGACATGGTCATATTACTACAGAATTATTCGCATGGGAAAATCAAATTAAAATTTTAAAAAAAGAATTAATAGGAGTTGATGGTTCAATATTTTTTGAATTTTCGATTCCAAGAATGGGGAAAAGAGTTGATTGTATTTTAATAATAAAAAATATTGTATTTGTAATTGAATTTAAAGTTGGTGAAAAAGAATTTCACAATCATAATCTTGAACAAGTTTGGGATTATGCATTAGATCTAAAAAATTTCCACAAACCAAGCCACAGTCTATTACTTGCTCCCATTTTGATTGCAACAGAAGCAAAAACTTCTCAATTTGAGATAATTTCAACTAGTCATAATGACAATTTAATTTTTCCTTTAAAGACAAATAAACAGGAGTTAAGAAAAACTATTGATCATGTACTAAATTATTTTTCTGACGATGATTACATAAATTCTGATGATTTCATAAATGGAAGTTATTCACCAACTCCTACAATTATCGAAGCTGCTGTTTCTCTATACAATAACCACAATGTAGATGAAATTACTAGAAGTGATGCTGATGCAAAAAATTTAAAAGTAACAACACAATTTATTTCTGAAACAATTGATTACGCAAAAGCAAATAGCAAAAAAGTAATTTGCTTCGTAACTGGAGTTCCAGGTGCCGGAAAAACATTAGTTGGATTAAAGGTTGCTGCAGAACATTTAGATAAGGCTAAAGGAAATTCGAGTGTGTTTTTATCAGGAAATGCCCCATTAGTTGCTATACTTCAAGAGGCACTGACACGAGACAAAGTTCTACAAGAAAAATTAAAAGGTAACAAACTAACAAAAAAAGATGCTAGAGAAAGTGTAAAAACATTTATTCAAATTATACATCATTACAGAGATGAATATTTAAGAGATCAAAAGGCTCCTTTTGACCACGTAGCCATTTTTGATGAAGCGCAAAGAGCATGGAACAAGGAACAGACAATAAAGTTCATGCAACAAAAGAAAAACCAACCGAACTTTAATTATTCAGAACCTGAATTTTTAATTTCTTGTTTAGAAAGGCACAAAGATTGGGCAGTAATTATTTGCTTAGTTGGTGGTGGACAAGAGATCAACACAGGTGAAGGAGGAATCTCAGAATGGTTAGATGCAATTTATAATTCATTTCCAAATTGGGAAACAAGAATTTCTCCTCATTTAACCGATTCAGAATATAATGCTGTTTCTGCGATAGAAAAATTATCCAAAGAATCTTCTGTACAATATAATAATGATTTACATCTTTCTGTTTCGATGCGTTCGTATAGAGCTGAGAATTTATCAAAACTAGTCAAACAAATATTAGATATTGAAAAAGAATCTGCAATTGCAACTTACAATTCATTAAAAAATCTATATCCAATTGTATTAACAAGAGACTTAAACAAAGCTAAAAAATGGCTAAAAGAAAAGGCTAGAGGATCAGAAAGATACGGAATTGTTGTATCCTCTCAGGCATATAGATTAAGACCACTAGCAATTGATGTAAAATCTCCTATGAATCCTGTCAATTGGTTTTTAGATGGGAAAGATGATATTCGTTCTTCTTATTTTCTTGAAGATGTTGCAACAGAATTTCAAGTTCAAGGTTTAGAATTAGATTATGCTTGTATCGCTTGGGATGGTGATTTAAGATATACAGATGATGGATGGAAATCTTTTTCTTTTGTTGGGAATAAATGGCAAAATATACATAAAGAGGAAAGAAAAAAATATTTATTAAATGCTTACAGAGTTTTATTAACTCGAGCTAGACAAGGAATGATAATTGTTATTCCTGAAGGAGACATAGAAGATCATACGCGTAAAAAAGAGTATTATGATAATACTTTTAATTATTTAAGTGAAATTGGTTTAGAAATAATTTAATTGAAACCCCATGCTCATACAAACCCACCCCAAACTTCCCATGCGCAACAAAGCTGTTACAATTGCATTCTATTGCAATCAATTGGGTTTTGAGATTTTTGGCAGTCCTGATTTTGAAGGTTATGTAATGCTACAAAAAGACCAAATTCAATTGCACTTTTTTGAATTTCAAAACCTAAATCCACTCGAAAATTACGGTCAAGTCTATATCAGAACCCAAGAAATTGAAGGGATTTATAGTGATTTTATTAACAACAATGGAACCATATATTCAGCAGGAAAACTAGAAGCCAAACCTTGGGGACAAAAAGAATTTTCCATACTCGACCCCGATCATAATCTTCTGACTTTTGGAGAAAGTGTTTAGTTTAGTAATAAGTGATAGTAAAGAAACCTGAAACTTGAAACCTGAAACTTGAAACTCTGAAACTTAAAACCAGAAACGCTAAAACCGAAAACTTTTTCTAAAAATCTCAATTATTTATAAGAACTTTGCAAACTAATTTCCCTAAAAAGAAATACCTCTTATAATGAAAAAGAAAATCGAAATA
>JBILQQ010000006.1:0-111387 GCA_044373115.1 Flavobacterium sp.
ATTTTTTGATTGCCGAACACCATTATATAGACGAGTTGCAAGCCAAGTTGTTTGGCGATGCCATGGTTTTGAGCGATATAGCCACCAGTATTTTAGAACACAACTTGTTTGGTGTGGACTTAAACGAGGAAAGTGTAGAAATTGCCAAACTCTCTTTATGGTTGCGCACCGCACAGCCCAACCGAAAACTAAACGACCTGAACAGCAACATTAAATGCGGTAACTCTTTAATTGACGACCCAGCTATTGCTGGCGACAAAGCCTTTAACTGGCAACAAGCGTTTCCTAAAGTATTTGAAAAAGGTGGTTTTGATGTTATTATTGGAAATCCGCCGTATGGTGCAAGTTTTAATAATCTTGATAAAACCTTCATAAAAGAAAAATATATTTCATATCAATATAAATTCGAAAGCTACCTTTATTTTTATGAAAAGGGTATAAATATTTTAAATGATAGTGGTTATTTGTCATATATCACTCCAGAATTATTTTTAAGACTTGAAAAATCAGAAAATATTCGAAAATTATTACTTGTAAATTCAAATGTAATTGAAGTTAAATTTTGTGGAGAAAATGTTTTTGCAGATGTTAAAGTAAATTCTGTTGTATTGACTTTAAATAAGCAAAAACCTAATGATGAATATTTGAAAATTGTTCATGAAGATGAAAAACATTTTTCTTTTTTGAAAGAAAGATGGAAAAAATCAGAAAATTATATTTTAGAGTATGAGATTTCAGATGATACTAATCTAATTATTGATAAAATAATAAGTAACTCTTTTTTTTTAGGAAATCTAGGAAACTGTATTCAAGGTTTGACAGCTTATGATAGTTACAGGGGTCAATCTCAAGAAATAATTAAAAATAGAGCATACCATTTTAAAGAAAAAATTGATGATTCATGTGGTAAATGGTTAGATGGAAAACATCTAAATAGATATTATTTATCTGAGGGAGATGAATGGTTAAAGTATGGGGATTGGTTGGCAGCTCCACGAGAACCTAAATTTTTTGAAAATCCAAGAATTTTATTTCGAGAAATTCCAGGACAAAATAAAAGAGTTCAAGCTGTTTATACTGATGAGAAATCATATTATGGACACAGTATAACACCTTTTATTTTAAATGATAATAGCTATAATATTTTCTATATTTTATCAATTGTCAACTCAAAATTAATTAGTTGGTACGCTTCTCAAAAATGTTCAAATTTTTCAAAAAAAACATTCCCAAAACTTAACCCAAAGGATATTAAAGAATTTCCAATTAAAAACATTCCATTTGATAACCAACAACCCTTCATAGAAAAAGCAGACCAAATGCTTTCATTGAACAAAGAGTTACAAGAAGCAATATCAAAATTCCAACGCACGATTCAACGTAAATTTAATTTAGAAGATTTACCCAAAAAACTCCAAGATTGGTATTTGTTGTCTTATGCAGATTTCATCAAAGAACTCGCCAAAAAGAAAGTAAAACTTTCGCTATCTGAAGAAGCCGAGTGGGAAGATTATTTCATGCAAGAAAGCAAAAAAGCTTTAGATTTAAAAGCTCAAATTGATGCTACAGATAAAGCAATTGATACGATGGTTTATGAGTTGTATGGGTTGAGTGATGAGGAGATTGGGATTATTGAGAATAGTTAAAGTATGATAATTACATCCAATCCAACAAAAGACCATATTAACCAAATACAGCAATGGTTAAAAGAAGAAGAAAGTCAAAAAATTAATTTTTTTCACAATGCTTTTGCTTCAATCAAAAGAGCTTTTGATGAAAATAAATTAATTTGTGTGGTGGTTAAAAATATAGCAATTGGATTTATTGTTTATGAAATTAATAATAAAACTGCTAAAATTATAATTGCTAATATTAAAACGGAATTTAAAGGAAATCATTATGGCAAAATAGCATTTAATGAACTAGAAACAATACTTAAAAAAAAGGGAATTCTTGTTATAGAATTGGAATGTTCTACTGAAAATGTAAAAAAAATTTGGAAGAAATTAAATTTCATTGAATTAAATAAAATTATTAATTATAGTAGTTTTAACAAAATTCTTTATTTATATAATATAATTGTTGAAGAAGAAAAACCAATTATAAGTAAAAGTGATAAAGGAATATATATTGAATTATACTGTAAAGACCCTATAAAAAAAGATGACATTCCTGATTATGTTTGGAATATTAATCCTGAAACTATTAATCAAAAACCCATAATATATCCTGTTGATCCAGATTGGAACATAAATTTTTATAAAAATGAGCAACTGATTATTAGTTCGAAAATAAAACAATTTTGCAACGGTAAATTTCTACAAAAAAATTTTATGATAATTGATAAAATTCCTAATATTTAATATGAATAAAATATTATTTCACATCAATAAAAACCGACTGCTTTATGTACTATTAATCTGTTTTATTACATTTTTAGCAAAAGGAATATCAAAAAAAACAGCAATTGTAGATAGCTTAGAATTTATCAAAGAAATTGTATTAGGTTTTGTCATTTTAGATTTTTCTATTCACTCCTTTTTTTTTGATAAAGATTTAAAAGAACTTAATGAAAAATTAATTAATTCAATTAATAATTTGAATGAGGCTAAAAAAAATGGCGATATTAAAGAAGTTAATTATTACACCAATGAAAAAAATGAAATTGAATCCTTAATAGCATGGAAAAACAGGACACGAGAAAATTATAATCCAATGATATTCGGATTTATCTATGGGGCATTAGCAATAGTTACTTATATGATGAAATAAATATATTATGTTCTGTAATTTTCAAATTCGTAACATTTTTTTTACAAGTAATGTTTAAAACCACCTTTAAACGTAAATAAGTTTGACTTCATTTAACATAATAAAAAGCAACCAGCGTAGTTTAGCCATATTAATCATGCGGCTAATAAATTGTCTAATCCCCGAATAATTTGAGTAGAATAGTTTTGTTTTTTGTAATTAAATTTTGTATTTCAATATTAATTAGTACTTTTGTGTAAATAAATGAGCATGAGGATAGTTAGTTTCAAAAAAATAAAAGAGTTTTCAGAAAAACATAATGATGCCGAAACCCCTTTAAGCCTTTGGTACTATACGGCAACATCAAAAGAGTGGAATTCTTTGAATGATATTAGAAAAGATTTTAATACCGTTGATTATGTGGGAAACCACCGCTTTGTTTTCAATATAAAAGGAAATACTTACAGATTAGTTGCCATAATTTCGTTTAATGCTAAAAAAGTATATATACGATTTATTGGAACTCACTCAGAATATGACAAAATAAAAGACATTAAAAACATATAAAAATGATACAAACAGAAAAACAATATAACGCAATTACAAAACGAATTGAAGTGCTTTTACAAAACCCCGACAATATCGAAAACCAAGATACACAAGGATATATTGAGCTAAATTTATTGTCTGAACTTGTAGCAGATTTTGAAGAAAATAATTTCCCAATAAAAAAACCAACGCTTGTGCAAACAATGAAGTTACGAATGTACGAGAGAGGTTTAAATCAAAAACGACTTTCGGAGCTATTAGGTGTCAGTACGTCCAGAGTAAGCGAATATTTAAATGGGAAAAGCGAACCTCCTTTGAAAACGGCAAGAGATATAAGTCAAAAATTAGACATTGACCCAATGATTGTTTTAGGTGTTTGATTCGCTTTCCACTGTAAAATTCGCAAACCCTTTTTGAATTTGTAAAACCATTTGAGCTAACAAAATATATACTACTTTTGAAAATCAAAAACCCAAAACATTGAAACCAATTGCTGATTTATCCTTAAAAGAGGTCATCCAAAAAATGGAATACTACTGCGCGTACCAAGAACGTTGTCATGCAGAAGTAAAGGAAAAACTGTACAGTTATCAAGTAAATCAGGAAGAAAAAGATCAGGTAATTGTGCATTTATTAGAGAACAATTATTTGAATGAAGAGCGATTTGCAAGTATTTTTACACAAAGCAAGCTCCATCAAAAAAAATGGGGTAAAAAACGCATCACCAACGAGTTAAAAGCCCGAAATATATCGGCATACTTGATTACAAAATCTATAAAAGAGATTGATTTTAACGACTATGAAACCACTTTTGACCAATTATGCTCAAAACATTGGGAAACAATAACAGAAAGAAATACACTCAAAAAAAGAAAGAAATTTTGTGATTACTTACTTAGAAAAGGTTGGGAAAGTGAAAGAGTATATGAAAAAGTAAAAGAATTGGAGGGGTAATTTAGTGACTAGTGATTAGCATCAGTAACTAAAAACTAACCCTCTTTAGAAAGTAAAATACTAACTGCATTTCCGCCAAAACCTACTGCATTAATGAGTACTTTTTTAATATCTTTTGTTTGTTTTTGGTTATCCAAATAAGGTATCTGAATAAACTGGTTGTGCTGCATCATGAGTACAGCTAACTCAAGATTAAGCATTCCTGATGCGCCAAAGGTATGCCCTATTTTCCACTTGTTGGTGGTGAGTAGCGGCAGGCTTTCGCCAACTATTTTTTGAATGGCTTTATATTCTGAGGTGTCGCCTTTTAAAGTACCTGGTGCATGCATCACAATAGCATCTACTTCATGTATTGAGGTATTTTGAAGCGCCATGCGCATTGACTTTTGAAAACAAATCGCCTCATCTGATATGGAAATATTATGTTGGATATCGTCTGTTGCATACCCAATGCCTTCTATATATGCCAATGCGTTGGTGGGCGTACCAAGTTCCAAGCAAGCCACTGCAGCACCTTCGCCAAGTACCATCGAATTTTTAGTTTTAGTAAGGTCAAATGCTCGGCAAGGATATTCGGTGTTTTGGGTGGCATAAATTTTTAGCGCGTGCATTTGTGCCAATGTAAAAGGCGTTAACGATGCCTCGCTACCTCCAACCAAGAATTTAGAAGCCATGCCAGCTTGTAGCCATGCAACAGCGTTTAAAACGGCGTGCAAAGCTGTAGAGCATGTGATGGAATGCGAAATATTGGGACCGTTGTTTTTTAAATCGTGGGCTACCCAACTAGAAATATTTCCTAGCGTGGTGGTTGGTGAAGCTAATGTTGATGTGCGTCCTGTTTCTATAAATTCTTTGTGATAGTTTTCAAACAATTGTGTGGCACCACGTGAGGAGCCAATGTTGATACCAAAATCGTCACCTTTTTTCCAGCCGGCTTGTTGGATGGCTTGTCGTGCAACCAAAAGTGCATATAAAACGGTTGGGTCTAGCGATTTGTATTTTGGGTCGCTGTGTTGTAATTGTGTAATTGCAGCTTGGTCTTGCAGTGGAATACTTGCTACAAGTTGGGGTTGGTTGCCTATAACTTGTTGGTTTATGAGTGTTTTTGGGTTGAGATAATTGTTCCATACCTTGCTTGGAGTGTTTCCGAGAGGAGATATTGATGCTAGCGATGTTATGGCAATTTTTGTCTTCAAAAGATATTTGGTCTGTTATAGCCCCGATAGAGCCGATATCCTCCCGCAGTCCCGTAGGGCAAGGGAGATAAAGGCGAAAGCGGGACTTGTTTTGATTGGAACGCAAAACTAGTGCTTCCAAAAATGCAAAATTACACTATTTCTAGCGCTTTTTGTATTGTTTTATAGACTTTTTGTAACTGTTGATCGGTGATGATGTAGGGTGGTAAAATATAGATGATGCCGCCTACGGGGCGCAAGATGATGCCGTTTTGGATGAAAAATTGGTAGAGTTTGTTGCGCAAAGTGCCGTAGTATTCTTCCTGGCTTTCGGTTTTGATTTGGAGAGCAAAAATGACGCCGAGTACCCTTGTGGTTGCTACTTTTGGGTGGTTGTTGATGCTTGCTTGAAACGCTAGATGCGCTTGATGGATTCGTTCTATATTGTGCTGTGTTTGAGGTTTTTGCAAAAGCGAAATGCTTGCAATTGCTGCTGCGCAACCGGTTGGATTGGCTGTAAATGTATGCCCGTGAAAGAACGCTTTGTTGTTATCGTCACTATAAAATCCATCGAAAATTTGTTGGGTAAAAGTGGTGATTGCCATGGGTATAGTACCTCCTGTGAGTGCTTTGGAAAGGCACATCATGTCGGGTTTTTGGGTCAGGTAATCGCAAGCAAAAGTTTTGCCGGTTTTGCCAAATCCCGTCATGACCTCGTCGGCAATGGTAAAAACGTTGTTTTGGTTGCAAATGGTGATTAGTTGGTCCAATTCAGCTGCTTCGTACATAACCATTCCGGCGGCGCCAAGCACAAGAGGCTCAAAAATAAAAGCTGCAACTTGGTTGTTTTCAAGGGCATTTTGGAGCGCGATTTTGGATTTTTCTTCGTTGCCTTTTGTGGGAACTGGAATTCGAACTACCTGAATGAGTGCGTCTTGAAAGGCTTCAGTGAATAGTCCGATGCCGCTTACTGCCATTGCGCCAAAGGTGTCGCCGTGAAAAGCATCGTCAAAAGCGATGATGGTGTTTTTGGTAACTCCTTGATTGTGATGGTATTGAAACGCTGCTTTGATGGCAACTTCTACCGCTGTAGATCCGTTGTCTGAATAGAAAAACTTTTTTTGGTTGGGAGGTAAAATTTGGATGAGTTTCTCTGCCAATTCTACAACTACATTATGTGTAAAACCTCCAAAAAGCACGTGCTCAAGCGTGGTTAATTGTTTGTAAATAGCGTCGGCAATGACTTGATTGGAATGCCCGAAGGGATTGACCCACCAAGAGGCAATGGCATCAATGTATTCTTTGCCATTTTCGTCCCACAAGAGTGCATCTTTTCCTTTAACGATTGCTGGATGAACCGCAGCCGTTTTGTGTTGGGTGTAAGGATGCCAGTTGTAAAGTGCGTCTTTTTCGGATAGGTTCATTTTTGATTATTTTTTACAAATTTAAAAGATTCTCCCGAAAAATATCGGCGTAATATTGAATTACATTTTGGTCGAAATAAGGCTCTTCGTCTATGCGCCCAATAGCTGTAAGTTTTGTTTTTTGCAAAATAATAGATTCTGTTGCTTTGTTTTCGGCTCCAGAAAAAAGTATTCCAGCAATATTTATGTTTCTGTTTTTAAGTGCCTCAACGGTCAATAATGTATGGTTGATGCTACCCAAATAATGACGCGAAACTACAATAACTTTGTAATCAGGTTTAATTAAATCAATGATGCAATCAGAGAGATTTAACGGCACTAAAACCCCTCCTGCCCCTTCAATAACAAGATGGTTTTTCGTTTTTGGTTCGATAATTTGTTGTAAATCTATGGTTACATTATCCAATTCGGCAGCCCAATGCGGACTTGCAGGGGTGTTGAGTTGATAGCTATTGGGGTGAATTGTAGTTTTGTAATTGGATAAATATTGTTGAATTTTATGACTATCCGAATGATCCAAATCACCGGCTTGAATGGGTTTCCAATAGTCGGCTTCCAAAGCTTGTGTGATTATAGCTGAGGCTATGGTTTTGCCTACGTCAGTTCCAATTCCTGTAATGAATAGTTTCATAAATCTAAAATTTAATTTCTAAGCGGTGCTATATTTTATTGCCTTTTATTTATCGCTAACTTTTGATATGGCGATTTTATAGTATTAAAATTCATGTTTACACGTTTCACATCGGTATTTGTATTGAATAAAAAAAGGGAAAATATTTAATAAAAATCCAAAAACAAAACTGAAAAGTGATTTTATACTTGTGATAGATGTTAAGTATAGCACTTTGTTTTCGCCACACTTAGGGCAAAGTATTGGTTTGTTATGTTCGTCTAAAGAATACGCACTAATATTTGATAAAACAGCAGTAGCTCTTTCAGCATCTTCTTGTTTTACAAACAATTTTACGCCGCCAATAGCATTGCTAATCAATGGATCGGAGTCAATAGTATTATTGTCGTGCATAAAAACAGTAATCCCTTCCGACTCTAATTTACCTTTGAAAATAATAGCTTCAGAAGAATATTGATAAACGCCTACTTGTGTAAATTGTGATTCCATAAGTTTTTAAAACACAAAGGTAGCAAGTAATTGAAGAACTTGCCCGATTATTTTTTTCAAAATAATATATTTTTGAAGTATTTATTTGCCACGGATTTTACAGATTTGGACAAATTATAACGGATTTTTAATATTACTTTTTCTGTCGTTCGAATAATATAATCTTTTAAATTCTGGTTCTTCGCCAAAATTTATCAGTAATCCTATCTCAATAGGTGTTGCTTTTAAATAATTCATTATCTGTGCCACATGAACATTCATAAGCAACTCTGTAGCTTTTAATTCAACTATTACTTTATCTTCAACAAGTAAATCAGAATAGTATTCTCCAACTAACTGCTTTTTGAAATAAACTTTAATTTGTTTTTGAGCCTCAACTTTGTAACCCAATGATTTTAGTTCAAAATACATTGCATTTTGATACACTTTTTCGAGAAATCCATATCCAAGTTCATTATATACATCATAAAAAACTTTTAAAATAGCATCTGTGATCGATTTGTGAAGTATTCCTGTCATAATAAATCCGTTAAAATCTGTAAAATCCGTTAAAATCCGTGGCTAAAAAACAAAGGTAGCAAGTAATTGAAGAACATCGGTAATTTCTTTCTCGGAATTAAAACTATGCAAACAAAAACGCAAACGCTCTTGACCTTCGGGAACTGTGGGCGATAAAATGGGTTTTACATCAAATCCAGCTTGTTGAATTTTGAAAGCCAACTCTTTCACGTTGTCATTGCCGGGAATAATAGCGCATTGGATGGCCGATTTACTGTAAACAAACATCGGTTTTAAGCCGAGTTGCATTTTTTGTTGATTGAAAATTTGAATGTTTCCTTTCAGTTTCTCAATTGCGTTTTTCTCAGCTTGCAATTGTCGATATGCATACAAAATTGTAGCAACCGAATGAGGCGAAAGCCCAGTAGTGTATATAAAACTTCGTGCAAAATTGACTAAGTATTGTTTTAACTCCTTGCTTCCTAAAATGGCTGCTCCGTGGCATCCAAGCCCTTTGCCAAAAGTTACAATTCGGGCAAAAATTCTATTTTGAAGTTGGGTTGATTGGATTATTCCTTCGCCATTTTCTCCAAAAACACCCACAGCATGTGCTTCATCAACCACCAAATAGCAATTGTATTTTTCTGATAACAGCACTAATTCTTCCAAATTTGGGGTGTCACCATCCATAGAAAAAACACTTTCTGTAACGATATAAATGGTTGGCGGATGCATAGAAGAAGTGATTTTTTCAATGCTTCTTTCTAATTCTTCTACATCATTATGGCTGAATTTATATGCCTTTGCATTTCCCAATTGTATTCCGTCTCGAATAGATGCATGACACAATTCGTCATAAAAAACCACGTCATTTCGTTGTGGTACAGCGCTAAAAAAACCAACGTTGGCATCATAACCCGAATTAAAAATCAATGCAGTTTGAGATTGATGAAAATCGGCAATAAAATCTTCTGTTATCTGGTAAAGTTTGTGGTTACCCGAAAGTAGCCGAGAGCCTGAAGCGCCATTTACTTTTATGTTATTTTCAAGAAGATACTTGTGTGTTTCTGTAAAAATTTGTTCAGAATTAGCAAAACCTAGATAATCATTAGAAGCAAAATCGATTAAATTATTTGAAATAGGTAATTTCCGCAAGGCATTATTTTGCTTGCGTTGGTTTAATTTATCTAATAGTGACTTTGGGTTTGATTTCATATATCAAAAATAAAAAAAGCCAAACAAATACTGCTTGGCTTTTACTTTTTATTTTAAATTGTTTTAGTCTGCTAAAACAATTATTTTATTGTCTTTCATTTCGATGGTTCCCGAAGCAATTTCAAGATGAACATTTTGGTCATTTACTCTTGTAAATTTAGCTTCAACATCTTTGTTTATTGAAAAACTTGAGGCAGTTATTTTAACTGTTCCTTGTTTTAAAATAGAAACTATTGGTGCGTGATTATTCAATATTTGAAAAGCTCCGTTTACACCTGGCAGCGCAATTGAAGTGATTTCTCCTTTAAATAATGTAGCTTCTGGTGATACTATTTCTAAAATCATAATTATAATTGTGAATTGTGAATTGTAAATTGTGAATTGGCACTATTTCATTTACCATTCATAATTTACCATTTACCATTAATTAAGCTTCTGCTAACATTTTTTGACCTGCTTCGATTACGTCTTCGATTGAACCTTTAAGGTTGAAGGCTGCTTCTGGCAAGTGATCTAATTCACCATCAATAATCATGTTAAATCCTTTGATTGTATCTTTAATGTCAACCAGTACGCCAGGAATTCCTGTAAATTGCTCAGCAACGTGGAACGGTTGAGATAAGAAACGTTGTACACGACGCGCTCTAGATACAGATAATTTATCTTCTTCTGATAACTCTTCCATACCCAAGATAGCGATGATATCTTGTAATTGTTTGTATTTTTGAAGGATTTCTTTTACTCTTTGAGCACAATCATAGTGGTCTTTACCTAAAATTTCTGGAGTTAAGATTCTTGATGTAGAATCTAACGGATCCACTGCTGGATAAATACCTAACTCTGCAATTTTACGAGACAATACAGTTGTTGCATCAAGGTGAGCAAAGGTTGTTGCTGGTGCCGGGTCAGTTAAATCATCCGCAGGTACGTAAACCGCTTGTACAGATGTAATAGATCCTTTTTTGGTTGATGTAATTCTTTCTTGCATCGCACCCATTTCAGTAGCCAATGTTGGTTGGTAACCTACCGCAGATGGCATACGACCTAAAAGTGCTGATACTTCAGATCCTGCTTGTGTAAAACGGAAAATGTTGTCAACGAAGAAAAGCACGTCTTTTCCTTGGTCTGAACCTGCTCCGTCACGGAAATATTCAGCAATTGATAATCCAGAAAGTGCCACACGTGCACGAGCTCCTGGAGGCTCATTCATTTGTCCGAAAACGAAAGTAGCTTTTGACTCTCTCATTCCTGGTTTATCTACTTTTGATAAATCCCATCCTCCATTTTCCATAGAGTGCATGAAATCATCACCATATTTTATAATTCCTGACTCCAACATTTCACGAAGTAAGTCATTTCCTTCACGTGTTCTTTCACCTACTCCTGCGAATACTGAGAGTCCACCGTGACCTTTTGCAATGTTGTTAATTAACTCTTGAATTAATACAGTTTTACCTACTCCGGCTCCACCAAATAATCCAATTTTCCCTCCTTTTGCGTAAGGCTCAATAAGGTCAATTACTTTAATTCCTGTAAACAATACTTCTGACGAAGTTGATAAATCTTCAAATCTTGGAGCTTGACGGTGAATTGACAATCCGTTTTCACCTGTTTTTGGTAAATCACCTAGTCCGTCAATGGCGTCACCAATTACGTTAAAAAGTCTTCCATATACATCTGGACCGATTGGCATTTGGATTGGATTTCCTGTAGCTACTACATCTGTACCTCTACTTAATCCGTCTGTAGAGTCCATAGAAATGGTTCTTACAGTGTCTTCACCTACGTGAGATTGCACTTCAAGTACTAGTAAAGTACCGTCTTTTTTAGTGATTTCTAATGAATCATAAATTTTTGGTAATTCCGTATCTTTTCCGTTGAAAACTACGTCAACTACTGGCCCGATGATTTGAGAAACTTTTCCTATTGCTTTTGACATTGCTTATGTATTTATTTAATAGCGTTTTAGAACTGAAAAAATATTTGCTTTTTTCAGATTGCAAAGATAATTTTTTATTAGTAAATAATCAAAACTAAAATTAATTTTTTTGCACGAATTTATATTAATACCAAACACTTATATAAAATAGCCCATTATACTAGTTCCTTATCTCCAATATTTCACAAAAAAAATACGTAGCCCAGCTATGAAATGATATTTTTATAAAATCTTGAAAAAAAATAACGTCGCATCTTTAGACTATTTTATATAAGTGTTTGGTATAATTTTAATTTTTTAATGATTTTTTGATTTTTTGCCAACAAAAGTTTATGAAAGATTTGATTTGAAAGGTTTTTTTGATTGTTTGACAGGTTTGGTTTTAGCCCAGATTGAAATGAAAAGCCATACGAACATAAAAGCTATTTTTACTTGCTGCAAAACAGCGACCAACGGAAGCTCGTTTTGTGGCATAGTAAAAAAGCTTTTATGGAGTATGCTTGTAATGGAAAGCTGGTTTGGCTCCAAAAAAAAACCACCGAAATAATTTTCGGTGGTTTATATAGTTTCTGTTTTGATAAACTACAAAGTTGCAGGATATAAAATTCGGTACAATCCTAAGTTGGTTCCTTTGAAATTAGAACCATATTTTGCATTGATTGCTTCAATAAATTTGTTTGCAATTAATGCATATCCTCTAGGGCTAGGGTGTACACCGTCTAGAGAAAATGCTCCACCAGTAACATACCCAGATGTTACGGTTACAAAATTAGATGAAATTCCTGTAGAGGCTACTTGCTTCATGATTGCATTTGCATCAACAAAGGCTAAACCTTTTGAATTAGCTAATGATAAAATTGTAGCATTATAGGCATCTGTAGCTACTTTAACTTCTGCAACTTCTGCAATTGTTAACGTTGTTCCGTCTTGCATAGGGTAAGATACACCTACCGTATTGAAAGGTGCAGGAGCTCCTGTTTGTGTAGTTCCTATAACACCTCTTGCTGTTAATAAGATATAATCTTTTGCGCCAACAGCATTTTTTGCATGACGTGTTTGTCCATATAAATTACCTAAAAACGTAGCGGTTGGAACACCAAATGTAGATGATAATGCATTTGTTATTGGAGTAGCTAAATTAGGTAAAGATTCGTCAACAATTAATAGTGGATTGTTTTCTACAGTAGAAGCATTACCGTCATCAGCAACCAAAGTTGCAAATCTGCTTGGTAATCCGCCTGCAGCTGCAATTTGATTGATTGCTCCAAACAATTGATTTAACTGAGCGGCACTTGCAGTTGGTAAACCTGGAATTGGATTTGTAGGTACTGTAGTAAAAAACGGAACCGATGTAACATCAGGAATGTTAGCAACAACACCTTTTGCACCGTTTTTAGTTAATCCGTTTGTTCCATCTAATAATGTATTGTAAACGTTTGCAAAAACGTTTGGATCAGTAATATCATTTGGCCCATAAGTAGCTGGATTTAGATTCCCTGTTTGATTTACACCTGTACCACCTGAAGTTGCGTAAGATAATACGTCGTTGTTTCCTATCCATAAAGAAAAGAAAGTTGGGGTTTGTGCTACTGCATCTGCTAAAACTGTTGCTGATGGAGTTGATGCAAAACGAACAAAATATGGGTTTGCTTGCCCTGTGGCCAATCCTGTTATGTTTCCGTAATTAGGAGCTACCAAATGAAAACTTTTTGCACCTGGTACTCCCATGTTATTAAAAGACCCTGATAATTTATTTGTAACTTCAGTAGTTGGTGTCCCTGAAACAGGAGTTGGAGCTGATCCATTGAAATATAATCTACCTCCTTGAATTTGCATACCTCCTACTAACAAACCTCCTATATTATCATTCATGTATGGGATTTTATACTCGCCACCACCTGCCAAAGCAAATTGTTGAGCTAAAATATTTGTATAAGAATCCGATTGCCCTTGTTTAAACAATGCGCCATCAGCATAACCTGCTGTTAATGAATTTCCTAAAGAAACAAACTTTGTAAAATTTGCTGACCCCGCAGTTATTGGCAAACCATCTGCCGTGTCATAAGTAACTACCGCCTCTTCGTCGTTGTTACATGCTATAAAAGTTAATGAAACTAATAGTAGCCATTTTATATTTTTTATCATATTATTCTTTTTAATAATTTAAAATTATGGTTGAATTGTCCAAGAAACGAAGTATTGTTGACCAATTGCTCCTGCACCAAGTACTTGTGTGTATTCTCTTCCTCCAATATTTGTTGCTCCTAATTTTAAAATTGATTTTAATTTTGGAAGTGCATAATTAACTTGTGCATCAATTACGGTAGTTTCTTCAATCATACCGTCAGCAAAAGTTGATTGCCATAAATAACCTGTGTTCCATCTTCCACTTACGTTAACTCCAAAGTTTTTGAAAAGTTTATCATTACTTAAAGATGCTTTAACTCTGTGTTTTGGTGTGTTAAATCCAGCTTCAAAACTTGGGTCTTTATCTTGGTCAAAATCAAATTGAGCATAGTTATAGTTAGCACTCACTTCAAAGTTTTTATATACTTTTTTAGATACACCAAAACCAAATCCTAACGATTGAATTTCAACATCAGTGTTAGTATATAATTGGTAAGCTCTTGTATTTCCGTTAGAAATAGCATGAACTGATTGGAATCCTAAATCTGTAGGTCCAGCGGTTAAACTTGGTGCATCTTGTGCTTTACCGTAAAGAGGCGCTACTACTGTAAGGTTACCAATAAAATCATTGTATATATTATAGTACCCGTTTAAATCGTAAGAGAATCCTTTGTACTGACCTCTGTAACCAAGTTCAATTGCTTTAACAGTTTCAGGTTTTACTAATCCAACATTTGTTTTTTTCAATAAAGCCGCAGCAGCAACAGGGTTTGTACCTGCTAGTGCAGCAAAAGCTGTAACTGATTGCGCTGTATATGAATTGTAATAAGCGTTTTGACCAGTCATTACAGATGTTGCTCCGCCTGCAAAAGCTTGTCCAACAGCAGTGTTAACAGGTAAAGTTTCTGAATAACGATCTAAATTTTCAGGAGCAGATCCAATTAATACTGCATTTCCAACATTGAAACCAATGTATTGATCTTGGGTAGTTGGGTTTCTGAAACCTGTTTGGAACGATCCTCTAAAGTTATGTTCTTTATTTTCTCCTGCAGAGTAAACAAAAGATACTCTTGGTGAAAAATTACCATCAAAATTTTGAGATTTATCGTAACGAACAGACCCTGTAAATTTCAATCTATCGTCCATTAATTTCTTTTGAACTTGTGTGTATGCACCGTATTCATCATATACAATACCACCGTATTGTGGTGTGTCAGTATAAATTCTACCAAATGAATTTAAGTCGTATCTTCTGTAAGATCCACCTACTTGAATTTCAGCAAATTCAACTACATCTTTAAAGTTGTAATTAGCGTCAGAGTGGTATATTTTTGAATTATCTACTAATTTTGCTCCAGTTAACACGTCTGGGTTAGAAATTACTGCATTTTTAGCTGCAAAGAAAGCATCGGTACCCGGAATTAATCTTCCTGTGTCTGCAACCCCTCTAGCAATAGTGTGTGCTTGAGTTGGTGTAGCTCCAGACAATGTTGAAGATACATAAGCTCCTGCATATTGTCCAAACCAAGTTGAGTCTGATTTCCAGGCTCTGTTGATGTTGATTCCAGCAAAACGCATGTCATAAGAATTTCCACCATCTTCAGTTGTGTAATAACCACGAACAAAGAAGTTTTTACCTTTAAATTCGATTTTATGTTGTTGCATAAAAAAGTCGTTCAAATAGTATCTGTTTGCCCCTTGGTAAACAGTACTTCCGAAACCAAATTTACTTTGCCAAATTATTTCAAAGTCGTTTTTAAATGGTTTAAAGTGTAATGAAAAGTCAACTTTAGCATTTTTGGCTTGGTTATCAGTTAAATCAACCTCATTATAACCCGTTCTTGAAACGTTTTCATTTGGTAATACTTGGTTGAAAACTGCAAGTTGAGACGCATTAATAGCACCTGCATTAAACATTCCTTGTGCTACACCTTTAATATTAGTAGTAACTTCATCTCCATACACATTTAAACCATTATAATTATGGTGTGATCTGTCTCTTCCTGGAGCAGCCATATCATCATAATTTGTTGCATACCAATCAGTTCCTTTCATGAAACTAAAATTAGCTTTAGCAGCAAAATGATCGGTGAATTTTTTAGCCACTCTGATACCATAATCATAGTATTCGTTTGAACCAGCAGCGATTTGATTTGTAAAACCAAATTTAGCATAAGCTGAAACGCCTTCGCTAGTAAATGGGCTTTTACTATTCATGAATAAAACACCATTAAAGGCATTTGCTCCATATAATGCAGACGCAGCTCCAGGTAAAAGTTCCACGTTTTGAACATCAATTTCAGAAACTCCGATAAGGTTACCCAAAACAAAGTTTAATAATGGTGACGAGTTGTCCATTCCGTCAACTAATTGAAGAAAACGGTTGTTTGAAACCGTTGCAAATCCTCTGGTGTTGATTGATTTGAACGACATACTACTTGTGTTCATGTGCACTTCTTTCAAGTTTTCTAAACCATCATAAAAAGAAGGCGAAGCCGTTTTTTTAATGTCTTTGATGGTCATTCTTTCAATAGTAACTGGCGACTCTTTAATACGCTCAGGTGTTCTTGAAGCAGAAACAACAATTTCATCTAATTGTGTGTCTTCTGACTTTAAAACCACAGTAAGGTTTTGATTGTTCGCTGTTACTTGGATTTTTTGTTTTCCAAAGCCAATACTTGAAACTTCGATTGAAAATGGGGCTTTCATGGTAGTTTTCAAAGTAAATTTTCCGTCAGCATCTGTTATAGATGAGGCTTTATCGCCTACAACAGTAATATTTGCAGCGGGTATTGGTTCGTTTTTATTGTCTTTTACCGAACCTGAAATTGTTGTTTGAGCAAAAGAAATGCTACAAAAAAACAATGTCAAAATGAAATAATACATCTTCATGTTTTTATAATTTTGTTGGTTATAAGTAGCCAAATTACAAATAAATTTTATAATTATACAAAAAAGTACGAAATATTTAATTTATTGCTAAAAAAAGACAAAAAAAACAGTAAATCTTTATCTGAAAAATATAAAAATTATTGAATTTTTAGGGCTTAATTATAAATTTTAATAGAATAAAACAGCAAATGTTAAATATTTATTAAATTATATTCAAAAAAAAAGGCGAAGTAAAATCTTCGCCTTTTTTTTTCGTTTGTAAAATTTATTCTACCGTAACCGATTTTGCTAAATTTCGGGGTTGATCAACATTACATCCTCGTAAAACCGCAATATGATAAGATAATAATTGCAATGGAATTGTTGTTAGCATAGGAGAAAGCGCATCAGAAGTTTCCGGAATTTCAATAACATGATCCGCCAATTCCTTCACTTGTGTGTCACCTTTGGTTACTATTGCTATTATTTTCCCACTTCTTGACTTTATTTCTTGGATATTACTTACCACCTTATCATAATGTCCTTGCTTGGGTGCAATGACAATTACTGGCATTTTTTCGTCTATCAAAGCGATTGGACCATGTTTCATTTCGGCAGCAGGGTAACCTTCTGCGTGTATGTACGAAATTTCTTTTAATTTCAAGGCTCCTTCAAGTGCAACTGGAAAATTATATCCTCTTCCTAAATACAAGCAATTTGGTGCGTCTTTATATATTTCGGCAATTGTTTTAGAAATGTCATTTGTTGTCTTTAAAGCTTCATCAACTTTTTCAGGAATCAATTCTAACTCTTGTAAATATCTGAAATAGTCTGATTTTGATAAAGTTCCTTTTGCATTTGCTAAACGTAATGCAATTAAAGTCAAAATTGTAATTTGTGTTGTAAACGCTTTTGTTGAAGCTACACCAATTTCTGGACCAGCGTGTGTATATGCACCTGCATGTGTTTCTCTTGAAATTGATGACCCAACAACATTACATACACCAAATACGAATGCTCCTTTTTCTTTAGCTAATTTTATTGCCGCCAAAGTATCTGCAGTTTCGCCCGATTGAGAGATAGCAATTACTACGTCTTTGTTGGTAATAATTGGGTTTCTGTATCTAAATTCTGAGGCGTATTCTACTTCTACTGGTATTCTTGAAAACTCTTCAATAACATACTCAGCAACTAAACCGGCATGCCACGATGTGCCACAAGCAATAATGATAATTCGGTCTGCATTTAAAAACTTCTCTAAATTGTCTTCGATACCGGACATTTGAATTATTCCAGTATCTGCATGAAGTCTTCCTCTGTAAGTGTCTTTAATTACGCTTGGCTGCTCATAAATTTCTTTAAGCATAAAATGCTCGTAACCGCCTTTTTCAATTTGTTCCAAATTCATTTGAAGCTCTTGAATATATGGATCAACCAATGAATCGTCTTTTATTTTTCTGATTTTTAATGGCTTGTCTTTTCTAACAATTGCCATTTCTTCATCCTCTAAATATATTGCATTTGAAGTATATTCAATAAATGGAGAGGCGTCCGATGCAATAAAATATTCACCTTCGCCAACACCTATTGCAAGTGGGCTTCCTAATCGTGCAACTATAATTTCATCAGGTTTTTTCTTATCAAAAACACAAATTGCATAAGCACCAATTACTTGATTTAATGCGATTTGAACGGCTTTTCCTAATTTAAGATTTTCTTTTTTCTGAACATCTTCAATCAAATTTACTAATACTTCAGTATCAGTATCTGATTTAAAAGTGTAGCCTCTATTTATTAATTCTTTTTTTAATGGTTCATAATTTTCAATGATTCCATTGTGTATAATTGCGAGTTCGCCTGAATTTGATAAATGTGGGTGTGAGTTTACATCGTTTGGCACCCCGTGAGTTGCCCATCGTGTGTGTCCCATACCTATAATTCCAGAAGTTGAAATTTCTTTTGATTTTTCTTCCAAATCAGAAACTTTCCCTTTGGTTTTACATATTTTGAGTTCGTTTTGGTCAAACAGCATTATTCCAGCGCTGTCGTAACCTCTGTATTCTAAACGTTTAAGCCCTTTAATAACAATAGGGAAAGCGTCTCTATGACCAATATATCCAACAATTCCACACATATTTTAATTAGTTTGGTTTAGTATAATAAATTTTTAATTTCATTCGTTTAGCTTCAATTACAGACGCGTTTGTACCATATAAAACGGTGCCAAGTGGATTCATTACACTACTTGTTGGTACATATTTTGATGAAGGCGAAACAATAGGATTTTTTAATTTTGAATTGGAAACCGTTGCAATATTTTCGGTTATTACCAATCCTAATTTTACATTTTCAATTTCAAAATCTGGATTATTTTCTATTAAATTTCGAATGTGGTTAGTTAATCTTATTTTATATCTGATTCCATCACCAACTGCATACTGATCTGTATCTTCATCTTTTTCAACTTCTAAGATACCGCCGTGAATTAGTTTATTAAACTTAGCTGAGTTACCTTTAGTTGCATCACTGAAATAATCAACAATAGGTATATTGTTTTCCATATCGAACAAATATATTCGGTTAGGTTCAGGTGCGTCACCCATTGCGTTTCTGTCTATATAAAAAGTCAAGCTGGCTTCGTTAATTAACCATTTTTTGTTTCTAATAATGTTTAATTCTGACGTGACATCAGTATCATCAACATCTACGCCTTTAAACAATTCAATGATAGCCATAGAGCCTTGTTGTCCTCTTAAATATAATTTTTCATCGCCTAAGCTTGGATTGGCTGCTAAAATTGCGTTTTGGTAGCTACTGCTTTCCTGGTTTTCAAATAAATTTACGGTGATACCGCCTAAATTAAACGCCAATGTTTTTCTTGCTCGGGTTGAAATTGTTGCCGATGTTTCATCATGGTAAACCATCGTCATTTTAGCTTTGGTAAAATCCAACAAAGCCATAGCTCCTTGATTTGTTGAACCATCAGCAGGTTGCGCTTTAAAATACAATCCTCTAAAATATTCTTTAAACGTGTTATTGTTTACTAATTTACCAGCAGGAGCATTGATGATTTTGTTTTTAAAAAAAGCTCTGTTAAGTGTTAAAAACATTCCAGGCGCAAGTCGTTCTTTAACTACTGTCGCGCCGCTTTTTTGATAGGTGAGTTTTATTTCTTTATTGCTAAATTCAAAATTGTCGTTTTGTTTAGTATCAAGCGTGTCATTTAAACGTGGGCCAACAATTGCAGATGTAAAATCAGCTGTTTGATCTGAATAATATTTTTGAGTTTCTTGAAGCCCAGTAGAAGGATCAAGATCTCTTAAGTAATATCCTGATTCATATACACTTAATTTAAATTTACCTGATTGGTTTTGAATAGAATCCAAAACGTCTTCATAAGTTGAATCACCTGTTGTATTATCTTTAGACTTAAATGTGCTATAATAAGGGACGTAAATATATACGGAATCCACTACAACTTGAGACGGATTGATAAAAGTTGGATCAGGTGAGGCTAAGGTAATTTGAGTAACATAACTAGCAGTAGTTTTTCCAAAAACTGGATTGTTATAAAATCCAAGTGCATTTATAGGTAATGAATTGGTTTCTACTGGCCCTGTTTTTTGGTTATATGCCTTTACAGACGCGCTTGTTGAATCAACTGTTGATGTATAATTACCATTATCAATAATACTTGTACCTATATCACTATAATCTTTATCACATGATGTACTAATTGTGATTATTAAGGCAGTTAAAAAACTTTTAAATAAAAAATTAAATTTCATTTTCTGTAAATTATATTATAACATGTTTTTGTAAAAAGAAGTGTAGGCTGCTGCAAACTCTTCTTTCGGGGCGAAAGGTAAAAAAGGTTTTTTTGAAGATTCTATAAATTTTGTTAAACTTGCTGGAAGATTTTCAGAGGCAATAATAACAGCATCTGAATGTTGAATAGCTGTTTTGATTAAATTTTCATAGGTAGGTGATTCCAAATCAGCTACTGCATCAGCAGGAATACCATCAAATTTAATTTTATTTATCATTTCTACATCCAAATTACCTTCAAATGAAGGCGCATATATTGAACTTACAATTTTAGTTGCTGAAAAAAGAGCTTCATCTTTGTAAAAATGTTTCATGTAAACGGGTAACATTGACGCCATCCAACCATGAACGTGAATAATATCAGGAACCCAATTTAATTTTTTTACGGTTTCAACCACGCCTTTTGCAAAAAATATGGCACGCTCATCATTGTCAGGGTACATTACTCCTTCTTCGTCTGTAAAAGTCGCTTTGCGTTTAAAATATTCATCATTATCTATAAAATAAACCTGAATTCTTTCTTTTGGAATAGATGCTACTTTTATAATTAATGGCATATCTACATCATTAACAACTAAGTTCATACCTGACAAACGAATTACTTCGTGCAATTGATGTCTTCGTTCGTTAATATTGCCGTATCTTGGCATAAAAATTCTAATTTGACCTCCTTGATCATTAATCATTTTTGGGACATCATAAGACATAAGAGAAACTTCATTCTCTGCTAAATAAGGCACCACTTCTGATGACACATATAATATTCTCTTGTCTTCCATAAGGTTGTATAATTGTTTGTTGAAAATATAAACATGCAAAATTACAAAATTTTATGCACTTATTTATTAAAAATAGTAAGTTTGTGCCCAATATCAAAATAACAACAATGTATATTTTTAATAACAAAGCTGAATTAAAACATCATTTATTAACTTATAACAGTAAAAATGACACTGTTGGCTTTGTTCCAACTATGGGCGCATTGCACGCAGGACACCTGTCTTTACTGGAAAAATCTGTTGAAAATAATGTTTTTACTGTTATTAGCATATTTGTAAATCCAACACAATTTAATAATCCTGAAGATTTATTAAAATACCCACGCACATTAGAAAATGATATGCAAAAAATCAAACTTGTTTCGGATGCAATTTTAATTTATGCTCCCGATGTTAACGATATTTACGAAGGCAATTTAGAGTCCGAACATTTTGATTATGAAGGTATTGAAAATCAAATGGAAGGCAAATTTAGACCCGGACATTTTGATGGCGTTGGCACAGTAGTTAAACGATTATTTGAAATTGTAAAGCCAACAAACGCTTATTTTGGCGAAAAAGATTTTCAACAATTACAGATTGTAAAAAAACTAGTTGAAATAAATAATATTCCCGTTAACATTATCGGATGCCCAATATTTAGAGAGCAAAACGGTTTAGCAATGAGTTCTCGAAACGAACGACTTACAGCCAACGAACGTTTGGAAGCTGGCATTATTTTTGAAACATTAAAAAAAGCAAAATCGATTTTCAACACAAAAACAGTGCATGAAGCAAAATTATTTGTCGAAAAAGTGTTTGCTAACCATCCGATAATCAAATTGGAGTATTTTGAAATTGCCAACGAAAGAACTCTTGTTTCTTGCGAAAAGAAACTTGACGCTACACAATACAGAGCATTTATTGCTGTATTTATTAACAATATTCGATTGATTGACACAATTTCTTTTTAAATAAAAAAAATAATTTACATTTGTACCATGCAAATTCAAGTAGTAAAATCTAAAATTCATCGCGTTAAAGTAACTGGCGCCGATTTAAACTATATCGGTAGTATCACTATCGACGAAGCACTTATGGAAGCCTCAAATCTTATTGAAGGCGAAAAAGTGGCTATTGTAAACATCAATAATGGCGAACGTTTTGAAACCTATGCCATAAAAGGGCAAAAAAATTCAGGCGAAATAACTCTTAATGGACCCGCAGCCAGAAAAGTACATGCAGGTGATATTATTATTATAATTTCGTATGCTTTAATGGATTTTGAAGAAGCTAAAACTTTCAAACCATGGCTTGTTTTTCCAAATGAAAACAACAATACGTTGAAATAATTACTCGTGAAAAACTCTGTTAGTAAATGGCTGTCTATACTAATTCCTTTGGTAATAGGAGTGGCTTTAATTATATACCAATACAACTCGTTTACAAAAGCGCAACTTATTGAAATAAAAGGTTATTTTAAAAACGCAAATTATTTTTATATATATATTTCGTTATTAATTGCCCTTTGCGGATTAATTTCTCGGGCATACAGATGGCGGTATTCCATTGAACAAATGGGATATAAATCATCTTTTCAAAATAATTTTATGGCTGTTTGTGCCTGCTACTTTATGAATTTGTCCATTCCAAGATCAGGCGAAATTTCTAGAGCTGTTATTTTAAAAAAATACGAAAAAATTCCTTTTGACAAAGCATTCGGAACTATAATTGCCGAACGTATTGTTGACACTCTTCTTTTTATGCTTTTTGTTTTAGTAGGTTTTGTTTTACAATTTGCAGTGATTAAAGATTTTATATTAAAAATCATCCCCGTTGATAAATTAATAGTTCTTTTTGCTATTGGGGGCATCGGATTTATCAGTTTTGTAGTTATTTGGTTGTATTCCAATTTAAAAATTATTTCAAAAATAAAAGAAAAACTATCTGGACTCATTGAAGGCATGACAAGTTTGTTAAAAATGGAACATAAATGGGCATTTTTATTTCATTCATTTTTTATATGGTTTTCTTATTTATGCATGTTTTATGTTACCATTTTTGCTCTACCAGAAACCAGTAACATAGGTTTTAATGCCGTAATTATTGGATTTATTTTCGGCACTTTAGCTGTTGGATTTACCAATAGTGGTTTTGGTGCCTACCCATTGTTGGTTGCACAAATATTTGTTTTGTATGGGGTTTCAGATACTGCCGGAACTGCTTTTGGATGGCTTGTATGGACTTCGCAAACGCTTTTGACACTTGTTTTAGGCGGACTTTCTTTTTTGTTTTTACCTTTTCTAAATAAAAAATAATTACTATATTGCTTGCATATAAACAAGCATCTAAATTAATTATTTAAAATGAAAAAAATCCTATTATTTTCTATCTTATTCGCCTCAATTTCATGTTTTTCACAAACTAAAAAAGACAGCATTTACTCAAAAAAACTTAATGCTTACCGCGAAATTTCATTATCTATTCCATCCTCATTTGGCAAAGACGCTAAAAAAACGTATCCCGTTTTAGTTGTCCTTGACGGTGATTATTTATTTGACCCAATCAATGGCGCACTAACTTATGGTGCTTATTGGGACGATTTGCCCGAAATGATTATTGTTGGAATACACCAATCAGAAACCCGATTTGAAGATTGTTCTTTTGACGATCAAACAGCTCTTCCAGAGGGAGATAGCGCATTATTTTTTGAATTTATTGGCGCCGAATTATTGCCCTACATAGAAAAAAAATACCCTGTATCTCCTTTTAAAATAATCGCCGGACATGACGTAACTGCCAATTTTTTAAACTTTTTTCTTTACAAAGATGATCCAATTTTTAATGCCTATATTTCACTTTCGCCTGAATTAGCCCCGGGTATGGATGTAAACATACCATCACGTTTTGGAAATATAACAAAACCTATTTTTTACTACCATTGCACAGCTGATGGCGACGTAAAAAAAATAAAGGAAAACAGTAAAATACTGGATGATAATTTAAAAAATATTCAAAATCCTAGCATCAAATACACATTTGAAGAGTTCAAAAATGCGTCACATTATTCATTAGTTTTGCATGCAATTCCAAATGCGTTATACTTTTTCTTTAACAAATACCAACCCATTTCAACCATTGAATTTCAAGAAAAAATAGTTACGCTACCTTCCGGTTATGTAGATTATCTTACAACAAAGTATGCGGAAATTGATCAAATAATGGGCAACAAAAACACCATCAGGTACAGCGATTTTAAAGCTATCGAAGCTGCAATTTTAAAAAACAAAGCCTATAGTGAATTTGAAAAATTAGCTGACCTTGCCAAAAAAATGTATCCAAAATCAATGCTTGCCGAATACCACATGGGAATGATGTATGAAAACACAGGCGATAACAAAAAAGCAGCTAAAGCCTACCAAAACGCATTTCAATTAAATGAAATTGGCAACCTAACCAAAGATATGATGCTCAAAAAAGCTGATCAACTTCGAACAAAATAATGGCAAAACTAAAAACATCCTTTTTCTGCCAAAACTGTGGCGCACAGTACGCCCGATGGCAAGGTCAATGCAATTCTTGCAAAGAGTGGAACACTATTGTAGAAGAAATAATCCAAAAAGAAGAAAAATCGAGTTGGAAACCAACCGCTTCTTCTGAAACAAAAAAAGCAGCAAAACCATTAAAAATTGCCGAAATTGATGCAACGCAAGAAGTGCGTATGAACACCACCGACGAAGAGCTAAACCGTGTGCTCGGCGGTGGTATTGTACCGGGCTCCCTCACACTACTTGGTGGCGAACCTGGTATTGGAAAAAGCACGTTGTTATTACAAATTTCGTTAAAATTACCTTACAAAACCCTATACGTTTCGGGCGAAGAGAGCCAAAAACAAATAAAAATGCGCGCCGAACGCATCACGCCAAACGGTGACAATTGCTACATTCTTACCGAAACCAAAACTCAAAATATCTTCCGCCAAATTCAAGAGATTGATCCCGAAATTGTCATTATAGATTCCATCCAAACCTTGCATACCGATTTTATAGAATCATCGCCAGGTAGCATCTCACAAATAAGAGAATGCACCGCAGAGCTCATAAAATTTGCCAAAGAATCCAACGTACCCGTTATCCTCATTGGGCACATCACCAAAGACGGAAGCATCGCGGGACCCAAAATTCTGGAGCACATGGTCGATACCGTCCTGCAGTTTGAAGGCGACCGAAACCACGTATATCGCATTCTCCGCTCCCTCAAAAACCGTTTTGGCTCTACCGCCGAACTCGGAATATACGAAATGCAAGGCAGCGGACTACGTGAAGTTTCCAATCCTTCAGAAATTTTATTGTCGCACAGAGAAGAAGAACTTTCTGGCACCGCAATAGCCTCAACACTCGAAGGTATGCGACCATTAATGATTGAAATTCAAGCACTTGTATCCACCGCAGTATATGGCACACCCCAACGCAGCGCCACAGGCTACAACGCCAAACGCCTCAACATGCTCCTTGCCGTTCTCGAAAAAAGAGCCGGTTTTCGACTAGGTCTCAAAGACGTTTTCCTTAACGTTACGGGCGGCATCTCGGTAGATGACCCCGCCATAGACCTTGCCGTGGTGGCGGCAATTCTCTCTTCCAACGAAGATATTCCGGTGGGCAAAGACGTCTGTTTTGCTGGCGAAGTGGGACTATCGGGCGAAATTAGACCCGTAAACCGTGTTGAACAACGCATACAAGAAGCCGAAAAACTTGGTTTCAGTACCATTTTTGTCTCCAAATACAACAAAATAGCCACCAAATTCCCTGGAATAAAAATAATACTCGTTTCAAAAATAGAAGAAGTAGTAAGCGAACTGTTTCAATAAATTAGAAGCACACAAACACGTTCCAGTTGAAACCTTGTCCCGCTTTCGCCTTTATCTCCCTCGCCCTACGGGACTTCGGGAGGATATCGGCTCTATCGGGGCTACAATCGAAAGGTAGTTTTTCAGAAGACATTTTGTGAGTTGCGTGTACTAAAAATTCTACATATTTTATTAGTATTTTAATCTTATATTTGAAAAATAAAACTGACGTTTGTCAGATATATACACCCAAAATTGGGTAGATAAGTCTGATTTTGTTAGATGTATAAACAAGTTATAGCCAATTATAACGCAGAACCCGAAAACTAACCAGAATATTAACCTAAATGAAAATAACTGAATTAAGAGATTACCAAATTGAATTTGAAAAAATCAGAGCAGATTATAATTCAGGTTTTAAAGTAATAGATGGTTTAAGAAAAAAATTCACATTCGACTATCCAATCCACAGAATTGCAAATTTGACAAAAGATGAATATGTAATAGGAAATGGCGATTCAACATTTTGCAACAGAATAGAAAATGACCTTAACGATTGGGGAAATATTCACGGAAGTCCAGCAATAAAATTTGGTTTATATTTCGGAAAATATGGAGAAGATAAAACTCGAAAATATAGAATTGGACGAAACGAATATGGAACGGATGAAAATATCGCACTTAAAAAAATACTTTCTTCAATAGTCGAACTTTTAGAGAACAAAGATAATATTGATGTTTTAAAGAGAAATCCAATTTCTCCAATGTATAAAGGAAAAATATTGTCAGTTTATTATCCAAACGATTTTTTAAATATTTTTTCTGCAAAGCACCTAAATTATTTCATTAATATTCTTGGTTTAGATAATGACTCGAAATCTGAATTAGATAAACAAGCATTGTTGCTTTACTACAAGAATAGTGATAAAGTGATGAAAGAATGGAGTGTCTACGAGTTTAGCAAATTTTTATACAAATCGTTTGGAAATCCTAATGACGAAGTAAAAGAAGATAATATTTCCAAAGAACTTAAAGATTTTAGATTAAAGGATTTTCCGCCAATTGAAAGTTTGAAATTTGACTATGTTGATTTACAAACAAATGAACTTCCAGAGCCGAACGAAAAAGGAACATGTAAAGAAACAAAAATTGATTATTCTAACCGTTCAAAAAAATTCAAACGAATTGGAGATAGGGGTGAACAAATTGTTTTAAGAGCAGAAAGACAATTTTTAAAGAAAAATGGCAAAATAGTTTTAGCAAAATTAGTTGACCGAATTTCTGAAAGAGATGATAGTGTTGGATATGACATAAAATCCTATGAATTGGACGGAACCGAAAAACTTATAGAAGTCAAATCAACTTTAAGAAAAATTGGAAAAAGCAATATTTTCCTTTCAGCAAACGAATTACAAGTTGCGAAAAATAAGAAAAACTATTATTTCTACATTATTTACGAAGTTGGAAGTACACGACCGAAAATATGGAGAATTAAAAGTTCCGCATTGTTAAGCGATGAAAATATCGTGAAAGAACCTATTTTATATAAATTAAGTATGAACACAAAATAACTGGGTAGAACAAACGCTACAAGCAATTATTGTAAAAGACAACACGCAAATGAAAAAATACAGTAGAAAAATATCGATTGACAATTTAAAAATTCTATTAGCAAGAAGTGGAAATCAATGTTCTTTTTCAGACTGTTTGCACCCAATATTTGATGACAACAATTTATTTATCGCTCAACTATGCCATATTGAAGCGGTTTCACCGAATGGACAAAGATATAACCCAAACAAATCAGACGAAGAAATTAACTCATTTGAAAATCTATTATTTCTGTGCTATCGACACCACAAAGTGACAGACAACGTTGACTTATATCCTGTTGAAAAACTGAAAGAAATTAAAACAAATCATGAGGCAAAATTCAAAGAGGCTACATACGAATATCCAAAAGAAGTCTTGACCAACTTGGAAAGTGAAATTGAAAATTTTTGGACAGACATAGACAAATTACATTTAGAACATATCATTCCAGAATTATCAGTTCCAATTAACACTAAAAGTGACATTCTTACATTAATTACAGAGATATGCGAATTTCTTGAACACTTAACTCAAGTAAATTCAGTATTAATTAGTGAGTGCAAAGCAACACATTTTGAATATGTTTGCTTAGCATTGCCTAACTTGCTGACAAGGATAAGTGTTGGAATTCAACAAATAGAAATCAAATATTTAGAAGAACAGATTCTTAAAAAACCTGACAACGAAGAATTATTGAACAAACTAAAAAAGGTTAGAAAGGAATTTGAAAATATCGCCAAGTATATTGGACTTGCAGACTAAATAAAACAACAAATGCCAACAGCAGTTACAAAAAATTGCTAGACATGGGATTAATCAGAAATAGTAATTACTGAATCATAGTTTTGTCTATATTTGTGATTATCCGTTAGCAAATTACGCCACTTCGTGAAGCCGCGACACGTCAATCTGTGAAAAAACACCACAATCTTCCATCAAAAATAAGTAAAATAGTAGGATAGTCAAAAAAAGCCCAAAAGTTTGGAAAATACCTATAGTTGGAGGCTTACCCCCGATAGAAGCGAAAATCCTTTTTGTTTTTTTTTCAAAAACAAAAAGATTGAAGCGGATAGCGGGAATAAGGCTGGGAAAATACCCGAGCTTTTGGGTGCTAAAATAAAAACTTTGTTGTATTGGGAAATAGATTTTGAATTATATGTTCAAATCAATTGTGTTTGGGTCTTTGCCGTCGGGGTATTCTCGTTTTGGGGTATTGTCAACAACCAGCAATTGTTTTAATGGGGTTTTTAAAGTAGTGTACATGGTATCTGTGTCGATTCCCATCAAATATAAATATTCTGTCAACTTATTTAACTTTTCAAAATAACATTTTAGTGTCATATTTTTATATTTTAGTGTTTCTACTTAAAGTGTAACGCAAAAAAAAGTGGTTTATTTTCTGTCAAAAACAAAAAATAAGTACAAACTCAATAGGGTAATAACTGCTTCAAAAACTACTAAAGCATTGATAATACCGAAATAATCGGCTAAATATCCCAGAAAAACAGCTGGAATCCCAAACCCGATATAACCAAAAAGCATATAACCCGAAACGGCTCTTGCTTTATGTTTGGCTCCTAAATGTGCAATAAGTTCTAATCCGCCAACATAGCTAAAACCATAAGCGCCCGAGCCAATGATTGCGGTACCAACTAAAACTAGGGGTAAAATGCCTACATAACTTCCTAAAATTACAATAAAAAAACCGATGGGAATAATGGCAAAACCGTATTTTAAACTTTGATTTGGGGTGACTTTTTTTCGGATAATGGGTTGTAAAAATGCTCCTGTCCAGTTGATTAATACCAAACAAAAACCAGCAAAGGCTGCTAGACCAAACTTTGCCAGCTGTGTTGGAATAATAGCGATAACAACGCCTGTTGCAGCCCAGCAAATAGCAATGGACAAATTGATAGGAAATGAGTTTTTGGGAAAATAAGGCAACCGAACGATGTTTCCGCCAACGGGTTTCAAACTTGGTAGTTGAAATGCATAAATAAGTCCAATTATTGTAATTGCAATAGCAACAAAATAGGTTATTGGCTGATAATCAAATTGAATAAGTAAGGCAATACTTGTAATAAATGCTCCGCCACTAAAACCAAATGCTGTTGAAAAAGAGGCTGCATTTGCGGCTTTTGTTGTGGCAAGTGTATCGTTTACTAAAAGTTCGGCAAGGTAAGCCGTTCCTGTTCCCATGCTGAGTCCAAGGGCTGCCCCTTGAAAAAGTCGAGCAATAATTAGCGCATATACATTTGGGTAAAGGGTTATTATTACATCTGAAATTAAGGCAAAAAGTAAGCTAAGAATTAGAATTGGTTTTCGTCCTATTCTATCTGAAATGCCTCCAAGAAAAATATAACACGGTAGCATTCCGAAAATGTATGTTGCTAGCACCAACGAAGTTTGACCATTTCCAAGTCCTGCAACTTGCGCATAGGGACGAAATAATGGCATGGAAATATTGACTGCCAATGTGATTAAAAACAATACAAAAGGCACAATTTGAGTTGGTTTTAATTTCATTTGGAAAGACAGCTAATTAGGTTAACACTTTAAATTTACTCCTGAAAACTAGAAAACAAATCGTGTAAGCTAGCAACGTCAATTTCACACATTTGTTGTTGTTGCTCTACTGTTGCTTGCTCTATAAATACGTCGGGCACACCCAACATTTTTATGGGGATAGTATATTGGTTTTGAACTGAAAACTCTGCAATGGCGGTGCCAAAACCACCAATTATTACACCCTCTTCAACAGTTATAATCGATTCATGTGTTTCAAAAATAGTATGTAAACATTTTTCGTCTAAAGGTTTTACAAAACCAAAATCAAAATGAGAAAACAAATGCGGATTATCCGTTTTTTCGAGTGCGAGAGTAACATTATGCCCAATAAAACCTGTAGATAAAATAGCGATTTTAGATCCTTTTTTTACTTGAGATGCTTTTCCGATTTCAATTTTTTCAAAAGGTTGTTTCCAGTTGATGGTGTTCCCTCTACCTCGTGGATATCGAATAGCAATCGGATGATTAAGCCCAAGAGATGCTGTATATAAAATATTTCTGAGTGCAATTTCATCTTTTGGAGCATAAATAATCAAGTTCGGAATACATCGTAAATAGGCAATATCAAACACCCCATGATGGGTTGCGCCGTCTTCACCAACCAAACCTGCTCTATCAATACAAAAAATAACGGGTAAGTTTTGCAAGGCTACATCATGAATAACTTGATCATAGGCACGTTGCAAAAACGTAGAATAAATGGCACAAAATACCACCATTCCTTGCGTTGCCATTCCTGCAGCTAGTGTAACGGCATGTTGCTCTGCAATACCCACATCAAAAGCCCTATCTGGAAAAGCGTCCATCATAAATTTTAATGAACTTCCAGAGGGCATCGCCGGTGTTATTCCAATAATTTTAGGGTTTGAAGTTGCTAATTCTAAAAGAGTTAGTCCAAAAACATCCTGAAATTTTGGCGGTAAATTAGCTTCTGTTTTTAAATAAATTTCGCCCGTTTGTGCATCAAACTTTCCTGGCGCATGGTAGGTAACTTGATCGTTTTCTGCTTGTAATAAACCTTTTCCTTTGGTGGTAATTATATGAAGAAATTTAGGTCCTTTTATTTGTTGTAAACGTTTAAATTCGTTGATTAACGCTGGCAAATCGTGTCCGTCAATAGGACCAGAATAGTCAAAATTGAGCGACTTAATCATGTTGTTTTGCTTGTGGTTTTTCCCTTCTTTAACGGATGTCAAATAGTTTTTCAAAGCGCCCACACTTGGGTCAATACCTATGGCATTATCATTCAGAATTACCAATAAATTAGCATCCGAAACCCCCGCATGATTTAACCCTTCAAATGCCATACCGCTTGCTATAGAGGCATCGCCAATAACTGCAATATGTTGTTTGTCAATACCCTGAAGTTTGGACGCCATAGCCATCCCTAAAGCCGCAGAAATAGAGGTTGACGAATGCCCCACACCAAAGGTATCATACACACTTTCTGACTTTTTCGGAAAACCCGAAATGCCGTTTAATTGTCTATTGGTAGTAAAAACATCCCTTCTGCCCGTAAGTAGTTTATGCCCATACGCCTGATGGCCTACATCCCAAACCAATAAATCATTGGGGGTATTAAACACATAATGCAAGGCGATGGTTAACTCAACCACACCCAAACTAGCGCCTAGGTGACCCTCTTTTGTGGCAACAATATCAATAATGAATTTTCGCAATTCAGCAGCAAGTGCGGGCAATTGCGAAGATTCCAATTTTCGTAAATCGGAAGGAGAATTGATTTGTTGAAGTAGGTTGCTTTTCATGTGAATTAAAAAGCAAAGTTACGGTTTTGTTTTTACTATTTGCTTTTTATCAGTAGTTTCTGTTTTTGATTTAGGAGGCAAAGACATCCCTAAGGTTTGCTTAGTCTTTAGGGTGTCTTGAGGGACATAAATTGTGTCACCCATTAATCTATCATCACAATTTGCAGTATCCTGAACTACATTAATCTCCCCTAATTGAGCGTCATCATATGATTTACAACTAAATAATGAAGTTCCCATAACCACAAAAAGTGCAAGTAAAAATGCGTGATGAAATGCTCTTTTTTGAAATAAAACGCTTACTTTTATTTCGATATTAAATTGCTTTAATTGATTGTTATTAAATTTTCCACAAATCTTTTTACCTGTGTTTTCATTAAAATAAGATTCAATTTCGTCACTATTTTTAGTAGTAAAATCGATTACTTCTTTTGAACATAGACTACAAAAACGACCCATTTCATCAGGGGTCATTTTATTCCAATCCTCATGACAAGGTTTTGGAATGGTTATTTGAAACTTTGCATCCATAAAAACAATTTTTACCTGATTATACAACGAAAATTATACCAATATCGTATTTTTGCTTCATGGAAAACCTATTCACCGACGAGTATTTTATGAAAAAAGCCCTTCAAGAGGCCGAAATAGCTTTTGAAAAAGGCGAAATTCCCGTTGGAGCCATTGTTGTAATCGAAAACAAAATAATTGCAAAAAGCCACAATTTAACCGAACTTTTGCACGATGTTACGGCGCATGCCGAAATGCAATCCATCACGGCAGCAGCCAATTTTTTGGGTGGCAAATACCTCAAAAACTGCACTTTGTATGTAACGTTAGAGCCCTGTCAAATGTGCGCAGGCGCCCTGTATTGGAGTCAAATTTCAAAAATTGTGTATGGCGCATCTGATGACCAAAGAGGCTTTAACAAACTCGGCACGCAACTCCATCCAAAAACCGAAGTAGTAAAGGGTATTTTAGCCGAAGAATGTGCACAACTGATGAAAGATTTTTTTGCAACCAAAAGAAAGTAAACGACATTAAATACCAAAGATATTTTACGCTTTTTTAAAAATTAGAAGCACCCATCCCCGTTTCAGTTGACATTTTGTTTATGAGCGAATGAGTTTATGAGCGAATGAGCGAATTTGAAATTGATATTGCCGTTGACAAAGTTTGTCATTCCGTAGGAATCCAAAAAATAGCAGTAGTACCAATCACCAAAAAATCCGTGGCAATCAGCCAAATCCGTGACATCCGTGGCTGTTTTATTTTTTGGAGTTTACACAAAATTCTGTCCGCTCTCCGCAAATGTAATTTTTGCTTACTCAGATGTAGTTCTTGCTTACGCAAATGTAGTTCTTGATTACGCAGATGTAGTTCTTGCTTACGCAAATGTAATTCTTGCGTATGCTAATGTAGTTCTTGCTTCCGCAAATGTAATTCTTGCTTACGCAAATGTAATTCTTGCTTACGCAGATATAGTTCTTGCTCCTGCGTTTGTTGTTTTTGCTCCTGCGTTTGTAGTTTTTGCTCCTGCGCTTTTATTTACAACATCCGCAATCTTCAACAACGAATCCGCAAAGCAACCCTGTCAGGGTTTTGAACCCTGACAGGGTTGATGAACCCCCATATACCTAATAACCTAAACAAACTATCTACCGTAAACCCGCATGAGGGATAGAGGCGGCATCCTTTTTCTTGCCCCTGTGCGGCTGTGCTGGTTTGGGGCAAGAAAAAGATACAGCCGAAAGCCCGGCCTTGTTGCTTTGATACTTGTCTTTTGGTTTGTGAATTGTCTGCAACAAGGGCATGCCCAAATGAAAAAAAACAGTTTTACTTTGGGTTGGTTGTGGTGCAAAAAAAAACCGCTTTTACAAGCGGTTTTGGTGTTATTCTATGTCTTTCATTTTGAAGGATTCCATGAAAGCCGTCGTATAATTTCCGGCTACATAATCGGGTTCGTCCATCAATTGTCTGTGGAACGGTATGGTGGTTTTGATGCCTTCTATATAAAACTCGTCTAGGGCGCGTTTCATTTTGTTGATGGCTTCTTCTCTTGTTTGTGCCGTTGTGATGAGTTTTGCAATCATCGAATCGTAGTTGGGCGGAATGGTATAACCTGCGTAAACGTGCGTGTCTAGACGTACTCCGTGACCTCCTGGCGAGTGCAAAACGGTGATTTTACCTGGCGATGGACGAAAATCGTTGTACGGATCTTCGGCATTGATTCGGCATTCGATAGCGTGCAAATTTGGGAAGTAATTTTTACCTGAAATTGGGATTCCAGCTGCAACCATTATTTGCTCACGAATAAGGTCATAATCAATTACTTGCTCGGTGATTGGGTGCTCTACCTGGATACGTGTGTTCATCTCCATGAAGTAGAAATTGCGGTGTTTGTCAACCAAAAATTCTACGGTTCCGGCACCTTCATATTTAATGTATTCGGCTGCTTTTACTGCGGCTTCACCCATTTTGTTACGAAGTTCATCAGTCATGAATGGTGATGGTGTTTCTTCGGTAAGTTTTTGGTGACGACGTTGCACTGAGCAATCTCTTTCTGAGAGGTGACAGGCTTTTCCGTAGGAGTCTCCAATTACTTGTATTTCGATATGTCTAGGTTCTTCGATTAGTTTTTCAAGGTACATTCCGTCGTTTCCGAAGGCTGCTGCAGCTTCTTGACGAGCGCTTTCCCAAGCTTTTAATAGTTCATCTTCTTTCCAAACGGCTCGCATTCCTTTACCTCCACCACCGGCAGTTGCTTTAAGCATTACGGGATAGCCCATTTCTTTGGCTAAGGTTTGGGTTTGTTCAAATGATTCTAATATTCCGTCTGAACCTGGTACACAAGGCACTCCGGCGGCTTTCATGGTTGCTTTGGCAGAAGCCTTGTCGCCCATTCTGTCAATCATTTCTGGTGAAGCACCAATAAATTTGATACCGTGCTCTTGACAAATTTTAGAAAATTTAGCGTTTTCTGAAAGGAATCCGTACCCTGGATGAATGGCATCAGCATTGGTAATTTCTGCTGCTGCAATGATATTCGACATTTTCAAGTAGGATAAATTACTTGGTGCTGGTCCAATACAAACGGCTTCGTCAGCAAATTTTACGTGTAAACTTTCGGCATCGGCGGTAGAGTAAACGGCTACCGTTTTAATGCCCATTTCTTTACAGGTTCTAATAACACGAAGTGCTATTTCTCCTCTATTTGCAATTAGTATTTTTTTAAACATATTTTTTTAATTAGATAATTAGACAATGTGTCAATTAGACAATTTGGAAGGTAGAAAAATTTCTAACTTCTAACCTCTAACTTCTAACTTTATTAAGACGGATCTACTAAAAATAAAGGTTGGTCAAATTCAACTGGCGACATATCGTCCACTAAAATTTTAACGATTTTACCTGAAATTTCAGCTTCAATTTCGTTAAATAATTTCATAGCTTCAATTACGCAAAGTACATCTCCTTTTTGGATAGTGCTTCCAACTTCTGTAAACACGGCTTTGTCTGGAGCTGGTTTTCTGTAGAAAGTACCAATCATAGGTGATTTTATGGTTACATATTTTGCATTATCGTCTGCTGCAGGAGCGGCAGGAGTTGCTGTAACTTGAGTTTGTGTTGCAGCTGGAATTGCTACTTGAGCAGGTGCTTGTTGCACATAAGTTACTTCTGGAGCTGCGTTTTCTAAAGTAGTTTTAATGGTAATTTTTACATCGCCAGTTTCAAGTTTTACTTCGGCTACACCTGTGTTTGCAACAAATTTAATTAGTGCTTGAATTTCTTTTAAATCCATAATTATTGTTATTTAGTTAATTTGTCTTTCGTTTAATAAGCCCATTTTAAATAAATAGAGCCCCAAGTAAATCCGCCACCAAAGGCTGCAAAAATGAGGTTATCCCCTTTTTTAAATTTACTTTCAAAATCACTTAGCAGCAAAGGTAAGGTTGCTGAAGTTGTATTTCCGTATTTTTGGATATTAATTAATACTTTATCTTCGTCCACTCCCATTCTGGAGGCAGTTGCATCAATAATTCGTTTGTTGGCTTGGTGAGCCACTAACCAATTAATGTCGTCGTGTGACAAATTGTTTCGTTGCATTATTTTTTCGCTCACATCAGCCATTCCTGAAACGGCGTATTTAAAAACGGTTTTACCATCTTGAAAAACAGCGTGTTGTCCGTTTTCGACAGTTTGTTTAGAAGTTGGCAAAATGGATCCGCCAGCGTCAATTTTTAAATATTCTCTACCAATTCCGTCAGACACTAAAACCTCATCTTGAACGCCTAAACCTTCATAGTTAGGTTCAAATAAAGCTGCGCCTGCACCATCTCCAAAGATGATACAAGTTGCTCTGTCAGTGTAATCAATTATTGACGACATTTTATCGGCACCGATTAATAAAACTTTTTTGTATTTACCAGATTCAATATAAGCAGCGGCTGTTGACATTCCGAAAAGGAAACTTGAACAAGCTGCTTGAAGGTCAAATGAGAACGCATTAACTGCTCCAATTTGAGTGGCTACGTAAACGCCTGTTGCCGCTACGGGTAAATCGGGTGTTGTAGTTGCCATTATGAGTAAATCAATTTCGGCAGGGTTGATATTTTTTCGTTTAATTAGGTCTTGAGCTGCTTTAATGGCAAGGTATGAAGTGCCTTTCCCTGGTTCTTTAAGCAATCGTCTTTCGGATATACCTGTTCGGGTTAAAATCCATTCGTCATTGGTATCTACCATTGTTTCAAGTACTTTGTTTGAAAGTACAAAGTCTGGAACGTATCCTCCAACTGCGGTAATTGCTGCGGTTATTTTACTCATATAACTATTTTAGTTCCTAAATAAAATCTTTCGATTTTTGAGAGGTTGAAATTACAAAAAAAAAATTTAATTATAGTGAATTTTGAAAAATAATAAAACAAAAAACTCTCACAAAACAAGTGAGAGTTTGTATCTTACTACTAAGATATATTAAATTTCAACTACTGATTTATCAATAACTACTTGACCTCTGTAGTACATTTTACCTTCGTGCCAGTAAGCTCTGTGGTACAAATGTGCTTCACCTGTAATAGGGCAAGTTGCAATTGTTGCAGCGGTTGCTTTGTAATGTGTTCTTCTCTTATCTCTTCTTGTTTTGGAGATTTTTCTCTTAGGATGTGCCATTTTACTATATTATTTATCCGTTAATAGTTGTTTTAATTTGTCCCATCTTGGGTCAATTTCTTCTTGTTTTGTATTTTCTTGTTTGGCTTCATTAACTGATAATTCAGTTAATTTTTGAAGCGCTTCTGTTTTTAATGTTCCGTCTTTAATTCCTGGATGAACTCTTTTAAAGGGTACGCTTAATACAATCATTTCATAAATGTATTGAGAAATATCCAATTGGTGTTCACCATGAGGCAGTATTAGTAACTCTTCATTGTCATTATTGAACGTTTCTCCAAACTGAACCACTAAATGTAATTTAGCCTTAACGGGTAAGTAAAACATTTCGTTTGTCAAGTCGCACGGGACATGAACGGTTCCTTTTTGTTTGAAAGAAAGCTCCATAATGGTGCTTTTTTTTTCTAATACTACGGCTACTTTTATATCACAATTTTCAAACTCGTGATAATCAAAGCCTTCAAAGAACGTTTTATTTATATTAAAATCAAATTGATGTTTACCTAACTTTAATCCAATAAACGGAATTAAAAATTCGTTTGTTACTTTCATCTGATTTATTTTTTCCAAACAAATAAAATTAGTTTGGGAGTGCAAAGATATAAAATTATTATAATTTCAAAAGCCTTATGCACCTTTTTTTGTTAATAACTCTTTTTCTTTTATTTTTAATGGGTTTTTAACGAGTTCTTGATACTCATTTCTGGCATGATAAACATCAATTGCAAGGTAAACTGCTTCTTTAAATGAATTAAAATCGGCTTGCCCTTTGCCTGCAATTTCGTAGGCCGTTCCATGATCTGGTGAGGTTCTTATTTTGTTTAAACCCGCAGTATAGTTGACTCCATTGCCAAACGAAAGTGTTTTAAATGGTATTAAACCTTGGTCGTGATAACTTGCAATTACGGCATCAAATTTTTCATATTGTCCACTTCCAAAAAAACCGTCGGCTGCGTAAGGACCAAAAACTAAAATTCCTTTTTCAAAAAGTTTTTTTACGGTTGGTTTCATTATTTCTTCGTCTTCTTTGCCAATTACCCCATTATCACCTGAATGTGGATTTAATCCTAACAAGGCAATTTTTGGTTTTGTAATACCAAAATCTTGTTTCAATGACTTATTAATTGTCTCAATTTTTTGGGTAATCAATTTTTCAGTAATATGAGCCGCTACTTCATTTACAGGAACGTGATCAGTTAATAATCCTACTCGCAAATTGTCTTGAACCATTAACATCAAAGCATTCCCTTCAAGTTCTTGGTTTAAATAATCGGTATGACCAGGAAATTTGAAATCGTCTGATTGGATGTTGTATTTATTAATTGGAGCGGTTACCAATACATCAATCTGTCCTTCTTTTAATGCTTTTGTGGCTGCTGTAAATGATTTTATGGCGTACTTACCAACATTTTCATCGGTTGAACCAAAATTGATGTCAACACCTTCACGCCAAACATTTAGCACATTGATTTTACCTTTTACAAGTTGATTTAAAGAATCGATTCCATGTAAAGCTGTTTCTGAATTTAGATTTTTCTTAATAAACGAAACAATTTTTACATTGGCAAAAATAACGGGTGTACAAAGTTCCATCATCCGATTATCTTCAAATGTTTTTAAAATAACTTCGCTTCCAATACCGTTTAAATCCCCGATTGAAATTCCGATGATAATATTTTCTGCTTTTTTCATTGTAAGTCGTTCTTTTAATGCTAATTTTGAACTGCAAATTTAGTAAAATAAAACGACAATGTTTACAGGAATTATAGAAACCCTCGGAATAGTTAATCTAATTGAAAAAGAGCAGGATAATATTCATATTAAGGTGCAATCGTCCATTACAAACGAACTAAAAATTGACCAAAGTGTGGCTCACAATGGCGTTTGTTTGACCGTTGTTGCTATCGAAAATGACTGTTATACTGTAACTGCAATTCAAGAAACGATCAACAAAACCAATCTTGGTTATTGGAAAATTGGGGACGCACTAAACTTGGAACGCGCCATGAAACTGGGCGACCGCCTTGATGGTCATATTGTACAAGGTCATGTGGATCAAATTGGAACGTGTATATCTATTGAAGAAACTCAAGGAAGCTGGCGTTTTACTTTTGAATATGATGCTTCTTTGCATAATATTACTATAGAAAAAGGTTCGGTAACGGTAAACGGAGTTAGTTTAACTGTTGTGGATTCAAAACCAAATCAATTTAGTGTTGCCATTATTCCTTATACGTATGAACACACCAATTTTCATACTTTTAAAATGGGTACCGTTGTAAATTTAGAATTTGACGTGATCGGAAAATACGTTAGTAGATTGCACCAACTTTCAAAATAGTTTTAAATTTTTTTGACGATTTTAGCAGGCACACCAGCAACTACCACATTGTCTGGAACATTTTTGTTAACCACTGAACCTGCGGCAACAACGGCATTTTTGCCAATAGTAACGCCCGGCAAAATAGTTGCTGATGCGCCTATCCATGCATTTTTTTTAATACGAACCGATTTCAAATCAAGCGATTTTCGGTTTTTTGGATCTAGAGGATGGTTTTCGGTAATGATGCTTACTTTGGGCCCAATTAATACCTCATCGTCAATAGTGATTCCACCTAAATCAAGAAAAGTACAATCATGATTGATAAAAACATTTTTACCGATGGAGATGTGTTTTCCAAAATTAGTATAAAAAGGCACAAAAATAGTGGTGCTATTGTCAATTTGACTGCCAATTATCTGGCTAATTCTTTCTCTTATTTCAGTGACATTAGTTGCTGTATTTAACTTTGCGGATAGCGCTATAGTTTGCGCCACTTTTTTCCAAATTTTAGGCATTTCTGGGTCGTTTTTATCAATAATTCCGCCCGCCAACATTTTAGTGAAAATATCCATTTTTATAGTCTTATACCAACCGCAAATATAAACAACATTGTCCTTAAAAATTTATTGCCAGATAAAATTTTACATAATAAACCCAATTTAAAAGCACAAAAAAAGTTACAAATTAAGTAGCACACAACCCCGTTCTAACACCCATTTTGTCCCGTCATCGCCTTTATCTCCTTCGCCCTACGGGACTTCAGGAGGATATCGGCTCTACCGGGGCTAGACTTAACAAGTAGTTTTTCAGCTCAACATTTGCCGAAAGGCTGAAAAAAAATCTATTTAGCTGGTATGAAATAACTCGGCTAAAAATGAAAGTTTAAAATAAAATTAATATTACTCATATTCGTTTTATTAAAAATATAATTACTGCTGCCATAGGTTTCGCCTACATTCAATTTATAAACATACAAAAATTGGGCATCAAAACCATCTAACAAGCCTTTAAACTCATGTCGTATATCTATATTTGACTGTAAATAGGAAGGCATACCGTATTTGTTTCATTTAAATAAGATGGAATTTGGGGCTCAAAACAATTTATATGGTTTACCTTAATTTGGGTTCTTTTTTTGAAATGTATATGTAAAATTCAAATAAAAATTATTATCATCTATCAAATCCAAATTAATCTGGGGTAGTCGTGAAATGTAAATGTATCCTAAATCCAGCTTTACTGACGAGTTTAGTTTATATGAAAAGTTGGTAAATATTCTATTTTGATCAAAGATATGTTGTGCATCAGTTCCTGTTGTATTAACCAATATTTCATCACCAATAGCTACATTATATTTTGAATTAAAATCATATCTAAAAGCGAGTCTATTTCGCAAACGAGTCGTGTTTTCTATAGATCCCTCAAAAGCTCTATATTCAATTGCGGTTCTATCCACAACATAAAAATTCTTGGCCAATTGGTGTTGTAATTCTAGTGATGCTGTGAAGCGGTATTCGTTAGTAGGTTTTGCAACTGCATCACTTACTTTTTGTATTATTTTGTAATTTGAAAAATAAGCAAATGGCGATAAACCATAAACAACATCTTTGTTTTGTTTGTAATAGATCCAAGTTCTAGTGGCATACACTAAATTTTTATCGAAAAGATTATTGCTTTCAAAATCATTTTGTCTTCGATGAATTAACTCAACTTCTGTCTTAAACTTTTCGTTCAAAGGAAAGTTTACAATTGCTTTAGACCAATAATTATGATGTCTTTCTTGAGCATTTGTAAATAAAAATGCAATTAAAAAAAATGGATATATACTTGATTTTATGATAATAACAATATTTAGAAATTGAAGTTAATGATAAAATTAATATTACTCATATTGGTTTTATTAAAAATAAATTTTTTGTCGTTGTACGTTTCACCATCGTTAAATTTATGTACATAAAGAAAATGAGCATCAAAACCTTTAAGGAATCCTTGAAAATTATAACTAACATCAAAGTTGGTTTGATAGTATGATGGTAATGCGTATTTATTCATTTTAAAGTTTTTAACATCAGGCATTTTATAATATCCTGCTCCAATGTAGGCTTTGAATGTTTTTTTTGGTCCATTATAACTTATTTTTGTCATATATGCCGTTACATCTCCAAAACCTTCATTTCGTTCTCTTGGAAGAAAAGTATAAAACGGGTCTCGCCCCCATTCTCTTGGCATTAAATAGCGTCCTTTAGCTGTAATTCGGTTATAGTTTAGGCTTACTTCAAGGGTTTTACTTTTCCAACCTAGTTTTCCTCCAAAAGTTTGCGAATTAGCATCTTTTTCGAAATAGGTTTTACTTTGGTCACTATTTCCACCATTATTAAGTGCCGTTTGATAGATGGTTTGAAAACCAAAAAGTAGTTTCGAGTTTTTATTTAAATCATATTTATAATCAAATTGCAATAAAGAGGTATTGAAAATATTTTCAACATATTGATTAAAAACTAATGCTTTTAGGTTTTTTACTGACTCATTTTGGATGCCAAGTATATATATTCCATTGCTTTCAAGATTACTTGCATACCCAGATTTTGTACCGTCGGGGTTTACACCTGTTGGATAAATTCCAATAGATTCATCTATTTCATAATACTTATTTGTGCTTCGTGGTGAAATAGAGTACAAATAGCCCGTATTGATAGTTGTGTTTTTTAATTCGTTAAAATCTACCCAAATTCCAGCGACTTCGGTTGGTCGCATTCTTCCGTCTTGAAGATTAATGAATGATGAGTTAAGTAATTGTTTACCTAAAGTAAAAGTAGATTTTTTGAAATTAAATTTTAAATACAACTCTTCTAATCGACTTAAATTTTCTTTTTCATCAGGATTATTAATATCAAAAAGCGCTATTTCGTAACGATTCACTTGGCTTGTTTGTGGGTCTTTTACCAAAAAATCAGAGGAACCAATATTATAAATATAGTAACCGCTTACTCCAAATTGAAAGTTATGAAATTTTGCTGTTTCAAATTTTATTCCACCACCAAGTGCATTTGCATGATAATCGGTTAATGAACCTTCATTGATTGTATTCATATTAAAATAACGAAAATGCCCGTTAAAACTTCCTTTTTTGAATACACCTAAAATTGATGTTGAGTCGATGTTGTCATTCGCTTTTCCTTTCCAAATTCCAGGTTTTTCTGCTATTTCTTGGTGTTGTGCAAACGAGTTATGTATAAGTAACAAAAATGCTAATAATGTAAAATGCTTTCTCATTTATTAAAATAAATTTTAAGCAAAACTAATTTAAAAAAAACTTTTTGTTTGTAACTTATATCACTTTGACTTGATAAATTGTAATAAAAAAAATCGAGTATTTTCATACTCGATTTTTTAGAATTAGTCAAAATTTTATATTTTATCTAAATGTATATTCTACTCCGGTTACTTGTGTTAAAAGCGTTTCAGGAGCATCCAGTATTATTGCATTTTTTTGTGGCGTTGGCGTAACTGGCGAGTTTTGTTTAAGATATTCTATCATAACTTTATGCAATGTTGCGGTGGTGTTTTTTGCATCAATAACCCCTTTCATTCTACAGAGCATATCAACAGGGTCGCCATCGCGTTCACAGGCAAGTATAGAGTATAATTTGTCTGGATCTATTGGTTCATTTTTTACCTTTATGCTTTGAACTCTGTTACCCATTTCATTAAAAGCATTAAATGTAACTTCCATACCTTTAAATTTTACTACCCAGCCACCAAATCTTTTTGAGGCATCTTGCGCAAATACATTGTTTAGTTCTTTTTCTAGCCAGTTTTTTAGTTGCTTTCCGGTAACTTTAGCTGTTCTTACGGTGCTATCTACAGGGAGCATATCATATATAAAACCACTTGTTATGGGTATATTTCCTGTATGATCGGGTGTGGTTTTTGGGGGACAAAATCTAAACCCGTTTGACAGATTGATGTCTATCTCTGGAAATTTCCAATTTAGTGCATTTAAAATCATGGTATCTATAGGATTTTCTACCACAAAATAGCGATATAATGGAATGGTACTGTACCCAACAATGGTGTTTATTTTTTTATGATACAGTGCTTCTTTCTCTTCCAATAATTTGTTTATTTCTAGATCTGGTTTTAATGCAGCTGTAGTAACTTCTAGCAATTGGTAAGAATCGTTAATTACTTTTCCGTCTAAAATGGTTAAATCTAGTTTTCCTATAAAAGACCCAAATGCACCTGGCTCTACAACCTTGGCATATTTACACACAATTGGTGTGCGCACTCTTTCGTGTGTGTCACCTCCTAAAATATAGTTTACTCCTTCACACTCTGACCTGTTTGCCAATGCTATTTGTTGAGATAATCCAAGGTGTGCAATAATAATTATAAAACTGCATTGTTCTTGATTTTTTAATACATCTACATAATGAGGTAGGTTCTCTTCTGGGTTTGTATAAAGTATTCCTTTACTATAATTAGGACTTTGTCTTAAAGGGACTAAAGGGTCTGTATAGCCTAGTATTCCTATTTTTGCGCCAGCTACATGCCATATATGATAGGGCTGAAAAATGAGTTCTCCTCGTTTTCCTTCGCCAAGGTCATGGTACATATTGGTACAAATTTTTGGTGCATGTAGCGCTCCCATTAATGATTGCATTTTCTTTTTTCCGTAAATTACTTCCCAGTTTCCTGGCAAGTATAGGTCATACTTTAATGCATTGAGAATAGGAACAAAGGCTTCACCAGTTGTTTCTACGCTTAATTCACTACCTTGAAACATGTCGCCGGTATCAATAAGAAATGTATTGGGGTTTTTCTTTTTTAATTTTTTTAATAAAGAAGACATATAGGCATAACCTCCTGTTTTTCTAAAAACAGCTTTTCCGTTTTCCCAAAAAAATTCGTCGTGCGGATGTATTTGGCAATGTACATCTGTAGTTTGTAATAAAGAAATCGTTTGTGGCTTGTCAGCATCATAGTACTCATTCAATGCTTCTTGCTTATTTTCGTCAGTATTTGCAAGCGCTGATAAAGGAGAAACTAGGGCAGCTCCTACACCCAATGATCCAATCGATTTTATAAAACTTCGTCTGTTATTGCTCATATTTTTTTATTTTAATTAAAACCCTCCTTTGATATAACTCCACCCTTCTTCTTGTTTTTCAACAATTTCTGCTATTCCTGCAGGCACAAATTCTACATTAGGAATAAGTAAATCTTTACTTATATTTCTGTTTTTTAATGTGTTTTCACAAACCACAAACCGAACCCCTTTTGCCTGCAACTCTTTAATAGTTTGGATATGTTTTGACTTTGATGTCATAACAAATTCTAATCCCATATTATATATTACAACTTCATATTTTGACTTAGGCCAATGTTGGGTAATATTTTGTAATTGTTTTGCAAATGCTTTTTGTTGCAATGTATCTTGTGCATTAGTAAACTGAAAAACTATTTTGTGTTTATCTGCTTTTTTTTGAGCAAAATTGTTCAAAGCAAATAGGCTAAAAAGGGTAGCAAGTATAATTTTTTTCATTTCAATTATTTTTTTGAGTTACTTTCTTCTTGTTTCTTTTTTTCCTTTTTAATTGGTTTAAAAGGACCATATTTGTGTTGTTTTTCACTAAATTGATCTGCAAATGGACCGAATGGGTGATCTACAGGTTTTTTAGCTATTTTTGGCCAATCTTTACTAAGATCTTTACTTGGCCGTTCTAAACTTTCAACATAAGCAGCTATATCCCAAGCCTCCTCATCTGTAAGTTGAGGATTTTCATAAGATGCTCCCTGTGGCATATTATACTTTATATATCCTGCAAAACGACTTATTCTAAATAATCCAGCTCCCGAATTGTAGGAATTTGGTCCCCACAAAGGCGGATAAGTATATTCATTGGCTTTTTCTGCCAAAACTCCTTGACCATCCAATTGATGACAACTGGCGCACTTTGTTGCATAAAGCGCTTTTCCCTTTACAGGGCTTGCTGCTCTATCTAGAAATTCTAGGTCATATATGCCCGATGCAATTGCTTCTGTACCTTTGGGCACATTACTACCTATATATTCAATATAAGCTATCATTGCTTGCATCTCTTTGTCATTTGCTAACAGTGGTTTTCCGTTTAAGCTGCGTTCCATACAGTCGTTTATTCTTTTGAATAAGTCTTCTATCTGTCCGCTTCTTGCTCTCATTTTTGGATACATAGAATATACAGATCCATAGTTGTTTCCCCAGGGTTTTGTACCTGCATCTAGGTGGCAATTATTACAATTCATTCCGTTTGTAATTTGCTTTACACTTCCTTTGGGTCCTAGATATACAGAGGTATGTGCGATTAACTCTTTGCCATAAACAACTTTTTGTTTTTGGATTGAATCAGAAATAAGTTCGATGTCTTTTGGTATCCAAAATTGAGCTACTTCATACTGCAATTTTACTTGCTTTTCTGCTTCTATATAGGACGGATCAATAGAGTTATTTTTTTTAAACCAACTGGTATTTGAATATAAATACAATGCAAAAAACAATACTATAACAAGTGTAATGATCGATATGAAAAGATAAACTAATCTTTTCAGCATTTGGTTAAATTTTGTATTGTCTTGATTATTCAAATTCATAATAATAAAAATTAATGAGGTAGTTTATCTCTTAAATATCCATAAACCCAAGTACCAAGTGTTGCAAATAGCAGCGTTACAATCATCACAGTTGCTCCTGTCCCAATTTGTGCAAATATTGGTCCAGGGCAGGCGCCTGTTATTGCCCATCCCAATCCAAAAATTAATCCACCAATTATTTGTCCTTTGTTAAATGTTTTGTCATGAAACTCAATATTTTCGCCATAAATGGTTTTGATGTTGAATTTTTTTATCAAAAAAACAGATATCGCTCCTACTATTACAGCACTACCAATTACTCCATACATGTGAAAAGATTGGAAACGAAACATTTCTTGTATGCGATACCAGCTTATTATTTCAGCTTTTATAAATGTAATTCCAAACAAAACACCTACTACTAAATACTTTATATTGTGATACCATTTGTGTTGAAGTTGACTTTCGTTTACACACATTGTATCTAATGAACGTGTTTCAAAATCTGTATTATTATTTGTTGTCATTTTGTATTTTTTTTAAAGTGATAAAATATAAGGTAAAATAATATTTGCCATTATTAACCCTCCAATAAAGAAACATATTGTGGCAATTAATGAGGGTACTTGCAAGTTTGACAATCCAGATATTGCATGTCCGCTGGTGCATCCTCCTGCATATCTAGATCCAAAACCTATCATAAAACCTCCTACAACCATCATTAAAAAACCTTTTAAAGTAAGTAAACTCTCCCAAGAAAAAATCTGTTCTGGTAACATACCGTTTATTGATGTAATTCCATAAGTTGCTAGTTCTTTGCTCAAATCTTCGTTTATTTGAATTGGATTTGGATTTGATAATAAACTAAATGCAATTACACCTCCTAATAAAATTCCTAATACAAAAAATTGATTCCATATTTCTTTTTTCCAATCATACTTAAAAAAAGAAATACCTGCGGGAATACAAGCTGCACACGCATGACGCAGATTGGCACTAATACCAAAGTGTTTATTCCCCAAAATTAAAAGCGCAGGCACTGTTAGTCCTACAAGTGGGCCTGCAATATACCAAGGCCAAGGTTGTTTAATTAATTCTATAATTTCCATACTTTTATTTTTTTTACAAAAATGATTTTTAAAATTGATTCTTTTTGTAACTTTTGTTACACTTCACTTTTTAATGAAAATAAAAAAAAACAATCCAAAAAGTTGCCTTTTTGAATTGCTTATTTATTGATTGATGTTAAAATGATTCTTTATAAAATAGATGCACTTACTGGTTCAGAATTTCATTCACATCTTCCCAAGTACCTGCATTGGTTACATTTTCAAAACCATTTTGCTCTAGTAGTAACTTTGCTTGACCGCTTCTATTACCACTTCTACAAAAAACAACTATATTCTCTTTGCCTTCAAATTGTGATAAAGAATTTTCTACCTGATCCAAAGGTATATTGGTAGATCCTGCCACATTACCTTCTGCAAACTCAGCTGGAGTTCTCACATCTACTAAAAAAGCGTTTGATGTAATTATTGTATCCAAGCTATTTTCTTTTCCAAAAATATTGTTTAAAAAACTCATGTTGATATTATTATTTTAATTTATTATACTAATTAAGCTTTCAAAACTTTACTTTGACAAACAAAATCTGTTTTTGGTACATTGGTTTTAGCAATTGCTCCAAATCCTCCTTCAATTTCGGTAAAATTTCTGTATCCTCGTGCTTGCAATATGGAAGCAGCCATCATAGAGCGGTATCCACCTGCACAATGCATGTAAAAATGTTCCTCTGGATTAATGTCTTTTACCCATTCGTTAATGTATGCCAAGGGTTTGCTGTATGCTTCATCAACATGCTCTGCCTCATATTCACTCTCTCTTCTCACATCTACTACTTTGCTTTCGCCAACTTTTACTTCATTTGCAAATTGATCTGCAGTAATTCTATTTACTTTATCTACTTCAAATCCTGCATTTTTCCATGATTCAAATCCGCCTTCTAAATGACCTATTAGATTATCAAACCCAACTCTACTCAATCTAGTTACAGTTTCTTCTTCCATTCCAACTTCTGTTACTAATACTATTGGCTGGTTTACGTTGGCAATTAATGCGCCAACCCATGGAGCAAAATCTCCTGTTATACCAATATTTATTGATTGCGGAATAAAGCCTTGTGCAAATATTCCATTATCTCGTGTATCTAAAACAAGTGCTCCTGTTTCTTCTACAATTACTTCAAACTCTGATGCTTTTATGGCTTTCATCCCGTTATTAAAAACGGTATCAAAACTTTCAATACCTTTTTTATTCATGGCAACATTCATCCCAAAATAGGCAGGTGGTGGCAATAATCCGTCGGTTACTTCTTTAACAAATTCTGCTTCAGTCATATTTGCACGCAAAGCATAATTGGTTGCTTTTTGCTCTCCAATTGTAGAAACTGTTTCTTTGCTCATGTTTTTTCCACAAGCAGATCCAGCTCCGTGTGCAGGATATACTATTACATCATCATTTAAGGTCATCACTTTGTTTCGTAATGAATGAAACAAAGTAGCCGCCAACTCATCTTGTGTCATATTTGCTGCTTTCTGTGCAAGGTCTGGTCGCCCTACATCACCAATAAACAATGTGTCACCAGAAAAAAGAGAATGATCTTTGCCCTCTGCATCAATCAATAAATAACTTGTACTTTCCATAGTATGTCCTGGAGTGTGTAGTACTTTTATTTTTATATCTCCAACCGTAAATTCTTGGTTGTCTGTAGCAGAGATAAACTCAAACTCGGGAGCTGCATTTGGACCATAAACAATTGCTGCACCAGTATTTTTGCTCAAATCTAAATGACCCGACACAAAATCGGCATGAAAATGAGTTTCAAAAATATATTTTAATTTTACTCCATCTTTTTCAAGTCTTTCAATATATGGGTGAATTTCTCTTAGCGGATCTATTATTGCTGCTTCACCATTTGATGTAATATAATAAGCTCCTTGAGCCAAACATCCTGTATAAATTTGTTCTATTTTCATATTAATTTGTTTTTTTAATAATTATGGTACAAAAATAGATAACAAAATTTGCACAATTTGTAACTATAGTCACACAACCCTTAAAAAATATTTTTGGCATATAAAAAATCATTGTTGTTGGATTAAAATCAAATAAAATTTGACGTGCTTTTTTGTCACAGATTTAATAAGTAAAAATCTGCTAAATATGTGAAATTTTGTTGTTTTGATCATCGGGAGAAATGATAGTTTAGTGATGTGACGTTACCTAATGACAGTAACTAATGGGATTTCTGCTTTTGTTGGCATGAAACGTTGTTAATGTTAATTGGTTTTGCTACAAATTTTAGAAATTGGTATAAAAAAATTTTGGGGCTTTGGAACTCAAATAAAAGTCAACTGAAAATCTATTTGTCTATTTTAGACCTGATGGGAGCGATATCCTCTTGTGGAGCTTTAGCGGAGCAAGAGATATAGCGGACAGCAGGACATGGTGTCTTTTGGAAGGTGGTTGTGTGCTTCTTATAAAAAAAACGCATTAGAAATTTACTAATGCGTTTGATAATAGAGTTATAAAAGTTAATAACTGGTGTCGTCTAGTTTTACTTTTCCGTTAAAGGTTTTGTACAAAAAAAGAAAATATCCTGCAAGCAAGGGAGTGCCTATAACTACTATAGTAAGCATGATTCCCAAAGATTTTTGTGATGATGCTGCATTATAAATAGTCACGTTGTACTTTGGGTCTATGGTAGAAATTAAAAGGGTTGGGTACAATTGTATAGCAACAAGCATTAATAAAAACATCATGGTTAATGAGGAAAAAACCAATGCTAGCATGTATCTTTTTTTGGAAACCAAACGAGGCACATTGGCTACAGCCAAAAAGGATAAAATTGGTACTATAAAATAGATAGGATTTGCTCTAAAGTTGGCGGTAACTTTTGGTATAAAAACTAATGTATAAAGTGTCATGACACCAAAGGTAATGATAAAAAAGATCATCCCTCTACGTAATAAAAAGGTTAATCTGGCATGGAGGCGTCCTTCTGTTTTTAATAATAAATAAATTGCTCCTTGAGTCATGAACAAGGCTAGGGTGGTAAGCCCAGTCATGATAGAATAGGTGTTTATAAATGAGAAAAAAACACCGCCTTTGTAGGTGTGATTTTCGCCCAATGGAAAACCTTGCAAAATATTACCTAATACAATTCCTAACAAAAAGGCGATCATTATGCTGGAAATGCTATATACAAAATCCCAAGTTTTTCTCCACCAGATCATCTCTTCTGCGCTTCTGAACTTTATGGCGGCAGCCCTAAGAATATTAAACATTAAAAACAACATAAAAGGCACATACATGGCTGATAACATAGTGGCATACATAACCGGAAAACCTGCAAAAAGTGCGCCTCCACCAATGACTAGCCATACCTGATTGGCGTCCCACACGGGAGCAATGGCATTGATAGCTATACGTCTGCTTAAGTCCTTCTGAAAAAAAAGATGCCAAGCGCCCGCACCAAAATCAAATCCTTCTAAAATGGCATATCCAGAAAACAAAAGCCCAATAACCATATACCAAAGTGTGGGATAATCTATCCCTAAAAAGTAGTTCATGATCTAATTATTATAGGTTAAAAAATGTAAGTTTTCGGTTTTTTCATCATAGGGTCCATGTTTTATTTTTTTGTTTAACATGTAAATAAACAAGGCTAATAATAAAGAATAGACTATAGTAAACATAATTAGTGAAAACATAATTTGACTTGATGATACCTCTTGCGAAAAAGCCTTACTTGTGCGCAATAATCCATATACTACCCAAGGTTGTCTTCCCATTTCTGCAGCAAACCAGCCCACTTGATTGGCGATTTGAGGTAATATTACAGCAAACGAAAATAGCCACATGATCCATTTATAATCAAATAATTTATTTTTCCACCATAAAAAACAAGCCAATAATGTAAGTCCAATGAGTATCATTCCTATAGTTATCATGAGATGATAAAACTGAAAAACGGCGTTTACCTGACTCGGAGTATCGTTTTTGTCAAAACTGTCTAATCCTTTTATTGGCGCTTGAAAATCTTGATGTACTAAAAATGATAACCCTCCGTCAATTTTTAACCCAGTTACTTCTTTTTTATCTTTGTTTACTGTGCCAAACAAATACAAATCTGCGGGGGCATTTTCTTTAAAATGTCCTTCCATAGCGGCTAATTTTGCTGGTTGGTTTTTGGCAACACCATCTGCAGAGCTGTGTCCAGAAAAAAGTTGAGATAACGAAAAAAAAGTGGCTACTACAAGAGTTATTTTAAAAGCTTTTTTGGAAATAAAAACAAATCTGTTTTTTCTAATATAGTAGGCATGAACGCTTAAAATTAAGAAAGCACCTGCCAAAAAAGAGCCTTGCCAAGTATGTATTAATCTATCTACACTAGATGGGTTAAATACCATTGCCCAAAAATCGGTTACTTCAGCTCTTGCCTGCAAGCCGGTACCAACTATATGAAAACCTGCAGGGGTTTGTTGCCAAGAGTTGGCTACTACTATCCATACTGCCGAAAACAATGAACCAAGAAAAACACCAATGGTAGATACCAAATGAACCCATGGCTTTACTCTATGCCAACCAAAAAGTAATATTCCTAAAAAGGCGCTTTCTAATCCAAATGCAAATAGACCTTCAGCAGCCAATGCTGATCCAAATATATCGCCAACATATCTAGAATATACAGCCCAATTAGTGCCAAATTCAAATTCCATTATAATTCCGGTTGCAACTCCAATACCGAAAGTGATTGCGAAAATTTTAATCCAAAATCGAGTTAAAAGTTCGTATTCTTTTTTCCCCGTTTTTAAATAAAGGCTTTCCATAATAACCATTATCAATCCTATCCCAATACTTAATGGTGGGTATATGTAATGAAAAGCAATAGTAAAAGCAAACTGTATTCGAGCTAAAATTTCTACATCCATGTTTTTTTATTTAAAATAATTATTTACAAAAGTATTAGATTTCTTTAGTGTATTTGGTGATATAAGTTACGTAAAACCAAATTAAGTAAAATAAAAATCTCTTTCTGAACCGAAAGAGATTTATATATCAAACTTATGTGTTAAAACATAATTTAAGGAACTATTTGTTAAATTATGCAGTTCCTTTGAGTATTTTATTCCAGTACAACCATGGTAATACTTTGGTTTTTAATAACCACATGGTCCATCTTGGTTTTGCCTGATTAAAAGGGAAAGTCATTTTTGGAGTGTTGGTATAATCAAACTCGGCCAACATAAGTTTTCCGTATTGAGTAGGTATAGGACAAGCGCTATAACCGTCATAAGTAGCTGTACCTGTTTGGTTATTAATTAATGCGAGTAAATTTTCTACAACTACTGGAGCTTGTTTTCTAATGGCAGCACCGGTTTTACTACAAGGAGCATTGGTACAGTCACCAAGGGCAAACACATTTGGAAAACGGGTGTGTTGCATTGTGTTTTTGTTTATCTCTACATATCCTAGAGCGTTTGCTTGATCGCGCAATGGGCTATTTTTTATAAATTCTGGTGCCGATTGTGGTGGCACAGAGTGGCATAGATCAAAATTCATGGTAACTCTACTCACTGAGTCTTCTCCAGCTCCTGCAGCTATACTGTAGCATCCTGCGGCTGCTTTGTCCATGCTTTGTTTTACAAATTCTGTATTTTTTGTTTCAAATTCTACCGTTTTATTATCACCATTAATAGCAATAGTATTGGCAGAATAATGTACTTTTATGTTTCCTTTTTTCAATACTTCTTCTAGAGTTGCTTTGTATTCTGCTACCCCAAAAATCATCGTTGCTCCCGATATGTAGTGTACATCACATTTGTCTAAAATTCCTTTTTTTCTCCAATAATCTACAGCCAAATACATGATTTTATGAGGTGCACCACCACATTTTATTGGTGTTGATGGGTTTGTAAAAACTGCAGTTCCTCCTTTAAAATTTTTGATCATTTCCCAAGTATATGGAGCCGATTGAAAATCATAATTACTACTTACATTGTTTTTTCCTAGTGTTTCTTTTAGCCCTTTTATTTTATTCCAATCAAGTTGAATACCAGGACAAACGATAAGATAATCATAAGTAATTTCTTTACCCGATGCACATTTTACCTTGTTTGAAGTGGGTTCAAATTCTGAAACCGCTTCTTTTATCCAGGTTGTGTTTTTGGGCATTACATCTTTTTCATTTCTAACGGTTTTTTTTATGTCAAAAATCCCTGCACCTACCAATGTCCATGCAGGTTGGTAGTAATGTTTTTCGGATGGATCGATGATTCCAATATTTAAATTACTTTTTTTTCTTAGCAATTGAGAGGCAACAGATAATCCTGCATTTCCACCTCCTACAATAAGTATTTGATAATGATTTTTCATAAATTGATGTTTTTATTTTAAAAATAACTCTTTAGTAATAATGTAAATTCCCATGATGAGTACAAACCATCCAAATGCTGGTTTAAGTTTTGCTCCATCAATTCTTTTAGATAACGATGCTCCTATAAAAATTCCTACAATAGCAAAGGCAGAAATTGTTGCCAAAAATGTCCAATCTATAGCGCTCTCATTACTTTCGCCAAAAAATCCAATTAATGATTTGGCAGCAATAATAACCAAGGAGGTTCCTACCGCTTCTTTCATTGGTAGCCTACTTAATATTACCAATGCAGGTATTATTAAAAATCCACCTCCTGCACCAACTAGTCCTGTTACAACCCCAACAATGGCGCCTTCTATCAAAATCAATGGATAGTTAAATTGTTGTTCGCCAGCATCTTCTGCGTTTTTTTTATCCTTTTTGATCATTGTATAAGATGCAAAAACCATAATTACTGCAAATAGTAACATTAAAAAAACATCTTTGGTAAGTGTAAAACCAGAAACTGTAAAAATTTCTTTTGGTATTGCAGGTACAATAAAAGCTCGTGTTGAAAATACAGCAATTATAGATGGAATACCAAATACGATAGCGGTTTTGATATTTACAAGTCCTTTTTTAAAGTAAGTTATACTTCCCACAGCACTTGTTAATCCAACAATAAATAAAGAGTAAGCTGTTGCCAAAACAGGTTCAATAGCAAACAGATAGACCAAAACCGGCACCGTTAGTATAGAACCACCACCACCTATTAATCCTAAAGCTACACCAATCAAAATTGATGCTAAATAACCAATATATTCCATAATTGTAAAAATTTTATTTGCAAATATTGATTATAAAAAATTCACAATTTGTAACTTTTATCACATTTGAGAAAATTATTTTATTATTTCTATATGATTTCGATGAAGTTTTAGTTTGCCTTGTTGTTCTAATTTCTTTAGTAATCGAGAAATAACTTCTCTTGATGTATTCAATTCTGTAGCAATATCTTGATGAGATAATTTCAAATCATTACAACCGCAAGCGTCTAAATGTCGTTTAATATAAAACTCTAATCGTTCATCCATCGCTCTAAAAGCGATACTATTAACTACTTGAAGCACTTCTTCAAACCGGCTTCTATAGGTGTCAATAACAAATTCATACCAAGATCTATGTTGCATCATCCATTTATCCATCAATGACAAAGGCACCATTAATAAATCTACATCTTCCACAACCTTGGCCATTATTTGGCTTTTTTCGTTTTTTATTGCACAAATCATAGATACTGCACAAGCTTGACCTGGCAATAAATAATACATAAAAAACTCACCTCCATCCTCATCTTCTCTGTAGATTTTTATTCTTCCTTTTACTATCATAACCGTATTTGTTATGTATTGCCCCGTTCGCATAATCACATCCCCATTTACAAAAGATTTTGACACGGCATGACCTGCTATTTCTTCTAGTAAAGCACTAGAAAAGCTAGGAAAAAGTGATTTGAGAATGTTATTCATTTTAATTCAAATTTTATTTAAAAAATGATTTTATCAAATAAACCAGCAATTGGCATAGAATGAAAAGAAGAATAGCTAATTTTTATATACAACAAATGTAACATAAAAATTGAAATGAATTTTAGCAAACAGTCAAACTTTAATATTTTTGCATTGCTGACAACTTTTCCAATATTTTAAAATATTTTTGAACTATTTTAGTTACATACAAATCATAAGCTACAAAAAATTAACATATAATTTAGAATTTCTATATTCTAAAAAAATTAACTTTACATCTAAACTATTCAAATCAAAAACATGAAACTAAAATCATTACTATTTGTGGCTTTTTTGGGTGCTTTTTTAAATGCATCGGCTCAAGTAAATACAACCTATCAAAAACCTTCACCTGAGATTTTAGCTTTAGCTGATTACGAAAGAGCGCCATCAGTAAGTATGGACACTAAGAAAGAATATATGCTTTTAAGCTACCGAAACACTTACAAAACACTTGATGATTTAAATCAAGAAGAAATGAAATTAGGTGGCTTGAGAATTAATCCCGTAACCAATATTTCAAGTACAGTAACTTACATTAACAATCTGAAAGTTAGAAAAATCAATGACAAAACGGAAATTCAAGTAAATGATTTACCTGAAAACCCTCGAATTACTAATGTTTCTTGGTCGCCAAACGAAAAGAAAATTGCTTTTACCAATACCACCAATAAAGGTGTTGAACTTTGGGTAATTGATGTAGCAACCGCAACCGCAAAAAAATTAACTGCCGATAATTTGAATGCGAATTTAGGAAATCCGTTTAACTGGATGAAAGATAACGAAACGTTTTTGGTAAAGGTGCTTCCAAAAGACCGTCCAGCTTTAATTAATAGCGCTAAAGATTTACCTAAAGGACCAACGGTTTCTTTAAGCGATGGTTCAAAATCACAAAATAGAACCTATCAAGATTTATTAAAAAACAAAACAGACGAAGCTAATTTTGATGCTTTAGTAACATCTGAATTATATAAAGTTTCTCTTTCTGGAAACATAACTTTGTTTAAAACGGCTGACATTTATGCGGGCGAAAGTTTTTCACCAGATGGGAATTATTTGATGTTAACTACAATACAAAAACCCTATTCTTATATTGTTCCTATGAGCCGCTTTCCACAAAAAAGTACAGTTTATGATACCAATGGAAGAGAAGTAAAAACAGTAAATGAAGTGCCGTTAATCGAAATTATGCCTAAAGGATTTTCATCGGTAAGAAAAGGAAAAAGAAGCATGGGATGGAGAGCTGACAAACCCGCCACTTTATCTTTTGTTGAAGCGCTAGATGGTGGAGATCAAGCCGTAAAAGTAGATTTCAGAGACGAAGTGTTTTTATGGGAAGCACCATTTACATCAAATCCAACAAGCTTAATCAAAACCCAACAACGTTATGGTGGTATCATGTGGGCAAACGAAAACATTGCTATCGTTACTGATTCTTGGTATGACACTAGAAATACGAAAGCATATTTATTCAACCCTTCAAATTTAGCCATTGCTCCAAAAATTATTGAAGATAGAAATTCACAAGACATGTACTCAGATCCTGGAAATTTCGAGTTGAAAAAGAACGAATTTGGAAGATATGTAATTGCAATAGAAAACAACAAAGGCTATTTAATTGGCGATGGTAACACTAAAGACGGACAATTTCCTTTTATTGACGAATATGATTTCAATACTTTGAAAAAAACGAGATTGTACACTTCTAACATGAAAGATAAAAAAGAAGATTTACTATCGATTGAAGATTTCAAGAAAGGAGACGTTTTAGTGATGATTCAGTCTAAAAATGAATATCCAAATTACTATTTCAGAAACATCAAATCGAACAACAAAATACTACCAATTACCGATTTTAAAAACCCATTCGAAAGCATTAAAAACGTTTATAAAGAAGTGATCAAATACAAAAGAAATGATGGTGTTGAACTTTCCGGAACATTATATTTACCAGCGGGTTATGACAAAACGAAAAAAGAGAAATTGCCTTTATTAATATGGGCGTATCCAGCAGAATACAAAGACAAAAATTCGGCAGGACAAAGTGACAAAAACCCTAACGAATTTACGTTTCCAAACTATGGTTCGTTTGTATATTGGGTAACCAAAGGATATGTCGTTTTAGATGACGCTGCCTTTCCAATTATTGGTGAAGGAACAACAGAACCTAACGATTCGTTTATTCCACAATTGGTTGCCAATGCAGAAGCAGCCATTGATGCTGTTGACAAATTAGGATACATTAACCGTAAAAAAGTAGCTATTGGAGGACATTCCTATGGTGCTTTTATGACAGCTAATTTATTAACACATTCTAATTTATTTGCTTGTGGAATTGCAAGAAGTGGTGCATACAACAGAACATTAACCCCTTTTGGATTCCAAAGTGAGCAACGTAATTACTGGGATGTTCCTGGAGTTTACAACGGAATGTCGCCTTTTATGAATGCAGAAAAAATGAAAACACCTTTACTTTTAGTTCATGGTGAAGCTGATAACAACCCTGGAACTTTCACACTGCAATCGGAGCGCTATTTTCAAGCATTAAAAGGATTAGGTGGACCAGCAAGATTGGTGATTTTACCAAAAGAAAGCCACGGTTATGTTGCCAAAGAAAACATTTTACATTTGTTATGGGAACAAGATCAATTCTTAGAAAAATATTTAAAGAATTAGAAATAACCACATAAAATAAAGAAGATAGACCTTTGAATTTAAAAATTTGAAGGTCTATTTTATTTTAAAAAAAGGGTTTGTTTTAATAGATATTATTGCAATTGAATAATTTTTTAAATCCTCTAAATTTAACCTAAAAAAGAGTTTTGTTAATCTTGTTATACAATAAAGAGCAAAAAATCCCCGCAAAATAACAGAACAAAAAAAGTTCAGCACGCAGTTTTTCTCAACTTTTAAATAAAAAACCCTTGTAAATAGCTATACTTACAAGGGTTTTGTTGTGGTCCCACCTGGGCTCGAACCAGGGACCACCTGATTATGAGTCAGGTGCTCTAACCAACTGAGCTATAGGACCGGTTAAGAGGTTGCAATATTACTACTATTTTTAGTTTATTGCAAATATTTTTTTATCTGATTAAAAAAAAGAAGCTAACCTATTTAAAATCAATTCTATTTTATTTCCTGACAAAGCTCAATTAAAACGCCATTGGTTGACTTTGGGTGTAAAAAAACAACTAATTTGTTGTCTGCTCCTTTCTTAGGTACTTCATTCAACACAATAAATCCTTCACTTTTAAGTCGCACAATTTCTTGTTCAATATCTTCTACATCAAATGCAATATGATGGATGCCTTCGCCTTTTTTTTCTAAAAATTTTGCAATAGGACTTTCAGGATTAGTGGCTTCCAAAAGTTCAATTTTGTTAGGCCCATTCATAAAAAAGGAAGTTTTAACCCCTTCTGATTCAACTTCTTCTTGTTTATAAGCAGGTGCACCAAAGAGTTTTTCAAAAACTAAATTGGACGTTTCTAAATTTTTTACCGCTATGCCAATATGTTCAATTTTTCGCATCTGAATTTATTTTTAACCAAAATTAATTTGGTAAAAATACAAAAAAATTAATCTTTACTACTTTACTTCATCAAACGTTCAAAAAATTGTATTTTTGCAAAATGGAAACGAATAGACAAAAAAAAATAGGGAGTGTTTTACAAAATGATTTAGTTGACATTTTACAAGGTGAAGTACGTAAAAACGGCATGACTAATTTAATCATATCTGTATCTAAAGTAGTAGTTACAACCGACTTGGGTGTGGCTAGGGTTTACCTTAGTATTTTTCCTCAAAACAGAGCACAAGAAATTTTGGAAGCGGTAAAATCAAATATGCCATTAATAAAACATGATTTATCACAAAGAGTAAAATTACAACTACGAAAAGTGCCTAATTTGTCTTTCTACATTGACGATTCATTAGATTATATTGAAAAAATTGACAATGCCCTTTCGGGAAAAGAAAACCCAATTGAAAACCCTGATTTATTAGAAAAACGAAAAAAAGCTTAGGTGAATTTTCCGCTGTACATAGCAAAAAGATACATTTTTAGCAAAAGTAAAAACAATGCTATTAATATTATCACTAGGATTGCTTCTGGTGGTATTATTGTAGGGGCAATGGCACTTTTTATTGTTTTATCTGTTTTTGGTGGGTTAAAAGAGTTTAGCCTATCATTTTCTAATGATTTTGACCCTGATTTTAAAATGATTCCCGCCAAAGGAAAATCCTTTTTTGTTACCAAAAATCAAGAAATTGAATTGGCTAAAATCCCAGATCTAGTTAGTTATAGCAAAGTAATTGAAGAACGTGTTTTGTTTTTATTTAAAGGGAAAGAACAAGTTGCAATAATTAAAGGCGTTGACAAAAATTATGGTAAAATAAATAAATCCTCCAAACAATTATTTAATGGCAAATGGTTATCTCCTAATACAGACGAGGTGGTTATTGGCAACGGAATCTCTAATAAATTATCGATAGGTCTTTTTGATTATAACAATATTTTTGAAGTTTTTGCTCCAAAACCTGGTAAAGGAGCTATCAATTCTGCCGAAGATGCATTTACAAAAGCAATACTTGTACCTGTTGGAATTTATGCCATCAATGACGAATTAGATGCCAAATATGTTTTTGCTGACCTTGGACTTACACAAGAGGTTTTGACTTACAAACCCAATCAAATTTCTGGAATTGAGATAAAAACAAAACCAAATTGTGACGAAAAAGCAATCGTTTCTCAATTGAATGCTATTTTTTTAGGTTCAAATGAAAAGATAACTGTAAAAACTAGGGCTGAGCTAAATGAAACCTTACACAAAATGCTCAATACTGAAAATATTGCCATTTATTTAATCTTTACTTTGGTGATTATCATTGCGCTATTTAACTTGATTGGGGCACTAATTATGATGATTTTAGACAAAAAATCAAACCTAAAAACACTGTATAATTTAGGCTCAGAAATAGCTCATTTGCGAAAAATATTTTTATTACAAGGTACTTTACTTTCAGTTTTTGGCGGATTAATTGGACTTGTTTTAGGTATCATTGTTGTGGTCATTCAGCAGCAATTTCAATGGATTATGATTACCGAAACCTTACCCTATCCCGTTGTTTTTTCTATACAAAATGTATTAATTGTGTTTTTAACGATTACACTTTTGGGCTTTGTTGCCAGTTGGATAGCGAGCAGTCGTGTTACAAAGAAATTATTGGATTAGGCTTTCGCCAAATTTAAAGCTGGTAATCTGCATAGACATCAGCAATTTCATCCAAAGTTTTAAATAACCCTTCAGCTTCGTCAATGGTAACCAATTGCAAACGGTGTTCTTTAAAATTAGAAATGCCTTTGAAATAATTGGTATAATGGCGACGCATTTCAACAATTCCGAGGCGTTCGCCTTTCCAATCCATTGACCAGGTTAAGTGATTTCGAGCGGCTTCAATCCTATCGTGCATGGTGGGCTGCGCTAATTTTTGACCTGTTGCAAAATAATGTTTGATTTCGTTAAAAATCCACGGGTAGCCAATGGCAGCACGACCAATCATCATGCCATCGAGACCAAATTTATTTTTATATTCCAATGCTTTTTCGGGCGAATCGATATCTCCGTTACCAAAAATAGGCATCGTAATTCTAGGATTGTTTTTGATGCGTTCAATATGTGTCCAGTCGGAATGACCTTTGTACATTTGTGCACGAGTTCTTGCATGAACGGTTAAAGCTTGTACACCAATATCTTGCAAACGTTCAGCAACTTCGTCTATGTTTATAGAATTTTCGTCCCAACCTAAACGGGTTTTTACCGTTACCGGAAGATTGGTGCCTTTGATTACTGATTTTGTTAATCGTACCATCAAATCAACATCTTTAAGTACGCCTGCTCCTGCTCCTTTGCATACTACTTTTTTGACAGGGCAGCCAAAATTAATGTCCACCAAATCGGGCTGAACGGCATCTACAATTCGGGCTGATTGTTCCATTGCATCTTCGTCACCACCAAAAATTTGGATACCAACAGGGCGTTCGTAATCAAAAATATCGAGTTTCATTTTACTTTTAATGGCATCCCGAATAAGCCCTTCTGAAGAGATGAACTCGGAGTACATTAAATCGGCACCGTGAAGTTTACACAACCTACGAAACGGTGGGTCACTCACGTCTTCCATGGGCGCGAGTAACAGCGGAAAATCGGGTAAAATGATGTTGCCTATTTTGGGCATTTTGTTGATTTTTTTTTATTTCATACTGTTCGACCTGAAGGTCTCGGGTGCAAAAATACAAAATTTTGTTGGTTTCATGTTTAAGGATTGATGTTTCCGACTTATAAATCAAAACTTTGGTTTATATTTGCACATTAAACTCGTTATTTACGGGATTGCGTGAGGGATAGAAGTGGAAATCCTTTTGGTTTTTTCTTTAAAAACCAAAAGATTGGAACGGATAGCCCGACGGCTTTTTCTGCCGGCACGCCCAAAAATAGATAGACAACATTATGAAACATATTAGAAATTTTTGCATTATTGCCCACATTGATCACGGAAAAAGTACGCTTGCTGACCGACTTCTTGGTGCTACGCAAACCGTTACGGCTCGTGAAGAAAAGGCGCAATTGCTGGACAACATGGACTTGGAGCGTGAACGTGGTATTACGATAAAAAGTCATGCGATTCAGATGGAATATACGTACAAAGGCGAAGAATATGTATTGAATTTGATTGACACGCCTGGTCATGTGGATTTTAGTTATGAAGTATCTCGTTCGATTGCAGCTTGTGAAGGTGCTTTGTTGATTGTAGATGCGGCGCAAAGTATTCAGGCACAGACGATTTCAAATTTGTATTTGGCATTGGAAAACGACTTGGAGATTATCCCGGTTTTGAACAAAGTAGATTTGCCAAGTGCTAATCCTGAGGAGGTTAGTGATGATATTATTGATTTATTGGGATGTAAACTAGAAGATATTATTCATGCTTCGGGGAAAACGGGGTTTGGAGTTGAAAATATTTTGGCTGCCATTATTGAGAAAATTCCGGCACCAAAAGGAATTATTGACGAACCGTTGCAAGCCTTGATTTTTGACTCGCATTACAATCCGTTTCGAGGGATTGAGGTAATTTTTAGGGTTAAGAATGGTGAAATAAAGAAGGGTCAAAAAATAAAATTCATGGCTACAGGCAATGAATATTTTGCTGACGAAGTGGGTACGCTGAAATTGAATCAGGTGCCAAAAAATGTGATTTCGGCAGGCGATGTTGGTTATTTGATTTCGGGGATTAAAGAAGCGAAAGAAGTAAAAGTGGGTGATACCATTACCGATGCCAAAACGCCTACTACCAATATGATTACTGGATTTGAGGATGTGAAGCCGATGGTTTTTGCAGGAATTTATCCTGTTGATACTGAGGATTATGAAGACTTGCGTGCCTCGATGGAAAAACTGCAATTGAACGATGCGTCGTTGGTTTTTGTAGCAGAAAGTTCGGCGGCATTAGGGTTTGGTTTTAGATGTGGATTCTTGGGAATGTTGCACATGGAGATTATCCAAGAGCGATTGGAACGCGAGTTTGACATGACGGTGATTACGACAGTACCCAACGTTTCGTATTTGGCGTACACCAAAAAAGAACCTGAAACTGCCTTTGTGGTAAACAACCCTTCCGACTTGCCAGAGCCATCAAAATTGGATCGTGTGGAAGAGCCATTTATCAAAGCAACCATCATTACAAAAGCGGATTTTGTGGGGAATGTAATGAGTTTGTGTATTGAAAAACGCGGACAGATTACCAACCAAACCTATTTGACAACCGAGCGAGTGGAGTTGAATTTTGATATGCCTTTGGCGGAAATTGTATTTGATTTTTATGATCGTTTGAAAACGGTTTCTAAAGGATACGCGTCGTTTGACTACACGCCAATTGGAATGCGAACGTCAAAATTAGTGAAACTAGATGTGCTCTTGAACGCACAAACAGTAGATGCACTTTCAGCATTGATTCACGAAGATAATGCATACAATATTGGTAAAAAAATGACCGAAAAATTGCGTGAATTGATTCCGAGACAGCAATTTGATATTCCGATTCAAGCGGCAATTGGAGCAAAAATCATAGCTCGTGAAACGATAAAAGCTTTGCGAAAAGATGTAACGGCAAAATGTTACGGAGGGGATATTTCGCGTAAGCGTAAATTGCTTGAAAAACAGAAAAAAGGTAAAAAACGTATGCGCCAAGTGGGGAATGTAGAGATTCCGCAAGAAGCGTTTATGGCGGTGTTGAAGTTGAATGATTAAAGCCCCCTAACCCCCGAAGGGGAATTAGAAAATATAAAGAAACCCAATAACGAAAGTTGTTGGGTTTTTTGTTTTTAAAAATAAGAGGGGGAAATCTTCGTGACTTTTCATCTGCTTGTATGACTAAATATTCCGCAAATTGGTGAAGCTTTATGGAGCGGAAACTCATCGTGGAGCGGGCAAATTTAGAACAGTTTATTTTTCTCAAAAAGTTTGGCACGATTTTTATACTTTCAAAAATATAAAATCTTAAAATTCATTTGTATTGATTAAAAATTACTTATAACAAAATCTGATAATCAATAATTTAACAATGAATTTTTATGACCAAAAACACCAAAATCGTTTTGACTTTGCTAGCAATCGGCTTAGTCGTATCTTGTAAACAATCATCTGAAAAAGCGGATCATTTTGAAGCAGTTTCTGATAGTGCAAGCGTTATTTCATCATCGGCAGCCGTTGAAAACAAAAACAGTAATCGAAAATTTATTAGAACGGCTGATGTAAAATTCAAGGTAAAAAATGTTGCAAAATCTACTTATTCTATCGAAGAGGCTACCACAAAATTTGGAGGTTTTGTAACTTACACAAACCTGCAAAGCAATATTTTTGAGGAAGACCGAACCAATGTAAGTCAGGACAGTATATTAGTAACCACAAAATATAAGGTTGACAATAACATTACCATTCGAGTTCCCAACACAAAATTGGATACTGTGATAAAAACTATTGCAAAACAAATTCATTTTTTAGATTATCGCATCATTAAAGCAGACGATGTTTCGTTGCAAATGTTATCGAATCAATTAGCTGAAAAAAGAAGTAATTCATCTGAAAAGCGTTTAGAAAATGCGATTGATTCAAAAGGTAAAAAGCTAAATCAAGTTGTACAAGCCGAAGAAACGTTAGCTGCAAAAAAAGAACAAAATGATGCTACAAAACTTCAGAATTTATCATTAAACGACCAAGTAAATTTTAGTACTATAACCTTAACTATTTACCAAGACGAAAGCATTAAACAAGAAATGATTGCCAAAGAAAAAAGCATCAACACTTATAGACCAAATATAGGATTACAAATTTTGGACAGCTTAAAAACAGGTTGGTTTATGTTAGAAAATATTATTTCGTTTATAGTGGTGCTTTGGCCATTTGCATTATTAGGTTTTTTAGGATTCATAGGATATAAGAAGTTTATTAAAAAATAAAACTAAATCCCAAACTCCATAAACATTGGGATTTGGGATTTTTTTTACTATTTTGTAGTTATAATCCTATTAAAATAGTAAATAAACTTAGTACTGCTCTGCTAATGTCTCTGACTTCGTAATGAATAATAAATAATAAAAAAAATGTTAGACGGATATAAAATTAGAGATTGAGCATACTTATTGCTGCGAGGTCGGGAAACCTAACGTAGTGGTTCGGCGAAGCCATACCATTGCAGAGCGTGAGCGTGAAAAAGGAACACTTCGTGGAGCGGGGTTTAAAAAAATTTTTTTAGATTTGCCTAAAAAAAATATGAAAAAAATCATACTATTACTAATTTGGATTCCTTTTTTAGCGTTTAGTCAAGAAATTGAACCCATACAAACGGATAGACCCGACCAAACAGAAACGCCCTATTTGGTTCCAAAAAATAGGTTTCAAATGGAAAACGGATTCAGTTTTCAAAAAAACAACGTCAATAGTAAAACGTTGACTTTGCCATCTTCTTTGTGGAAATATGGAGTCAACGATAATTTTGAATTGCGATTAATCACTGAATTTTTAATCGACAAAAATTCGGATTCTGAAATTTCAGGATTAAACCCAGTGCTTGTTGGTTGTAAAATTAAAATTGCTGAAGAAAAAGGAATTTTTCCTAAAACTTCATTCATAGGACACATTGGATTACCAAATGTTGCCTCTTCAAAATATAAAAATGAATTTACAGCTGCCGAATTTCGATTTGTAATGCAACATACCCTTTCAGAAAAAATGTCTTTTAGTTATAATTTAGGAAGCGAATGGGACGGAAACTCGCCCAAAGCTACATTTATTTATACCATTGCAACAGGTTATTCTATTTCGGAAAAAATAGGAAGTTATATTGAAGTTTTTGGCTTTTTGCCTGAAAATGCAACTGCAAATCATTCTATTGATGGAGGAATAACCTATTTGATTAATGATAATTTTATGTTAGATTTGTCTTCAGGATTCGGAGTTACTAAAAATGCACCAAGCTATTACACTGCTTTTGGTTTTTCTTTCAGAATGTAACAAATGAAACACAATCATTACATATTTACTGGAAACGGTTTATCGGCATTGTTGACCCTTTTTGAAATGATTCAATCTGGCCAATCCCCGCTCTGCAAAGAGTAAATAAACTTAGTACTGCTCTGCGAATGTCTCTGACTTCGCAGTGAATAATAAAAAATAAATAAATGTTAAACAGATATAAAATAAGAGTGGGAAATCTTTGTGTCTTTGCCTCTTACTGTCTTGTCCAGAAATAGGTTTGCAATTTTGTGCAAACCCATTTCATAACAAGATATTTCCTTTTTTTCTTTTAAACTACTTCTAATAAAGATATTAAAAAAGGTGAAACTTTCGCTTCACCTTTTCTGTATTTATAATTTTCTTCGATTATCATCAGAGTCGGTATCAATTAATTTATTGTATGGATCAACGCCTACTTCTGTTGGTTTTTTATCGATTATAATAACTAGTTTATTGTTTATAGAACTAATTTTATATTTTTTCAAATAAAGTTCTTGTTCAACTTTCTTATCTTTAATCGTTTGATCTGCAAAAATTCCAACTTCAACATAATCGTTCAGTGGATAGGATTCTGTTGGGTATTTATCGCCTTTCTTTTTATAGGTTAGCATTTTGCCTTTATCGTCTTTAAAAGTTCGTTTACCTGAATCGTCTGCTTTGTATTTGCAAACATTGAATTCAATTGTAACTTCATATTTTCCGTTTGGAAGTTTTTTAGAAGTTGCATTATTCACCCTATTATCATACAAAGTAATGGTTTCAAACATGTCGTTGATTACATATTGAAGCGAATCGGGAGTTGCTTTTTTCAATTCGTTTACAAGTTCAATAGAATTGGTATAAGGCGCGTCTTGATAAGCAACTTTTTTGATGTATCCTTTCAAAGCATTGTTCATGTTTTTTTCTCCAATAAAATCGCTTAAAGCATACAAAACCAATGACCCTTTGTTGTAATGAATGTATTGTTGGTTTTCATTGAACATTAATGGTTGTTCTTTTTTGCTTTCAAAAGTTCTTCCTTGTAAGTATTGGTCTAAAGCATCTTTAAGAAACTTACGCATTTGCGATTTTCCGTAAGTATGCTCTAAAACCTTTAACGAACTGTACTCCGATAAACTTTCAGATAGTAAAGTTGCACCTTGAACATTAGCCCCAATTACTTGATGTGCCCACCATTGATGGGCTACTTCATGCGATGTTACAGCAAATGGATAGTCAACAGCGTCTTGGTCTTCATCATCAACATTGGCAATAAAACCAATTGCTTCTGAAAACGGAATGGTGTTGGCAAATGATTGCGCAAATCCACCTCCAGTTTTTGGAAACTCAATTATTCTTACCTGTTTATGTTGGTAGGGACTGAAATTAGTAGTATAATATTCAAGTGCATTTTTAACACCTTTAATCATTCTATCAATATTGTATTCGTGACCTTTTTGATAATAAATTTCAATGTTAATGTCGTTCCATTTGTCTTTCTTAACCTCATACTTTGCCGAATTGTACGCATAGAAATTCAACATTTTTTTATCCATTTTGTAATGGAAATAGTTACGCCCGTCTTTTTGCCATTTTTTCTGCAAATATCCAGGAGCAATAGCTGTTTGATCGCCTGATGTACTCACAGTTGTTTCAAAAGTTACCCAATCAGAATCATTACTGATATAGGTGTTTTTACGTGCAATACTGTCAGTTGGTTTTGACATACGGTCTTTAGGTTTTAAACCGTATTTTTTTCGAACATCATCATCTGTCAATTCACTATCTGCTGAATATCCGATTGATGGGAAAATACTATTATTTATAAATGTGCCATTGTACAGTACGGGAGAATTATTCTCAAAAAGTGAGTTAGGCTTGTTTTTAAGCACAAAACTCATCTGAATGGAATCTCCAGGCTGAAGTGATTTTTCTAGTCTATAAATGTTAATATTATAAACGGTGTCTTTTGAAACTAATTTGTTTTTTGTGTTAAAACTAATTTTAGTCCCTTCGGCATAATCTATAAAAAGAGTATCTATAGCTTGATTAGATTTGTTTTTTAAAATGTATTTTCCGTTGGCAACAAAGTTGCGTTCTTCGGGATACAACTCCATATCAATTTTAATGTCGGTAATTCTGGGTTGGGTTTTGTTTTCATACTTTTTGTATTTTTTTTCCCAATTTACCATTATCTTTTCCTGTTCGTTACCGTTTTTACTTTCATTCACAATATTATCTTGATAATAAATTGTGCTACCAATTCCAAGAAAAGTAAGTAACGAAAATACCAAAGGAAAAACTATACCTTTATTGGTTCTTTCTTTTAAGATGGCAATTCTATTTTTAGCAGATTGTCCAACACCACGACTCCAAAAAAGCAGGCTTAATCCGTAAAGTACTATTCCAAATGCAAGCCAATAAATTTTATACAAATAATAATATTTTAAACCATGTCCATAACCATTCATATCGGAATAATCATAGCCTGGGTCGTTATTGTATATAAATATATCTTGTTCAACTCCAAGACTTGGTAAAAATGAAAGTCCGATTGAAAGTAATAGTAAAACAAAAAAACCGAGTAAATAATTTTTAAACAATGTTTGAATAAAAATTGCTAATAGCGCCCAAATTGCATAATGAATTAACTTAACAACGTACAATTCAAATAAATAATGTCCAATTTCAAAGTTGAAATAACCTTTATAAATTTGAAATAAAATTCCTGATACCATTATAGCTGCAAGTAAAACTATTTGCATTTTTACTATAGCTAAAAATTTTGATACTAATAAAACCCAATTAGGAGTAGGAGTAACATCAATCAAGTGATTCATTCGAGTTGTTGCCCCACGATGAATTAAAATTCCTGAAAATAAAAAGGTCAACACATTGATGAATAACCCAAATGCGCCACCCGGAATTTCGAGCATTTGCCAAGTTACTGGATAAGTTTCTGTACCAAAAATTGCTCCCGCTGTTAGAGCCGTAATCAAGATAAAAAGCATTCCAACAAGAACAATACTAACAAAAACCCAATTTTTTACAATGAATTTAAAATCAATATGTGATAAACTCCAAGCTGTTTTTAGATTTTGCTTTAATGAAAAATCAAAACCAACTTTTGGAAGATTTAGTTTGGTTATTCCGCCAAAATTATTTTTAGTTAAACGGTCACTATTTTTACTTTTTTTGAAACTAAATGCTGTTTGTGTAAACGAAAAATAACGATACATTAATCCCAGTAATAGCAAAGATACACCTAGCCAAATTGCTCTGTTGTAAATTATTACACCTTCAAAAGGAAGTAAATTTTCGTTTTTTTCATAAACCGTCCAATATTTGGTGTAATAGCTTAAAGCTTCGCCGCCAAAAGGTTCAAAAAGTGCAACCATATAACGATTATCAACATCTGTTGTAAAGCTACTTATAATGCTTTGTAAAAACAGAAGTAAAATAATTGTAATAAATCCAACTGAAATATTTCGAGTTATTGTAACGATTGAAAAAACAATTACACCATAAAAAAACAAATTGGGAATGATAAAGATTAAATAACTTTGAATATAAGCCATTATTTTGTGTGGACCTAACAATTCTTCATTTACACCCGGCAGGAATGATGCTAAAAAAGCACCTAAACCTACAAAAAGAGTAATAATTACTACAACTAACAATGAGCTGAAGAACTTACCCATTAAATAGTCCCATTTGGTAAAAGGATAAGAAAACAATATAGAATGCATATTGTATTTAAAATCACGATATACCGAGGCTCCAATTATTGAAGGCAACAAGAAATAAATAAAAACTGTCAATCCATTAAGCATACTGTTTAATGCAATAGGCGAATTAGCCATAGCATTAGAAGAAGTTGTGGTTTTGAAACTGTCAAAAATGCCTAAACTGCTTCCCATAATTAGTAAAGAAAATCCAAAGAAAATCCCTACGTATATATAAAAAGTTGGGTTTTTTAGCCACCTTTTTAATTCAAAAGTAAATAAGGTTCCAAACATTTTATAAATCTTTTTTTAGTGCAACAAAATATACATCTTCTAGTTGTGGTTCAGTAGCAATAAAAGTCTCATTAGGTTTTTCTTGGCTATGAACACGTATATTTAAAGTATTATCTTGGTTATAATTAGATGAAATAACATTAAATTCTTTTTCATTTTGTTCTAATGAATCTCTGTCGATAATTTTAGTCCAAATTTGTCCAGAAAGTTCTTCTGTTGCTGCTTTTGGAGTGCTTTGATTTAAGATTTTTCCACCGTTTAAAATTGCCATTTCATTACAAAGTTCTTTTACATCGTCAACAATATGAGTTGAAAAAATTACAGTATTATTTGTTCCAATTTCTCGTAAAACATTTAAAAAACGATGTCTTTCTGCAGGGTCTAATCCTGCTGTAGGTTCGTCAACTATAATTAGTTTTGGGTTATTTAAAAGCAATTGCGCAATTCCAAAACGTTGTTTCATTCCACCTGAATAACCACTCACATTTTTGGTTCGTACATCATATAAGTTAGTAACTTCAAGTACTTGTTTTACAATAGCTTTTCGGTCATTTTTTGAACTAATTCCTTTTAAACGAGCAAAATAATCCAATAAGTTTTCGGCAGACATACTAGGATAAACACCAAATTCTTGTGGTAAATACCCCAATATTTTACGTAAATCCATTTGATTATCTAAAATGTTTATTCCATTAAACTCAATCGAACCCGAGTCTGGCTTTTGTAAAGTTGCAATGGTACGCATTAAACTTGATTTTCCAGCTCCATTTGGACCAAGAAGTCCGAACATTCCAGTTCCAATTTCAAGGTTTAAATTGTCTAATGCTTTGACACCATTGTCATAAGTTTTACTTAAATTACTAATTTTCAGTTTCATAAATTATTGGTTTAGTTTACTATATATGTGCGATAAATCGTTGTTTATTATAAAAAGTTAAATTATTCAAAGATAATAAAATCTTATGAATTACAATTAGATAGTTTTTGCCCTACTATTAAAATTTATTTATAGATGGCTAAATCTTTGTGTCTTTACCGCTTCAAAAAACACAGCTTTCTGAAGTGTGCCATTTGAAATGCTCCGTAATTCCCTGACTTTGCAAAATGTTTTTTGAGTTATTCGTTATAAAGATGTATTTCAATTTTGCGTTTTCACAATAAGTCAACTGAAAAACTATTGGTCTATTCTAGACCCGATGGAGCCGATATCCTCCCGCAGTCCCTTTAGGGCAAGGGAGATAAAGGCGAGAGCGGGACCAAGCGTCTTTTGAAATGGGATTGTGTGCTTCTAATAGCAAACCTATTTATAATTATTTTGTGTTGTTTTTTGTTTTCAAAAATCAGAAATAACAGCAAAAAATCTTTGTACCTTTGCGACTTCAAAAACATGAAAAAAACAAAATGATAGAAGATAAAAACCCGCAACGAACTTCGCTTTCGCAACTTGGCGAATTTGGTTTGATTGACCATTTGACTAAAAATTTTGATGTAAAAAATGCGTCAACACTAAAGAGTATTGGTGACGACGGGGCTGTGTTGGATTTTGGGTTGAAAAAGGTGGTGGTTTCTACAGATTTGTTGATTGAAGGTGTTCATTTTGACTTGGCTTATATGCCTTTAAAACATTTAGGGTATAAAGCAGTTGTAGTGAATGTTTCTGATATTTGTGCGATGAATGCCAAAGCAACGCAGATAACGGTTTCTGTGGCGGTTTCTAATCGGTTTCCGCTGGAGGCGTTGGAGGAATTGTTTGAAGGAATTAACCATGCGGCTAAATTTTACAATGTTGATGTCATTGGTGGTGATACTACCTCATCTCAAAAGGGATTAATTATTTCAATCACCGCTATAGGCGAGGCAAATGAGGAAGATATTGTATATAGAAATGGTGCGAAAGAAAATGATTTGCTTGTTGTAACAGGCGATTTGGGTTCGGCATACATGGGGTTACAGGTTTTGGAACGTGAGAAACAAGTGTTTCAGGTAAACCCAAATAACCAACCCGATTTGGACGCTTATACTTATTTAATTGAACGTCAGTTGAAGCCCGAAGCCCGTTATGACATCAAGGAATTATTAGAAAAATTAGAGTTACAACCTACTTCTATGATTGATATATCTGATGGGTTGTCGTCTGAAATTATTCATATTTGCAAACAATCGAAAGTTGGGTGCAATTTGTATGAAGAGAAAATTCCGGTGGATCCGCAGTTTATTAATGTTTGCGAAGAGTTTAATATTGATAGTACCACAGTTGCCATTAACGGCGGCGAAGATTATGAATTGCTTTTTACCATAAAAATGGAAGATTTTGATAAAATAAAAGGCAATCCAAACTTTACTGTTATTGGTCATATTGTTCAAGAAAGCGAAGGAATTCACTTAATTTCCAGAGCAAATACTAAAATACCATTGAAAGCAAGAGGTTGGAATGCCCTTGAAGAAACAAATTAATGTGACGAAATAATTTGGTTGTAAAGCACTGCTTTTCCGTCGGTTAGCATCGAAACAAAATGACAAATGTGCATCAATCGTTCGTAGGTTGTTGCTTTTTCTAATTGGTGTTTTTCGGGTAGTATTTTAAGCAATATTTTATCATAATTAGTAGCTTTGCCTTCTAGGTTATTGATGTATGCTGTGATGAATTTATCCAACAAATTATTGATGATTTGATAGCCTGTAAGTTCTTTTTCAATGACTTCTCTGCTTTGGTAAATGTTGTTGACACTAATATTAATTATATCGTCCATTTGGGCTTTATACTTACTTTTATCCATTAGAGAAAAAGGGAATTCCCCTTTCATTATCAATGCTTCATTTGCCATAAAAATTGAAACCGCATCCTGAATTAAGTTCCCAATTGCCAAAGCACGCAAGTAACTTATTCGGTCTTCTTTGCTGGTGAGCGAATTATATTTATTTGAATCTATCGTATTTTGAACTAATTTAATTAGGTATTCCAAGGCAAAATCTTCAGAAACAAGCCCCAAATTAATTCCGTCTTCAAAATCAATAATGGTATAGCAAATATCATCGGCAGCCTCAACTAAATAGGCCAAAGGATGTCGTTCAAATCCAATGTCGTTCCCCGATTTATTAGAAATTAATCCCAACTCAGCAGCTACTTCTTGAAAAAATTGCTTGTCATTTTGAAAAAATCCAAACTTTTTATCGGCAATATTTTTGGTAGGTTTTTTTGGCAAACTCTCTTTTGGATATTTCATAAAAGCTCCTAATACGGCATAGGTTAGTCTAATGCTGCCTTCTATGCCTGGTCTTGAACTAGTTACAACAGAAAATCCGTTGGCATTTCCTTCAAAATCAATCAAATCTTGCCATTCTTTATCGGTAAGTTGGTCTTTATATTTCATTCCTTTTCCAACAGAAAAATACTCGCCTATGGCTTTTTCTCCTGAATGTCCAAATGGTGGATTACCAATATCATGAGCTAACGATGCCGCTGCTACAATTGCTCCAAAATCATTGGCATGATACCCATGAACTTCTTGTAAATACGGGTATTTTTGAATGATTTGTTTTCCTACTAATCTACCTAATGAACGTCCTACTACAGACACCTCCAAACTGTGCGTAAGTCGAGTGTGCACAAAGTCTGTTTTTGACAAAGGTATAACTTGGGTTTTATCTTGCAAACTTCTGAAGGCAGCCGAAAAAATAATACGGTCATAATCAACATCAAAGCCCAAACGTGTTTCATCTTGTTCTATTCTTAGTCGTTTGCTTGTGTCACCTTGACGTTTTAACGATAAAAGTTGTTCCCAGTTCATCATTTGTTAGTGGTTTTATATAGTTTTTTGCATACAAACACTTGTACAAACACCAGCATATTGGCCAAAGTTTTCTATAACTTCGTATCCTAATTTTGTATAAAGTGCAATGGCATCTTTTTGTAAATAACCCGTTTCTAGTATTGAATTCAAATATCCTTCTTCTTTAGCCCAATTTTCTAGTGTTGTCAAAATGTTTTTAGCCACTCCTTTACCTCTATATTCTGGTATAGTAAACATTCTTTTAATTTCTGCCGTATGCGAATTATATGCTTTGAATGCGCCACAGCCAATTGCTACATCTTGATCATAACATACGATAACATGTTGTAATGCATCGGTTTTATTGAATTGGGCATAAAACTCGTGATCATCTCCGTCAACTATACGCAAATAAGCATCGAGTTGATTAACCAATTGCTGAAAATCTAAATTATCTGAAGAAGTTCGAACTAATTTCATTTACTTTTTATCATTTGCCAAAAAGAAATTTCTTGATTTTTTTGGATATTGATTGTAACTTTTATCGCTTGGATTTGCAATAACCGTTTTGATATTTATTTCGTCGCCCAATTTAAAATCTTTTTCAACCATTTGATAATCTAATAAATAGTCCCCACAGAAATAGTTACCTTCTGCATCTTTTTCTATAATTCCGGTATAAACTCCTTTGTTGGTATTTGCCATTATTTTATTTTTTTCAAATATACGAATTGCATTGTGATTTTTGGGAAGGAAAGATGTTGTTTAAAAAATCTTTATTCTAAAGTTCAAAAATTATTTTGGAATCAAAAATTTTACTAATTTTCAAACAAATTATACTCGATTTATCTTTTCTATACACGGAATTAAGTGATTGTAATTATAAATCTTATTTGTTATTGCTTTATAATTCGTATGGTTTGAATGTCATTTTCATTTAGTGCGATTTTTAAAAAATAGATACCCGGCATTAATGATGTAAAATCAATATAAGGTTCACTATTTACCGTTAAAACCATTTGTCCTAAAACGTTATACAAGGAAGCGTTATAAGGTTTGTTGCTTGTAGATAAAAATAACTTTTTTGTAACAGGATTTGGATAGGCTACTATTTTTTCAGTTTCAAAATCAGCTGTATTTAACATCGTAACATATTCGGTATAAACTTGATTTGTAATTATTGGTGGATTAAAATCAAAGTAAATATTTGCTTGTTCTTGAACAATATCCCCAACTGATATTGTGTTTTTTGGTTTAATTTTAAATGCGATAAATCCGTTTGAATCTTCTTCATTAGTTTGTTGACTTGGCAAATAAATTGCATCAAAAGTAAAGGTAATTAAGTTTTCGTTAGTTATTTGGCTTTTGTTAGCGTGGCTATATGCCTCTAACTCCATTGTTTTCCAGTCTAATTTGTTGTCAAGTGGTGCGGTTATTTGAACTCTTTCGGCATAAAAATTTCCTGTATTTTGAAAACGAATAATATAATGTAAATACTTATCGCTATCCGAAATTAAAACCTCTTCTCCTTCTAGAACCTGAATGTCGTTTGGGTCATAACTTCCCACAATAATTTGATGGTATGTAAATGAATTATTGTTTGGAGTAGCATCTGTAGAAAGTGTATTTGTGGTAATAAATTCTATTTGTTCTCCTAATGAAACCGACGGAATTTGTTTCACTTCAAAAGTTAATTCTGTTTGAAATTGTTCAAAAGGTTGCAAATTCGGTACCGAAAACTCCATTGAATTTGTGGTTTGATTTATTATTGGCTTGTTTGCGTTTAAAAAATCTAGTTTTAAGTTGTTGTAATTTAAAGTTACTGAACTAGAAACTGTGTTTGTTCCTTTATTTTTTACCACCATAATATATTTCGATTCAAAACCGGGTCTTGCATTGTTTATGGGATAAAAAGTTACTGCGAGATCATCATAAAAAATCGAGGGTTCGAGGCAAAAATCAGCTGTGATACTAGTGTTTAATCCTGAAAGAGCATTCGTAAAAGAAGCTGGATTTGATGGAAAATTTGGAATAGGTGTTGAAATTGTTGTAGTATAATTTCCTTCACCTACTTGAAAAGAATAGTTTCCAGTCGCATTTGTAAAAGTAGATTGCGTGAAATCCCCTTCTGAAGTACTGACTAAAATTTGTTGTGCAGGATTACTTGATGACGCACATCCATTATTTGCAACATCTAATGTTGTTTTTCCATTAATAGTGTTTAATAAAGCTCCTTTGTTTTCAAACCACATTACTTTTGTATAATAGGTAACGCTTAAAAAAACATCTTTTTTGCCATCACCATTAATATCGTCTATTGCAATGCTTGAGAACCCATTGACATAAGGAATATCATTAATGTTGTCAAAATTAATTTGAGTGGCAGGTCCAAATATGCTATTTCCTAAATTTTGATAATAACGAAAGCGATTTGTAGAACCACTGCTTGTTGCTGCACTGCACACTATATCCAAATCTCCATCGTTGTCTAAGTCTGCAATATCTATTACATTAGAATTTCCTAAACTTGTAATGGTAGTTTGTGTTCCAAAGGTTCCGTTTGCGTTTATGGTTATTCTACCTAGGTTACTATTGGTATAAACGACTTCTTTTAAACCATCGTTATTTATGTCTCCAATAACAAATTTTCTGGGCAAAGATAAATTAGTAGGAATAACCGTTTTTGTTGAAAAATTACCTTGACCATTGGTGTTTTCCAACCAGAAAAATTCGGTTGTAGAGGCTACTACCAAATCAACATCGCCATCATTATCTACGTCTGAAGGCACAAAAAAACCAGCACTTTGAGCAAATGAACTTGGTGTAGAATAGGTTGCATATCCATTGTTTTTAAAAACTTTCATGTCACCTAATCCTGAACTTGCTACTATATCTAAATCACCATCGTTGTCTATATCTATAGCTTCTATTTTACTAATATTATCATTAGCAACACTATACAAAACTTGTTCTGTTGAAAATTGTCCGTTTCCTGTGTTTATATATTGTACTAATTTTGGAGCTGGTGTTGTTTCATAAGGTGAGGAGAGTGCTATTATATCATTTTTGCCGTCGTTGTTCATATCTACAAGTAAACCATTTTGTGCGTTTATAAGTGAGTTTGTAATTATTTTTTGATTTTCAGAAAAATTGCCTAAACCATTAGTGTTTCTGTACCAGGATAATTTATGATCGTTTGTTGAGGTTACTAATACATCTTTTTTTCCGTCGCCATCAATATCGCCAACAGCAATTTTTGATGGAGAAATTACAAATTGAGAAATTTCATTAGAAACAAATGAGTTTCCAAGACCATTAGTATTGTCATACCAAATAATACTGTTGCTTAATGATCCAAATACAACAACATCTAGTTTTCCATTATTGTTTATATCACCCATAGTTATTGAATGATTGCCGACGCAAGTATTGCAGATTATTTGTTCTGAACCCATACCTAATGTTGTTCCTAAATTTTTAAACCAACTTACTCTATTTAAAAACATGTTTTGCATAACAACATCTACTAATCCGTCATTATCCAAATCTTTTAAAATAATACTGCGTTTTTCATTGCTTGCAATACCATTATCGTTAGGCATTTGCATAAGTGTTAAATTATTGGCAAACACATTATTCGTGTTTTTATACCATTTTATTCTTTTGTCGCTTCCGTTTTCATGAATTACTGCAACATCGTTGTCGCCATCCGCATCAATGTCGCCACTAACAATAAAACTTTTATCGTAATTATTATTGACAAAAGAATCCATAGTTTCTTTAAAAACAAATAAACCATTACTATTTTGTTGATAATAGTTCAATGCAGTTGAGGTGCTTCTAATAATAATATCTTGACGTTGATCTCCATCTACATCAGTTAATAAAAAATCTAAAATTGAACTTGAAGATACGATTGTTTGTGAAGTAAAAACAGTATTTCCGTTGTTTTTCAAAGTAATTACACCACTTGTACTTAGATAAGTAATATCGAAATCGCCATCGCTTTCTATATCTATAATTTGAATTTTAGCGAAGAAACCTGTAGTGGTTAATGGAGTTGCCGCTGCAAATGTGCCTTGTCCATCACTATTTTTTTTCCAACTGATTTGATTACTATTATTACTGGTTTTTCCATAAATAATATCTTTGAACCCATCACCATCTATATCTACAAGGTCAGCACTAATAAAATTACCATTTTCGATAAGTATTGGATTACTAAAGTTTCCTTGTCCATCTAAATTCTTTAACCAACTTAATTCAGAATCTGAAAAAACTACTAAGTCTATAAACCCATCACTATTAACATCTTTTGCGATCCCGTTTTTTGCTGAAGCACCTATATTGCTAATTATATTATGGTTTTGAAATCCTATTTGACAATGTGCAATAAAAGTTATGTTTATCACTAAAAGGGCAAGTGTATTTTTTAACATTTGGATAATTTTTAAACCGTAGTTATTTTATTTTTTTCAGATGTACGAATTGTATTGTGATAGTATTCTAAAAAAAACAGTCCTCAAAATTGACGACTGTTTCTGTTTTTATTTTTTTTACCGATTATGACCCACACATTTCACACTCATCAGGGCCGGCATTTTTTGCTAACTCTAGCATAGCTCTATACTCTTCTGCTGTCATTTCAACGGGTTCGTTTATAGCCGCAATTGGTTCCAATTTTGGTTCTACAACTTGCTCTTGAACTTCAATTGGCTCTGCTTTTTTATCATTATTCAAGGTGAATTTAATCGCATCAACCGCAGCTTTTGTTCTCAAATAATACATTCCTGTTTTTAATCCAGATTGCCAAGCATAAAAGTGCATTGACGTCAATTTAGCATAATTAGCATCTTGCATAAACAAGTTCAACGATTGCGATTGGTCAATAAAATACCCTCTATGACGGCTCATATCAATAATATCTTTCATAGACATTTCCCAAACCGTTTTGTACAATTCTTTCAAATCTTGAGGTATATTCAAATTTTGAACCGAACCGTTATTTCGCATCAATTCTTGTTTCAATGTTTCGTTCCACAATCCTCGTTCAACTAAATCATGTAATAAATGTTTGTTTACTACAATAAATTCTCCAGACAAAACACGACGTGTATAAATGTTCGAGGTATAAGGCTCAAACGCTTCATTGTTTCCTAATATTTGAGATGTAGATGCAGTTGGCATAGGCGCTACCAACAATGAATTTCTAACCCCATGCGCTACTACTTCTTTTCGCAATGAAGCCCAATCCCATCTACCAGATAATTCCTCATCTTTCATGCCCCAAAGGTTGTGCTGAAATTCTCCTTGGGATATTGGCGAGCCTTTAAATGAAGAATAGGGTCCTTCTTCCTTAGCCATTTCCATTGAAGCGGTAACAGCTGCAAAATATAGGGTTTCAAAAATATCTTGATTCAATCGTTTAGCTTCATCGCTTGTAAACGGCATTCGAAGCATAATAAAAGCATCTGCTAATCCTTGCACGCCAAGCCCTACTGGACGGTGGCGCATATTTGAATTTTCAGCTTCTTTAACGGGGTAGTAATTTCTATCAATTACTTTATTCAAGTTACGAGTAACGCGCTTGGTAACATCAAACAATAATTGGTGGTTAAAGCTTCCATTTTCCACAAACATTGGCAACGAAATAGAAGCCAAATTACATACTGCAATTTCATCTTTAGAAGTGTACTCCATAATCTCGGTACACAAATTTGAGGAACGAATTGTTCCTAAATTCTTTTGGTTCGATTTGCGGTTGGCTGCATCTTTATACAACATATATGGCGTTCCAGTTTCAATTTGAGATTCCAGAATTTTCTCCCACAATTCACGTGCTTTGATGGTTTTTCTTCCTTTTCCTAGTTTTTCATAGTTGGTGTACATTTCCTCAAACTCATCGCCATACACATCATACAATCCAGGACATTCGTTAGGACACATTAACGTCCAAGTCGTGTCTTCTTGCACACGTTTCATGAACAAATCAGAAGTCCACATAGCAAAAAATAAATCTCTTGCACGCATTTCTTCTTTTCCCGTATTCTTTTTCAAATCCAAGAAATCAAAAATATCGGCATGCCAAGTTTCGATATATATCGCAAAACTTCCTTTTCTTTTTCCCCCTCCTTGATCTACATAACGAGCTGTGTCATTAAACACTCGCAACATAGGTACAATTCCGTTTGAAGTCCCGTTTGTCCCTCTAATATAAGAGCCCGTTGCACGTACATTATGAATTGACAATCCAATTCCTCCTGCCGATTGTGATATTTTTGCTGTTTGTTTCAGTGTGTCGTAAATGCCATCAATACTATCATCTTGCATAGCCAAAAGGAAACAAGAAGACATTTGAGGTTTTGGTGTACCTGCATTAAACAACGTTGGCGTAGCATGCGTAAAAAATTTCTTAGACATCAAGTCATAAGTCTCTATCACAGAATCTAAGTCATTCAAATGAATTCCAACCGAAACACGCATCAACATATGCTGTGGGCGTTCCACAATTTTTCCGTTTATGCGCAACAAATATGAGCGTTCTAAGGTTTTAAACCCGAAATAATCATAATTAAAATCACGGTTGTATATAATGTGCGAGTTCAAAAACTCGGCGTTTTCCTGAATCACTTTATGTACCTCTTCACTTAACAAAGGTGCTTTTTGGTTGGTTCTTGGGTTTACATAATGGTACATTTCATTCATCGTTTCGGAGAATGATTTGTTGGTATTTTTATGTAAATTAGAAATCGCAATACGAGCAGCCAACTGCGCATAATCTGGATGCGCAATCGTCATCGATGCAGCCGTCTCTGCCGCAAGATTATCAAGTTCTGATGTAGTAACTCCATCATACAATCCTTCAATGACACGCATTGCCACCTTCACGGCGTCAACTAAATCATTTAAACCATAACATAGTTTTTTAATTCTGTCAGTGATTTTGTCAAACATTACCGGTTCTTTGTGACCGTCTCTTTTTACTACATACATACGCTTACATTTTTAATAAAAACAAGGAATCCCTTCCTCATTTTTGGGTTATTTGTTATTAATTTTTTTTTGAAGCTATTCCAGCTATCCGTTTCAATCTTTTCTTTTTTTAAAGAAAAAAAAGAAAAGGATTTCCACTTCTATCTGGGCTAAACCACTTCAATGTTTTGGCTTACCAGAAAATTCTAGCAAGTTCAAATGTTTAGGCTTTTAAAAATCTAAAGAAATTAAAAATCGGCGTCGAAAGTAATTTTATGCGCTTCAGCATCGGTGTTCATTACACCTGCTTTTTGGTATTCAAAAAATCAATTTATGTTTTTACTTATAATTAATTACAAGTCTCATACATATTTATTAGTTCATTCAATTCAAAACATTCATAATAATGAAGTGTTTTTAAATCTAGTTGTTTTTCTTCTGGCAAACTTTTAAACTCCTTTTTGAGTATTTTATCATTCGCTTTTATTGCTTTTTTATCAATGTTACTCGGATTAATATTGGATTCAATATAATCCAAAGCTGGTTTACAATCGCTACACATATTTCTCAAAGGAGCTAACATTCTTTCTTTTAACTTAAATATACTTCCAAAACCAACATTAAAATAATTAATGGCATAACTATCTTTAGTATTTTGATAATAAAAAAAATAATCTTTTCCTCCTAAATAATATTTAGTGTAAGCTCTTTCACCAGTACCCATTCGCACTTCGTGATATTTGATCCCATATATATTGACTTTTCCTTTTTTAACAGGAATTAAATACACCAAAACTTCTTCTTCTAATGGTTTTCCAGCTTTATCAAGGTCTCTTAATCTTACAACTTCATATACATTAGAACTTCCATCTGAATAGAAAACGGAAACTTGTTTTACATTTTCGGTAAAAATTTCTTTTACCCCGCCAGATTCATTTATTTTAAACTTAAACGATTTATCATCTAAATCTAAAAGTTTTTCAAGTGATCCACTACGTTTAGTGTCTTCTAAAAAAGCGGTTATAAAACCTGATTCCTCGTGTCCATCATTAAACAGTATCGTTGCTTTATCAAAAACATCCTCGGCATATATATTTTGTGTAAAAACTAATAGTATTAAAAAAAATAATCTCATGTCGGTAAATTAACAATTAAAAATCGGCGTCGAAAGTAATTTTATGCGCTTCAGCATCGGTGTTCATGACACCTGCTTTTTGGTATTCGGCTACTTTTTTCTCAAAGAAATTGGTTTTTCCTTGTAGTGAAATCATGTCCATAAAGTCAAACGGATTGTTGGTATTGTATTCTCTATCACAACCTAGTTCAACCAATAATCTGTCAGCAACAAATTCTAAATACTGCGTCATTAACGTGGCATTCATTCCAATTAAACTTACCGGAAGTGACTCGGTGATAAACTCTCTTTCAATATCTAATGCTTGCACAATAATTTCTCTAATGCGCTCTTTTGGTACTTTGTTTACCAAATGGTGGTTGTGCAAATGCACTGCAAAGTCACAGTGAACGCCTTCGTCTCTCGAAATCAATTCGTTAGAAAAAGTAAGCCCTGGCATTAATCCACGTTTTTTTAACCAATATATAGAACAAAACGCTCCCGAAAAGAAAATACCTTCAACGGCTGCAAAGGCAATCAATCGCTCTGCAAACGAGTCAGACTCAATCCATTTTAGTGCCCAATCTGCTTTTTTCTTTATTGCAGGAAAAACTTCAAGTGCATTAAATAATTGGTCTTTTTCGGCTTCATCTTTCACATACGTATCAATCAAAAGCGAATAGGTTTCGCTATGTATGTTTTCCATCATGATTTGAAAACCATAAAAGAATTTTGCCTCAGCATATTGTACTTCATTTACAAAGTTTTCAGCCAAATTTTCATTTACAATTCCATCAGAAGCGGCAAAAAACGCCAAAATATGTTTTACAAAATACCTTTCATCATCAGATAACTTGTTGTTCCAATCATTCAAATCTTGCGATAAATCGATTTCTTCGGCAGTCCAAAAACTAGCCTCCATTTTCTTATACCATTCCCAAATATCGTGATGTTTAATTGGGAAAATCACAAATCGATTTTTATTTTCCTGAAGTATGGGTTCTTGAGCAAACATGTGGGTTGTTTTTTATTAAATTTTATGTGTTATTTCACATTTACAAAGATGGTTATTTCAGGTCAAAAATAAAAGTCAAACTTATTCACAATCGGGTTTAGTTTTTAACAATCGGCGGTTTTATTGAGCTTCACTTTGTTTTGTATAAAATACTGTTTAACAGTGTTTTATAAATGTAAACAAAACACAAATCCCTTATAAATAGGGCTTTAAAGAGAAGTTTACTAAAATTTTCGTGACTACTTTTAGCTATTTATTTAGTAAAAAAGTTAGACAAAAAAATGCGTTTTTCAATTAAGAAAAACGCATTTGTTTAATTTCTATTTTTCGGAAAATCTATTGTTATAAAAGTTATGTAGTTTCAAAGAAACATTGAAATTTATAGCTGATTTTTACCTAAAATAACGCAACTATACTATTAGTTATCGATATAGGTTTTGTTTCCGTTTTTGTTGATGTAATAGGTTCCGCCTCTAGGTCCTGTAAACACTTTTTTACCTTTGTACTCTCCGGTAACTTTGTCGGCAACTTTTTTCTCAGCTGCTTTTGATGCAGGTGTTTCTTTCAAGTCTTCGGTTTCTTCGGCAACTGATTTTTTTACTTTTGTTTTAGCTTTTGTAGTTTCAGTTTTAGCTTTTGCTTCTACTTCTTTTACGGCTTTTGTTGAAGTTGTTTTAGCTTCTTTGGTTGCTTTAGTTGCTTTTTCTTTAGCTTCAGATGCTTTAAAACGTTTGTCAACAGTTCCGTCTTTTTTTAGTTTAACACCTTTTTCTTCAACTTCTTTAGTAGTTTTTGCTTTGGTAGCTTTTGCTTTTTTTTCTGTAGCCGTTACTTTGTCTTCTACTTCTTTTTTGGCTTTAGCTGTTTTAGCTTTTGTTTCTTTTGCAGCTTCTTTTTTGGCAGCAGCGGCAGCTTCTTTTTTGGCTTTAGCGGCTTCTTTTTTAGCGGCAGCTTTTTCTTCTTTTAGCTGATCTACTTTTTCAGATTTTGCTTTAACGGCTCTTTCCGTTTTTGATTTTGCTTTGGTTGCTTTCTCTTTTAAATCTTGTGCAAAAATTGAGCTTGAAAAAGCCAAAAGTAAGCATAGTGTGAATAATTTTTTCATTTGAATCGTTTGATTTATATGTTATTAATTAAATTTATTTTACAAATACCGTTCCAAAAAAACATTCTGGTACAAAAATGATTGTTTTTTTAGCCCTGATGGAGCCGATATCCTTGCGTAGTTTACGGAGCAAGATAAAGGCGATAGCAGGAAAATGGTGGATAAATACAGACCAAGCCATTTGCTACTAAAAAAAGGCACGAAGTTGTACGTTGCCGGTGTGAATGGTTGGTGAATTGGTTGATTTTCGGCCTTGGTAATTGATGTTGACATCAAGATATTGTGTAATTTTTTTTTGAAGCAGCAGTCGCCAAGTGCTGTTTTGTCCGGGTTGGAGCCCTTCGAGCATTTGGAAGGCAACGGGCGTGGTTGGGTCGCCGGTGAATTGGTTGGAGTACAGCGAAATTTCGCCGTTTAGAGTTATGTTTTGCTGGTTGTTGTAGTTAAATTGAGTGCCAAAATGGTTTTGATTTAGGTTTTCGCTGGTTGGATTTTGGTTGGTTTTGGTTTGGTTTTTGTAAAAAACAGACAGGCTGGTGTTTTTGGAAAAAAGGTACGTTATTTTGGCGTCTATTCCAAGGGTTTGTAGGTTATAATTACGAGCTACATAGTTGTCGGACAGGCTTTTGGCGGTAGATTGAGCAGCGCTAGAATTGAATAACCACGATTTTTGAAAAAGGTGTGTGTATTGTAATTGGTGGCTGTTGTTGGTGTTTTGTTGGGAGCCAACTGAAAGCAATGTTTTGACTTGGTTGTTTAAATAGTTGTAGGCAATAGAGTGTTTTTGCTTGCCTCGATTGTAAAAAAGAGAGTTGCGAAAACTGGCATTGATACCCAGTAAATTATTGTCGGAGGTGTTAAATGGATTGAAATTGAATGAGTCGTTTTTGGCTTCTTTTCGGTCAATGGAAAGCGCCGTTTGGTTGTAAAAATGGGAGAGCGTTTTTTTAATTCCTTTTTCGTTGATCCATTTGGATGGGCTAAGGGTTAACGATTGCGAAAATTTGTTTTGGTGGGTTTTTAAAAATAATTGGTTGGGCAAAAACACACGAACGTATTTAGCTTGGTCTGGAAAAGGTGCTATTTCAAATTCTTGAAGCTCTTGAATACCGTTGTTGTTATAGTCGTTCCAAGCATAAACTCCTTGACCTTGGTTAACTTCGAGGTAGGTAAATTCCTGTTGGGCAATGGTTCCCGAGAGGGTTTCGTAGGTGGTGTTGGTTAGAATTAATTGGTTAAAAAACGAATCGTTATAAAACAATCGAGCATTGATTGAGGATTCAGTTGGTTGGTTATTGTTGGTAAAATTGAGGGTTCTGTAATTAATGTAGGCAGCTAAATTTGTGGTGTTGGTTTGGATTAATTTGGATTTAATGTAATAGGTGTTGGAAGATGCTACGTGTTGAAGAATTCCATTTTGTAAACTATCATTTTTTCTTTGAAGAAATCCAATTTCTGTAAAGACTTTGGTGCTATCGCCTTTTGCGGCAAACACCCCAAATTCGGTAAATCGTTGGCTAATTGGAGCTAATTGTTGGGTTGCCAAAATACGTTCCTGATTATCTTCTAACCGTGCCGATGCGCCTGCCCATTTGTTTTTGGTTTGGTATTGAAAATGGGTTTCATTTCTGATAAATTTGGAGTTTGAAATGGCTCCTTTACTTTGCAGAAAACTCGTGTTTTGATTTATTTTAATATTTTTAGTTTTAAAAAGTGCAATCATTTTGTGTTTGGTTCCTGAAAAATTATTCGAGAAATCAAGTTGTTCAATTTGGTAAGTGATTTGTTTGTTTTGAGCAAAAGAAAAAAGCAAACCTGCGGTCAGTAAACTTTGATTACCTTGCAGAAGATTCAAGTTCCAATCTCTATTAAATTCTATGTTAAAAATTCGTTCTATAGCTTTAAAATTTTGTTGTATAAATTGATGATTGGCAAAAAAATCCAACTTAGATTTGCCAATAGTTACTTGTTTTTTTACATCAAATCGAGAGGCAACACCTTTATTATTAGCATCGTCAATTGATGAAAATAAATTCAAATCATTATTTGATATAGCAATTTCAAGATTTACATCAGTATGCGCTGAAGGGTTAAATTTTGCAAAAAAAGTTGCCATTTGAATTTTGGTGGGTGCAATAATTTTACTTATTGGACTGTAATTTCCTTGAGGAACGCCGTTAATTGGATCGGTATATTGGTAAATTTTACCGATTGAATTTGAATTTGAAATGATATAATTGCCGGCATTGTTTCCTACAAAAGTAAATTTTACATTGTATAACTCGGCAGTTGAATCGTTTGAGTACACAAACCTTTCTACACCATTGAGGATTGTTTTTTGATATAAAATTTTATTATCAGAGTAGGTATCAATATAAGCTGAAGGGGCAGTCATCAGGTTAGCGTCGTCGCCAGCGAGTTGTAAAACAGCGATTTGATTTGTAGTTAAATTTTGTTGTAGCGGTTGGTTTTTAATATCTGCTTCTGAGTATAAATAGCCCCCAAAATTCCAGTTTTTGGCTTGATGTGTTGCTCCAGTATAAGCAATGAATCGGGAGTAATTTCGGTCAGAATATTGGTATTCAACTGCAATTCGCATTTCGGACGAAATGGGATAAAGCGAGGTAAAAATAATTTCGCCAGCATTATAATCAATAGTGTAATCATTGTTTTCACCACGCGTAAGTAGCTTTCCATTTACAAAAACTCGTTCCGAACCTGAAATAACTAAAACATACAACTCACCATTATTTCCTTTGAGTTTATACGGCCCTTGATTTCCTTCCTGACCAATAAACGTACTTTTGGCATATTGTCCTCTAACCAAAGCTGCCGATGCAATAATTTCAGTTTTATTATCGGGTACTCCAAAGGTAAAGTGATTTAAAATTCCTTGTGTTTTTTTGTTAAAATTAAGAAATTTTGATGATCTGTTTTCCAGAAATAAATCGCCGGCTTTAATTTTCCAATTAGAAGAAAATAATTCGATAAAAATTTGGTCAAATTCGTCCAATTTTTGCGAGTAACCTCCTTCTTGCAAAGGGATATTACTATCTTGAATAGAGGCTCTGAGGGTTATTTTGTCTGAAATTTTACCCGAAATTTGCAAGTCTAAATTAGAATTTACGCTTGCATTTTGGTTGTTACCAATGGTTACACCTCTTGTAATACTTCCGGAGGTTGAAAGTCCGTCAAAAGGTTTGAAATTTTTGGACTTTGGATTTTGAAAACTAAGAAGCTCCCCTTGTTGACTAACCACTACTTTATCTTTATCATAAATAGAATATGTTTTGGTTAAAAAATCGGGGAATTTTAAATAATTTACCTTAAGTGTATCGGTAATTTTGAATCTTTTTTTTAAAATTAATTTTGCCTTAACAAAATCAACATCATACAAAGAAGTATCCATAATAGCGCCCGAAGTAGTTTGAATAGAAAAAAAAGCTTTGTTAATAGGAACATTGTCAATTACTAAAGTGTCTTGTTGAGCAAAAATAGTTTTGGTTTTATAAAGTGTGCCCGTTTCTTGAGCGAAAACACAAGAAAAACAGCACAAAAACACAACTAAAATACTACTTTTAAACATAGTGATATAACAACTTTTTGTCAAAAATAGTATTTAAATGTTAAAAAAAAGAAAAGCTTCTATTTTATATCCCTATAAAATAATCCAGAAGCAAAAATCATTATTTATTTATCATTTTTTTCACAAAAGCTTTACTGTTTCAGTATTTTTTTTATCTTTGAAACGACAATAAATTAATTTTAAAACCATGAAAACTAAATTGACAAATGTTAGGTTCAGTACAATTTTAACAACTAGTATTGTTTTTCTCTTTACTTTACAGATGTCTTTTTCGCAAGGAAGATATAAAGATTACTATTCAAATAAATTTATAGTAGGTTTGAATGTTATCGATGATTCGTTTACTAAAAAGCACGATGCGTTTAATTATGACGAAGAGTGGAATATTGCTGCTTATCCGTCTTATTTTGGTTATAATTTAGTTCTTTCTGAAAAAATATCTGTTGAGGGAATATTTACAATGAATAAATATAATGCCAAAAAACTAGTTGATGGAGTATTAATTCCTAATGAACGAAAATATTACGCATTTGATGTTACTGCAAAATATAATTTAAGTGACTTGTTTTTCAATTTTGACAAACTTTCAAATTTTGAGCCCTTCGTAGCTTTAGGTGCTGGAATTACTTCTATTGAAGGTCAATCACGGCCAACAATTAACTACGGATTTGGTACGTATATTTGGTTTGAAAAATACGAAAGTTGCTGTTCAAACAGTGATGGTATCCTAAACCATCTTGGGGTGATTTTTCAAACTATGGGAAAATCAAGTATTGACCAAAAAACGTATGGTAATCAAATTCAACATACTTTCGGAATTGTGTATCGTTTCTAATTAAGGTGCTGGATTGGGTTGTAAATCATGGATTTTATCAATTTCAATTAAAATTTCTTTGCTTAAAATTGTGTTTTGAGCCTCAATATTTTGCGCTAATTGTTCCATAGATGTAGCACCAATAATTGTGGAAGTTACAAAATTTTGATTAAACACGAAACTCAATGCCATTTGGGTTAATGTAAGTCCGTTTTCCTGAGCTAATTTTTCGTAAAGTTTTGTTGCTATTGTAGCCGTTTGACCTGTATATCGAGTGAATTGCGGGAACAAATCAATTCTGCTTTTGGGTACGGTTCCGTTCAAGTGTTTGCCAGACAAAATACCAAAACCTAATGGCGAATAGGCTAATAAACCTACGTTTTCTCTCATGCAAATTTCTGACAAGCCCACTTCAAACAATCTGTTAAGCAACGAATAAGGATTTTGAATGGTTGCAATTTTAGGTAAATTATGTTTTTCGCTTTCGCTAATGTATTTCATTACTGCCCAAGGCGCTTCATTTGAAACTCCAATATGTTTGATTTTTCCTTCTTTGATTAATCCATCAAAAACCGAAAGTACTTCCTGAATATTTTCTTTCCAATTGGTGTCAATTTCTGTGATCCCTCGTTTGCCAAACATATTCATAACTCGCTCTGGCCAATGAGTTTGGTACAAATCAATGTAATCTGTTTGCAAATTTTTTAGACTTAATTCTACTGCCTCATGAATGCTTTTTTTAGAAAAATCCAACGGTTGACGAATGTATTCTAAACCCCGATTTGGTCCTGCAATTTTGGTTGCAATTACTAGTTTTTCACGTTTTGCTGTACCTATTTTTTTTAACCAAGTACCAATATGTCTTTCAGTACTTCCAAAAATATGTTCGTTGCCTCCAATTGGATACATTTCTGCGGTGTCCAAAAAGTTAATCCCTTGCTCAACAGCATAATCCAACTGGGCATGTGCTTCTATTTCTGTATTTTGATTACCAAAAGTCATAGTGCCCAAGCACAGTTTACTAACTTCTAAATTTGTATTGGGTAAAAGGGTATAGTTCATTATTTTACAATGTCATTTATAATTTTGAGATGATGATTGGTATGAATACACAAAAATTTTTGGGTTTGTTTTACATTCAAATGATGAAAAATAGGATGTTCAAAGAAATAATTTCCTTTCAGGTTTTCAAGTTTTGTGATGTTTTTTCGAGTGGTAATCAAATTTTCCTGAATACTTAATGCCGATATTTCATTTGATGGTACAACCGCAGTTGGCGCTTTAGCCTTTCCTCTTGGAATAATTTGAAGCGCAAAAATAAGCATTCGATTCAATTGAAATTTTTGATTGAAATTACTAGGATTGGATTGCAAAACAGCTTCAATAATTTTATTAATTACCAACAAACTGTGCTCAATATGCCAGCCAACATGTTTGTTAGACACCTCAAAATTAAATTTGTTTGTTTTTGGTACAGTCCTTTCGAGCTGGTCAATAAGATGGTGCAGTTTTTTCATTTAAACGGTTATAATTCGTTTAGCATTTTTGAAATCTCGTCCAATTTTGGAGTTAAAACAATTTCAATTCGACGGTTTTTTGCCTTTCCTTCAGCCGATTCGTTGCTCATTAAAGGCGCAAATTCACCTCGTCCTGCAGCAGTTAAATTTTGCTTATTGATTCCTTTATTTTCAGATAAAATGGTTACAATTGCAGTGGCTCTTTTGGTCGATAAGTCCCAGTTATTTTCAATTCCGCCACCAATAGATCCTAAAATTTTATCATTATCTGTATGACCTTCAATCAAAACAGAAATATCTGGATTGTCACTCAATACTTTTCCAACTAGTACAACAGCTTTTTTACCTTCATCATTAACAGCCCAACTTCCCGTTTGAAAAAGTAATTTATTTTCCATCGAAACATATACTTTTCCATTTCTTTGCTCAATAGTTAGCCCCTTGCCTTCAAAAGCTTTTAACGATTTTGAAAGTGTTTCTTTTAATTTTTTCATGCTCGCTTCTTTTGCAGCAATGTAAGATTCTAATTCGGCCAATCTTTTTGAGCTTGACTCCAATTCAGATTTCAATTTGTTTAATCGGTCTTGCTCTGTAGCTAATGTTTTTTCTTTAGCTTCTAATTGGGACAATAACTCTCTGTTTTTGTCCATATTTGATTTCAAAGCCGCATCACTGTTTTTTTCTAATGCATTATAAGAAGCCTGAAGTGCTTTCAAATTTTTGTCACTTGCTGAAAAATCGGCTGCTAATTTATCTCGTTCAGATTTAAGTTTATCACGCTCGGTTTTAGTTGCATTCAAATCCAACTCCAACTGATTTTTGGATTTCGTTAAATCGTCGTTGGCGTCAATTAAGGTTCGGTTTTCCTTTTTTAAATCGGTCAATTTATTTTCCAATTCATTGTAAATTTTTTTGGAAACACATGATGTTGTTAATGAAACAACTATCAATCCTAAAGCAATATTTTTTATCATTTGATGTGGGGTTTTATATTAATAATCTAATTCAACTACAATTGGGCAATGGTCTGAGTGTTTTGCCTCAGGTAGTATAACGGCGCGCGTCATTTTATGTTGTATGGATTGGCTCACTAAATTATAATCAATTCGCCAACCTTTATTATTTCCTCTGGCTCCAGCACGATAACTCCACCAAGAATAATTGTGTGGCTCTTTGTTAAAATGTCTGAAACTATCTACAAAACCCGATTTCATAAAGCCATCCAACCATTTTCTTTCAAAAGGCAAAAAGCCCGAAACCGTTGCATTTCGAATGGGGTCATGAATATCTATTGCCTCATGGCAAATATTATAATCGCCACAAATTACTAAATTTGGAACGTCTTTTTTTAAATGATTGATGTAATTATGAAATTCGTGCATGTACTGAAATTTGTATTCCAAACGGTCACCATTTGTACCTGAAGGCAAATACAAACTCATAACAGACAGGTTGTCAAAATCAACTCGGAGGTTTCTTCCTTCAAAATCCATGTGCTGGATTCCCGTTCCATAAACAATGTTTTTGGGTTCTGTTTTACACAAAATAGCTACACCGCTATACCCTTTTTTTTCAGCAGAAAAGTAATATTGAAAAGGATAACCCGCTGCAGCAATTTCTTCTGTTGGTATTTGCTCCTTTGTAGCCTTAATTTCTTGCAAACAAATTACATCAGGATTGGCTTGTTGCAACCAATCCAAGAAGCCTTTTGTTATGGCGGCTCTAATTCCGTTAACGTTGTATGAAATAATTCTCATGAAAAATTAATTTTGAAGTTCAAAAGTAAATAAAAACCTTAATACTAGTGGCATAATCTTTAAAATTATAATAAATGTTTAACCTTTATGTCAAAAACAAAATTTTTATTACGTTTAAAATTAGTTTTGCTATCTTTGTATCTTGGTCTAATTCGAAACTTAATTACATGGGGATAGTTACAGCTAAAGAAGTTGCAAAAGCAATTAATGTTGATAAATATGGTTTTTTGGGGACTTTTGCAGGATGGTTATTGATGAAAGTTCTGAAAATTTCGACTATAAACAAGGTATATAACAAACATAAACACCTTGGCGAAGTTGCATTTTTGAATGCACTTTTGGACGAATTCCAAATTAAATTTGAAATTCCGGAAGAGGATTTTAAACGACTTCCAAAAGAAGGTGCTTACATTACCGTTTCTAACCATCCGCTTGGAGGAATTGATGGTATTTTACTTTTAAAATTAATGCTTGACAGAGAGCCAAATTTTAAAATTATTGCCAACTTTTTGTTGCATCGCATTGAGCCCATGAAGCCTTATATAATGCCCGTTAACCCATTTGAAAATCATAAAGATAAGCAGTCAAGTGTTATTGGAATTAAAGAAACATTGCGCCATTTGAGTGATGGAAAACCGCTAGGCATGTTCCCTGCAGGCGAGGTTTCTACCTACAAAGATGGTAAACTTGTTGTGGACAAACCTTGGGAAGAAGGCGCTATCAAAGTGATTAGAAAAGCTCAAGTTCCCGTTGTACCCATTTATTTTCATGCAAAAAATAGCGGTTTGTTTTATTTTCTATCCAAAATCAGTGATACACTTCGAACCGCAAAATTGCCCTCCGAACTTTTAACCCAAAAAAATAGAGTTATAAAAGTGCGGATTGGAAAAGCCATTTCTGTAGCTGAACAAAATGAGTACAAATCCATTGAAGACTATTCAGAGTTTTTAAGACGTAAAACCTACATACTTTCAAATGCTTTTGATGAAGGGAATAAGCTACTTAATGTGCCCAACTTTAAAGTACCTAAAAGCCCGAAAAAAATTGCAATGCCTGCCAATCAAGAAAAAATGATTGAAGAAGTTGCCGAACTCAGAAAAACCGATAGCCGATTATTACAAAGCAAAAACTACGAAGTATTTTTTTGTAAAGCAGCAGCCATTCCCAATATTGTGCACGAGATAGGTTGCTTACGAGAAATTACTTTTAGAGAAGTAGGCGAAGGAACCAATGAATCTATTGATTTAGATAAATTTGACACGTATTATTACCACATGTTTTTGTGGGATGACGACGCAAAAAAAGTAGCAGGTGCTTACCGCATGGGACTTGGATCCGAAATTTATCCTAAATACGGTATGGATGGGTTTTATCTCAACGACCTCTTCCGATTTGAGCCCGAACTGCACGATATGATGCACCATTCTATCGAAATGGGACGTGCCTTCATTATCAAAGAGTACCAACAAAAACCAATGCCTTTGTTCTTACTTTGGCGAGGAATTATACATACCACATTACGTTATCCTGAGCACAACTTTTTGCTTGGAGGAGTTAGTATTAGCAATCAATTTTCTGATTTTTCAAAATCGTTGATGATTGAATTTATGAAATCAAATTATTACGATCCTTATATAGCCCAATACATCCACCCCAAAAAAGCTTTTAAAGTAAAATTAAAAGACGCCGACAAAGACTTTATATTTGATGAAGCAGAGGCCGATTTGAATAAATTTGATAAAATCATTGACGAACTTGAACCAGGAAATTTAAGACTACCCGTGTTAATCAAAAAATACATCAAACAAAATGCCCGATTAGTAGCATTTAATGTAGATCCACTTTTTAACAATAGTGTTGATGGTTTGATGTACATCCGAATTGCAGATATCCCAGAAAGCACCATGAAACCCGTAATGGAAGAATTTCAGGCCGAATTGGAACGAAAATTGAGCGAAAAGCAGGAGTAGTTGAAATGGTGAATTAATTACTAGTCCCTATTCACTCAAAAAAACCTTTATCTTATCCACAATTACCTGTGCCAATTTCTCATGACTTTCAAATGTCCATCCGGCAATGTGAGGTGTTAACAGTACATTTTCTGCTTGAAGCAAATAACTAAACGCTTCGGGTTTTTCGTCGGTTATGAATAGATTTTCAAAGGATAATTTTTCATATTCCAACACGTCTAGGGCAGCACCGAGTACTTTACCTGATTTTAAAGCAGAAACTAAATCGGCTGTTTCTACGTTATTTCCGCGTGAGGTATTAATGAACCAAAAAGGCTTTTGAAACGAATTAATAAAGTCCAAATTCACCATTTTGTGCGTATCAGGTGTCCACGGAAGGTGCAAACTCAACACATCAATTTGTTGTTTAAACGTTTCCAAATCAACTTGTTGCGCATTGGCATCGCCTACTTGTTCTTGTATGTCATAACAAATAACTTTTACATCAAACCCACGTAGTTTTTTGGCAAACGATTTTCCCATGTTGCCATAACCAATAATTCCGATGGTTTTATGTTCTAGTTCAAATCCTCTGTTGCCTTCGCGAATCCATTTGCCGTTGCGCACCATTTTATCGGCACGATTTAATTTATTCATGATGGAAAGTAACATACCAAGCGCATGCTCCCCCACCGCATTGGCATTGCCTTCTGGAGCTGCAATGAGTTGAATGCCTTTTTGGGTAGCATACTCACAATCAATACTTTCTAGTCCTGCTCCAACGCGGGCAATAAATTGAAGTTGAGACGCTTTGTCCAAAAAAGCTTTGTCAATTTTAAAGCGACTTCGAATTACAATTCCGTGATAGTTTTGGATTTTAGCTTCAATTTGCTCCTTAGTTGAAGTAAAATCTTCTTCATTCGTGAATCCAGCTTGTTGCAGTTGGTCCCACAACAACGGATGATTAGAATCGATATGCAGAATTTTTATGTCTTGTGGTTTCAAAATAATGATATTTTTTGTTGTGATAAAGGTAGTTAATTTTTTTCATTTGGGCGCCTCATCCGCCCTCCATTCCCGCTTTTTTTGCTTGGTGGCATTGCCCATGCAGCAACCGCCCAAGGGGCAATGCCACCAAGCAAAAAAGAGCTCCATTCAGGTCGGGGCGCGGGTACACGTTTCATAACCAATATTTCACCACATACACCATCTCGTTGCTAAACTCTTTTACCTGTTTTTTATATAATCTTTTCTATTTTTGTTAGAAAGATTGTTAGGTTTTTTCTCAATTTAAAAAATTTACTGAAATTATTTTTTTAAATGTCCTTAAAAAAGCTAACTTTGGACTATGAAGATTGAAGACTTTAAAATAGCACAAATCAAGGAACTTTGTAAAACAAACAAAGTAAAGTCGCTATTTGCCTTTGGTTCGGTACTTAGAGACGACTTTAACGAAAATTCTGACGTGGATTTAGTTGTTGATATTGACGAAAGTGATCCCTTTAAATATACAGATATTTACTTCCATTTAAAATTAAGTTTAGAAGAGATCCTCAAACGACAAGTTGACTTACTAGAAGATCGAGCTATAAAAAACAAATTTTTTAGACGCGAATTAGACAGTACTAAAGAAATTATTTATGGATATTAAAATTCAAGCTTGGCTTTTGGATATACAAGTTTGTATTGACGAAATTTATGATTTTTTGGGCGATCGCAGAGACTTTGTCGCATACAAAAACGACATAAAAACAAAGAAAGCTGTTGAACGAAACTTGGAAATAATTGGAGAAGCGATGAATAGAATTTTAAAAGTTGACCCTGAATTTCCTATAAATCATTCAAGAAATATAATTGGAACTAGAAATCGAATTATTCACTCCTACGACAACATTTCAGACGATGTAATTTGGACTATAGTTGTGAGAGAATTACCACTTTTAAAGAAACAAATTGACGATTTAATAGAAGAAATGTAAATTACTTTTCCAAATAAAATAATTAATCCCGATATAAACTAGTTAAAAGAAACCCAAATTGAAATCGTAGAAAATGGAATTCATAAAAAGAAATGAAATAATTGAAAAATTTGACGGAAATTGGGGTTGCTTTTTAATTAAGGTTTTGGAAATAGAAAAGAATATTGATAAAGTCCAGTTTAGAGATAAAGAAATTATAAAAAATTTAATAAATAGCAAATATCATTTTTGGAATGGGGAAAATAATCCGAACGGATTAACTATTACAAAAATTGAGAAAAAGGATAATGAAAATATTGAACGTAAAATTAGTGGAATAAAATTTTGCGGGCAATTTGATAATTATAAAATTGATGTGGAAAATTACAATAAAATAAATCTGAATGAAGTGGAACAGATTTTTTTATTTGAAGCTGAAAAAAAATTTAATTCAGAATTTGCAAAGAATTTGCAATTAAAACTAAAACATAAAATTAGAGAACATATAAACTTAAACGAAAAGTTCTATTTATTGAATTTAAACACTGAAAGTGACGTAGAAAAAATTTCAGAACATCATGTTTTTAGTTTTTTTATTCGCATTATAGCAATAGCCGAAGAAAATGATTTTGTCAAAATATTAGAATTTAGTGCAGATTAAAACAAATAAATGGCTAGCGCCAATCGAAAAAACAGCCCTACTCCAAACTGAGCAGATTACATTCACCCCCGTTCCCGCACGAATCTTTTCGTGTGGCTTATGCGATAAAGATAGTTATTTTTTTGGAAATCATTGTAAATATTCCCTACACTTTATCTTGTAGCCCCGATTGAAGTGGAAATCCTTTTTTGAAAGGGCATTTGGGCAGTTGCTGAGTTGCCCTTTCAAAAAAGATTGGAACGAAAGCGGGAAAATGGTTTGTTGAAAAAGCCCAAGCCTGTTGCTGCCAAAAATTAAAATCCTAATATAAATTTGGCGATACTAAAGTAGATTAATATTCCGCAGATGTCGTTGCTGGTTGTGATAAATGGACCTGTTGCAAGTGCGGGGTCGATGCCTAATTTGTCTAATAATAAGGGGATAAAAGTACCTATTAATGAGGCGATTATGATTACTGATATGAGTGAAATAGATATTATTTCGCCAATTTTAACATCGTACCCAAGGAGAAAGTAACTTCCTAAAAATAAAATAGTTGCAAGGATAATTCCGTTGAGGAGGCTTAGCGAAATTTCTTTGAGCAACCTGTTGATGATGGAGCCGCTGATGGTGTTGTTGGCAAGTCCTTGCACGATGATTGCTGACGATTGAACGCCTACGTTGCCTGCCATTGCGGCAATAAGTGGCGTGAAGAAAAATAACTTGCCGTGTTGTGCCATGGCGCCTTCAAAGAGTCCGAGCATTTTGACGGAGATAAACCCACCTAGAAGTGCCAGTACAAGCCAAGGTAATCTAGCTTTTGTGAGTTCGAGGATGCTATCATCGGCTTCAACGTCTTGCGAGATACCGGCTGCAAGTTGGTAATCTTTGTCGGCTTCTTCTTTAATTACATCTACTACGTCGTCGATGGTTACACGACCTACAAGTCGGCCCATTTCATCGACCACAGGAATGGCTTCGAGGTCGTATTTTTGCATGATACGCGCTACTTCTACATTGGGTGTGTGCACTTTTACGTAATCTACTTTTTTGATATATACGTCGCTAATGGGTGTTTTGGTAGATGTTGTAAGCAGGTCTTTGAGCGACAGTCGTCCTTTGAGGCGGTTTTCGTCGTCAACTACATATATGGAGTGTACTCGGGTTACGTTTTCGGCTTGGATGCGCATTTCTTTTACACAAGTAAGTACGTTCCAGTTTTCGTTTACTTTTACAAGCTCTTTTCCCATTAATCCGCCGGCTTCATCTTCGTCGTAGCGAAGCAAATCGACAATATCTTTGGCGTGTTCAACGTCTTCTAGCTCAGAGATTACTTCTTCTTTTTTGCGTTGCGGCAGTTCAGAAATGATGTCTGCAGCATCGTCTGTATCAAGCTCATCAAGCTCTTCGGCGATTTCTTTGGCAGAGAGTCCGCTCAAGATTTTTTCACGAAGGTCATCTTCTAACTCGGTAAGGATTTCTGCGGTTATTTCGCTATCTAAAATATTAAAAATATAGATTGCCTCTTCGGTGTCGAGTTCGTCGAAGATTTCGGCAATATCAGCATGGTGCATATCATTCAATAAAATTTCCAGTTCTTGGTCCTTTTTTTGATGAATGAATTGCTCTATTTGAACTATAAGTTCTTTGCTGATTTTAAATTGCATTGGCTTCTATTTTTTGGGTGAGTTCAATAAACTGTTCAACAGATAATTGTTCTGGGCGTAAATCAAAAATAGTGTCTTCTCGTAAATTATCGGACAAATTTAGTGATTTTAAACTATTTCTCATTGTTTTTCTTCGTTGTTGAAAAGCCATTTTTACTACGGTAAACAACATCTTTTCATTGCAAGGTAAAATGAAGTTTTCTTTTCTGCGCATTCTCATCACGCCCGATTTCACTTTTGGTGGTGGGTCAAATACGTTTTCATCGACTGTAAACAGGTATTCTACATCGTAAAAAGCTTGTGCCAAAACAGATAAAATGCCATATACTTTACTTCCTTTTTTGGAGCAAATTCGTTCGGCAACTTCTTTTTGAAACATGCCCGAAAACTCAGGGATTTGCGCTCTGTATTCTAGTGTTCTAAAAACAATTTGAGTGGAAATATTATACGGAAAATTACCAATAATGGCAAGTTGTTTGCCTTGAAAAACTTCGTTCAAATCGTATCTTAAAAAATCTTTAGAAATGATTTTTCCATGCAGTTGAAGGTAATTTGCTTGAAGGTATTCTACCGATTCGGTATCTATTTCAATTACATAAGTAGTGATTGGTTTTTTTAATAAATATTTTGTCAAAACACCCATTCCTGGACCAATTTCCAATACATCTTTATATCCTTCAAGGCTGATTGAATCGGCAATGTCTTGCGCAATAGATTCGTCTTTAAGGAAATGTTGCCCGAGGTGTTTTTTTGCTCTTACTTTATCCATTTTGGGTGCGAAATCGCATTTTAATTGTTTTGAAAAAATTCGGCTACAAGTTGTAGTTCGGTTCTGAAAGCGAGCATTTTGTCGCTAAAAAGCTGAATGCCTTCTTCTCTCAATCTTGGCGCATCTTCTTGGTAATATTTTTGAAGGGTTTCCATGCTGTCGGTGGTGTATTGGATGGCATAAGTTATACCGCCCATTTCTTCTTCGACCAAGACTTTTACTAATCGTGCCGACGAAAATTTGCCTGTTGCCAACACATCGTTTATGTGTTTTTGCTGCATCCATTGCATCCATTGGTCGTGTACCGATTCGTGTATGTTAATTGTAACGTTATATAGTATCATGTTTTTTATTTTTATAAATCTTTATCACCCCTTAATTTTCTGTATTTTTTTTGAGCTTCTACATAATAAATGCTGTCTTGATGGTTCATTATTATTTGTTCAAACATCAATTTTGCTTGTTCGTTATCTTGTTTTTTATTAAATATTTCACCCGAAAAATAACAAGCTTCATCTATATAAATTGATTCTTTGTGGTTGGTAATTATCAAATTATAATAGGTTAAAGCTTGGTCGCTATTGTTTAATTTTTCGTAAATTTTTGCTATTTTTAATAGCGTTGCAGGTTCCAATTGTGTGCCTTTTTGTTCGGTTAAAATGGATTGAAAGGCTGCCAAAGCTTGGTCGTTTTTATTTTGAAAATGTAAAAAATCAGCTTTTGAAAATTTGGTAAGTGCCACTTTTAGTGAATCTTCTTCTGATTTTGCATCGTTTAGGAGTAAAAACAAATCCATAGCATCGTTGGCAATGAGTTGCGTTGTTGCCGATTTCAGGATTTTTAATTGGTGTTCAGCCCAATCAAAATCGGCTTTGTAATAACTTGTTTTGGCAATTTTTAAACTTGCTTCTTGCCCTATAGGGTTGTTGTTGCTATCGGATTCAATTTGAGAATAATACAACAACGCTTGATTGAATTTTTCGTCAAACAAAAACACATCGGCAAGCTCCATTTTGGTTGCTGTCATTTGCTCTTGATTTAAGGGCATTAGCAACATATTTTTTAAAATCGCCTTTCCTTCTTCAGAATTGTTTTTATTAAAACTTACAAAATGTGCTTTCAGTTTAAGTAACGAAAAAGAATAGGGAGTAATTCCAAATCGTTTTATCAATTCATCAAATTCCGCATCTATTTTTTCGTACTCGGTTGGTGCTGATTTTTTAATTTTCATTTCCATCAAATAGGTATTTGATTCTATTTGAAGGTCTAAATCTTTTGTGTTTTCTATTATAAAACCAAGCATTTCAACAGCAACTTCTTCATCGTTTTCGTCCATTGCCAGTTGCGCTAAGTTTACAATATTTGAAAATGAATCGGGATCTCTTTTATAAATTGCTTTTTGCTGAATAAATGCTTTACCATATTCTTTTTGTTGCACATAAAACCAACTTAAATAGTCGTTCCAAAATATATCTTGTCCTTTTTGAATTCGAATAAGAAGTGCTTTTCTCAATTCGGAAGAAAAAACATCGTTTACATCTTCTTGCATAAAACGCGCCAATTGGTTTTGAATCAAAATGATGTTTTGTTGGTTTTGAAAAGACTCCTCAAGTAACTTTTCTATCATCAAATCGGTTTGTCCTTTTTGACCATAAATCAGTCCCATTTGATAATTAAAATTATACTTTGGTTCTTTTTCAATGGCCATTTCATAAGCTTGTAATGCGTAATCGAGTAATGATTTTTTTTCAAAGACTGAAGCTATTTGATACACTTCATTTGGATTTTTTTGTATTTTATCCAAAGCCAATTGGTAGTTTTTTTTGGCTTTTTCTTCGTCTTTTTGTAACTGAAAATTGTATCCTAATTCAATTAATAAGTTACTGCTTTTGTACTTATTATATCGTGTTTGGATAAGGCTTTCGGCTTTGCCAAATAGTTGTAATTGTTGGTAACACTCTATTGTTTTCTGAAAAAAATTATAATTGGCAGGCTGCGCCACGGCTAATTCTTCAAACGCAATTTGGGCTTTTTCAAACTCACCTCTGTCAAAATAGTTTTGCGCCAATTGCTCGGACTGTGCCATTGCAAAAAGCGTAAAAATAAAATAAACAAAAAAAATGTTTTTAATCATCGTAGTGCCTAGTTTAAAAAACAATGTACTAAAGTAACACTTTTTGGATTACTTTAGTACATTGTTTTAATAAGATTAACTTTTTAATTATAGTAACACCTCGGGGGTAATTAAATTTAAAAATAATTTTTCCACGAATTTTCGAATTTTTCGATTTTATCTTTTCGATTTCATTCGAATTTTCATCAAAGATGAACTAATTTTTGCGGTTGTTTTTTTATAAATTCGATAATTCGTGGCAAAAAGAAAAAAAATAACAACTTGAATTAATTATACCCAACAAGATAATTAATTAATAATCTCAAATCCTGTGTATTTGCGTAGTACCTCAGGAACTACAATTCCGTCAGGAGTTTGATAATTTTCCAAAATACCTGCCATTACTCGTGGCAATGCCAATGAACTTCCGTTTAAGGTATGTGCCAATTGGTTTTTGCCATCTTTATCTCTAAAACGCAATTTAAGTCTATTGGCTTGGAAGGTTTCAAAGTTGGAAACTGATGAAATTTCTAACCAACGGTCTTGTGCGGTTGAAAACACTTCAAAATCATAGGTTAAAGCCGATGCAAACCCCATATCGCCACCACAAAGGCGCAATACTCGGTAAGGCAGTTTTAACTCATCCAAAATTTCTTTCACATGTTCAACCATTTCATCCAAAGCTTGGTACGATTTGTCTGGATGCTCCACACGAACAATTTCGACTTTATCAAATTGGTGCAAACGGTTCAATCCTCGCACGTGAGCGCCATACGACCCAGCCTCTCTTCTAAAACAAGGGGTGTAACCCGTACACAAAACTGGCAATTCAGTTTCCGACAAAATCACATCTCTAAAAATATTGGTAACTGGCACTTCTGCCGTCGGAATTAAGTACAAATCATCGGTGGCATCGTGGTACATTTGACCTTCTTTGTCGGGCAATTGTCCCGTTCCATAGGCAGATGCTTCGTTCACCAAATGTGGCACTTGGTATTCTTGGTAGCCAGCATCGGTATTTTTATCCAAAAAATAAGTGATCAAAGCACGTTGCAACTTGGCTCCCTTTCCTTTATAAACTGGGAAACCTGCACCCGTAATTTTAACCCCCAACTCAAAATCAATAATATCGTATTTTTTAACCAAATCCCAGTGTGGCAAAGCACCTTCGTGCAAAACAGGAATGTCACCCGCTTCAAAAACATTTAAGTTCTCTTCGGGCGTTTTTCCTTCAGGCACAATATCTGCCGGAAGATTGGGTAACAAATACATTTTTTGAGTCAACTCATGAGTCAACACATCAAGTTTATCAGCGGCTGCCTTACTTTGTTCTTTAAGTGCAACTGTTTTTAATTTCAAAATTTCAGCTTTGGCTTTTTCGCCATTTTTCATTAAATCGCCAATATCTTTAGACAATTTGTTCGATTCCGAAAGTGCATTATCCATCTCAGCCTGCACACTTCTTCTACTTTCGTCAAGTTGCACCACTTCCTCAACAAGTGATTGGGCATCCATATTTCTTTTGGCCAAGGCCTTAATTACTTTTTCTTGATTTTCTCTAACAAACGCTATTTGTAACATGATTCTAAATTTAAAAAAGCAAATGTAAACATTTTCAATGGCAATGGCAAAAATCACTAATTTCTAATCACTTTTAACTAATCACTTTTAACTAATCACTTTTAACTAATCACTTTTCACTAATCACTTTTCACTAATTACTAATTTAAGGAGCACACCACTCCGTTTTTATTGACTACCTGTCCCGCCATCGCCTTTATCTCCCTTGCCCTCCGGGACTGCGGGAGGATATCGGCTCCATCAGGGCTAGAATAGACAAATAGTTTTTCAACTGAAAAATAGCCAAAAGACCTACATTAGTAAATAGCTCCCAAAACAATAAAAAGCCAATTAAAGTTTACACAATCTAATAACTACCCCCGCACACTTATCTTTTGGTTAGGTGCGCCTACCTTTTTAATAGGTGCGCCTACCTCTTTGATAGGCGCGACTGAACTATTTTAGGGTCTGCTGAAAAACTAGAAATCTAATTAATTGGATGAAACCCTTTAAATACATTACATCTGTAGCAATTTTTTTTATTTGATTACTGCATCAAAATATAATGTTAGTACTTAAACTATTGGTTCAAAAAACTGCATTAATTTTGTCCATTACACCTAATTTTTATTGTTTTTAATTTCCTAAAAAAACAAATTGTAAATTAATTTCAACAGCGCTATTCAAATTCAAAAATGACCTTTCAATTTCAGAATTTATTTTTTCCTTATATTCGCATAAATTTTATGCTTATGAAAACTATCTATATTTTTTTGCTAGTAATATCGGTGCAATTTGTAATGGGTCAGGAAGATGAAGAGATGTGCCGAATGGTTTTGTCTGAACAAAATGCTGCCGCCAAAATGATGAATTTTACCCAAAATGAAAATACTCAAAATTATGACGTAACCTATCATGAGTTGCGTTTTACGGTAAATCCATCGGTAAATTCAATTAGCGGAGTGGTAAAAACTACTTTTAAAGCACTAAGCCCAATGAATACGGTAGTTTTTGATATGGCTACAGCTCTTGTGGTGAGTTCAGTCACAATGAATGGTACTGGAGTTACTTTTTCGCAAGCTAATTATGAATTAACCATTAATTTACCCACCCAACTTGCCACAAACAGTTCGGCTACGGTACAAATTACCTACTCGGGGGTGCCGCCAAGTGCAGAAGGTGCGTTTACTGTTGGTACCCATCCTGCAACCAACGGAACACCTGTTTTGTTTACGCTTTCTGAACCTTTTGGCGCACGAGATTGGTGGCCGTGTAAGCAGGATTTGAACGACAAAGTGGAGTCAATTGATGTATATATTACTGCACCCATCAACTATGTATCGGTGTCCAATGGACTTGAAGTGAGCCAAACTACAAGTGGAAATTTTAAAACAACTCATTTTCATCACGGATACCCCATTCCGGCTTATTTAATAGCTATCGCAGTAACTAATTATCAAATTTATAACCAACAAGCTGGTTTAGGCACTACAGCAAGTCCCTATTTTCCAATTGTAAATTATTTGTACCCAGAAAGTGCAACGGCAAACATAACCAACCTTGCACCTACGCCCGCAATTATGAATTTTTTTGAATCAAAATTCGGAAACTACCCTTTTAGAACAGAAAAATATGGTCATGCCCAATTTGGATGGGGAGGCGGTATGGAGCACACAACTGTTTCGTTTATGGGAAGCTTTGGCAGAAGTTTGATAGCACATGAAATGGCACATCAATGGTTTGGAGATAAAATTACGTGTGGCACTTGGCAAGACATTTGGCTCAATGAAGGCATTACCGAATATTTGAGTGGCTTGGTCGTTGAACATATAGATGGCGCAACTCCCTTTATTAATTGGAGAAATGGAAAAATTGCAAATATAACTTCTTTGCCAAACGGTGCTGTTTATTTAACCGAAGATGAAGCATTAAATGTAGGTAGAATTTTTAGTAGTCGATTATCGTACAATAAAGGATCGATGGTGAACCACATGCTGCGATACAAAATGGGAGATACAGCTTACTTTTCGGCTTTAAACAATTACTTAAACGATCCCGATTTGGCGTATGGCTATGCGGTAACAACCCAATTTAAAGACCATTTGGAAGCCGCTTACGGAAGTAGTTTGACCGAATTTTTTGACGATTGGGTATATGATCAAGGATATCCAACCTATACCATTTTGGCTGAAAATATTAGCAGTACCCAAACCAAAATTAAAATCAGTCAAACGCAATCTCATAGCAGTGTTAGCTTTTTTGAAATGCCCGTACCAATTCGTTTAACAGGTGCTGGCGGAGAAGTATTTAACACCAATTTAGAAAACACCACTAATGGGCAAGAGTTTATTGTTACCACGCCATTTACTGTTACCGGAATACTATTTGACCCTGAAAAAAATATTATTTCTAAAAACAATACTGCTACTTTGGCTGCGAGTAATTTTCAATTGGAAGGCTCCATTTTTGTGTTTCCAAATCCGGCTCACAACGAAATTGAAGTTCAAATTCCAGCAACAGTACATTTGGAATTAGTAACCATTTACAACACATTGGGACAAAAAATAGTAGAAACAAACGACCCAAAAATAAATACCACATCCCTTTCAGAAGGTACTTATTTTGTGTCAATCGCAACATCAATTGGGGTTTTTCATAAAAAAATGATAAAAAAATAATACATTATAATTAAATTGTAAAAAGTAAGGCGAAAACCTTACTTTTGCTTTTTATTTTAAAAACAAAAACTAGTAAATGATACAATTAGCTCAAATCCTTTTTATACTATCCGTTTTAGTAATTCTTCATGAATTTGGACATTACATAGCTGCAAAAATTTTTAAAGTTCGTGTTGAAAAATTTTACCTTTTTATGGATGCAGGTTTTTCAATAATTAAAAAGAAAATAGGCGAAACCGAATGGGGAATTGGTTGGTTACCTCTTGGTGGCTATGTAAAACTATCAGGAATGATAGACGAAAGTATGGACATGGAGCAAATGAAACAACCAGCACAATCGTGGGAATTTCGATCCAAACCAGCTTGGCAACGATTGATTATTATGTTGGGTGGTATTATTGTAAATATTATTTTGGCAATAACTATTTTCACCTTAATGTATGTAACGGTTGGTCAAAAATACATTGCAACAGATGTGGTTCAAAAAAACGGATTGGCATTTGGGGAAATAGGAAAAAGTGTTGGGTTTAAAAATGGTGATAAAATAATTTCAATTGATGGTAAACCTGTACAAAATAAATTTAACCGAGTGGTCATTGATGTTTTGTTAGGCGATAAAGTAACGGTTGACCGAAAGGGAAAAACAGAAACTATCACGCTAACAGATGAACAAAAGGGAGAAATACTTGGAGGCGAAGGACGTAATTTTACATCTGCCCGATTTGAAGGCGGAACGGTTGATTCGGTTATGGTTGCATCTGCAGCAGCTAAGGCAGGATTAAAAAAAGGAGATAAAATTGTAGCTCTTAACGGGAAAACATTTGTTTACTTTGATGAATTTACTGACGCACTCAAACTAGCAAAAAAACCAGCCGAAATTACGGTTATAAGAAATAATGATAGTTTAAAATTAAAAGCAAATACCGACAAAAATGGTATTTTAGGAATTGTAACAACTTTCCAATCAGATAAAACAAAATTACAAATTATCAATCAGCTTTCCTTTGCACAAGCCTTTCCAGAAGCCTGTAAAGAGTCGTGGCAATTATTGGTTTACAATGTTAAACAATTCAAATTAATTTTGAAACCAAAAACAGGTGCTTACAAACAAGTAAAAAGTCCAATTGGTATTGCCCGAATGTTACCCGAAGTTTGGGATTGGGAATTTATATGGGGTTTTACTGCATTATTTTCAATAGGTTTAGCATTTATGAATTTACTTCCAATACCAGGATTAGACGGTGGACATGCCTTATTTACTATTGTAGAAATGGTAACGGGCAAAACATTAAATGAAAAAGCAAGTGGCTATGTGCAAACCGGCGGAATGATTATCTTACTGAGTTTAATGGCTTTAACCTTTGGAAAAGACATTTATGCTTGGATAATGGACATCATCGCAAAATAAATAAATAAAAAGTACCTAAATATTTTTGCAAAAATAAAAAATAAATTATATTTGCACTCGCTAAAAGAAATAAGCATCTTCCTTCTTAGCTCAGTTGGTTAGAGCATCTGACTGTTAATCAGAGGGTCCTTGGTTCGAGCCCAAGAGAGGGAGCAAATTTTTTTAGCGAAAACATCAACCTATAAGGTTATTCCTTCTTAGCTCAGTTGGTTAGAGCATCTGACTGTTAATCAGAGGGTCCTTGGTTCGAGCCCAAGAGAGGGAGCCACACTGGACAAGCCATCAGAAATGATGGCTTTTTCTTTGTCTATCAGTGAGTTAGACTAGTTGCATCTTTTCTTATATTTACCATATGAAAACACTTCTTATTTTTTAATTTTAGGATATGAACTCAAACGCTCAAAAATTGAAGCCAGTTACTAAAGTTGAGTCTGTCATCATTGATTATAATGACAGTAAGGTTAAAGCAAATAAACTAACTGTCCATTCTGAGATTCCAATGGGCATTGAGCGTGCTTGGGATAATGTAAAAACCCCCGCCTTATTAGAGTTTGTAGCAAAGGGAATGATAAAATTCAAATTTGCGGATGGAGATTTTCCAAGACAATGGGAAGTTGGGCAAACCTATGGGTTTAAGACCCTTGTATTCGGCATTATTCCTTTCGGAGGAATTCACTATCTTTTAGTAGATAAAATTGACAATAGTAATTATACATTATCTACCAAAGAATGGGATAATGGGGCAAAAGTTTGGAATCACCTTATAACAATGAGAAAGTTGGGTGATGACAATATCTATTATGAAGACTCAATTACTATTTATGCGGGAACGATGACGGAATTTATAACTTCTTTTGCGAAGCAATTTTATAAATATCGCCAGCAACGATGGCAAATTGTAGCAGAAAAAAATCTTAAATTTGGAGAATAACTAACTTTACTTTTACAGATTTATAATTTTCAAATATGAAAATACATACAACAATGCCCGATAGATTAAAACCCTTCTTCCTTGAAGAATTAGAAATTGCAGGTAGATTTTTCTTAATGAAGGATTTCAGGTCAAGTTGGTATCATCTTGAGCGTGCCCACATCATTGGTCAACCCTATCCATATCATCACACGTTGGTTCATTGGAAAATGTTACTCTTTGGTTTCAAAATAAAAGATATAAAAGAAATCATTGGTCAAATTCCACGTTTAGTGGTGGGTGGTGTTAAATCTTTTGTTGGCGAAATTCCAGTTGGAAATACAGGAGGAGCCAATGTGCCACCACTTAAAAGTATGGAGATACCAGCCGAATTGAAAAAGATTATTGAAGATAATAAGTGATTAACATAATTCCCTTCAATAAAAAATTAATATAATCTAAATCCTTTTTTTTCTGATAGTTAAGTAAATAACCATCGCATTAAAATTGTAACTTTCTCCAATAGGGGGAGCTAATGAAAACCCGATACGAAAGTGTCGGGTTTTTTTGTTGGAATTAATTAAAATGGGGCTTTAATGTCTATTTCATTTGTAGGAAATGAACAGCCCACAAAATCAAAAGAAGTGTCTTCGGGCGCTGATACTTCCTCAACGTAGTCCCTTTTATTTACATCCTCTTTCCATTTCTCTAATCTCTCCTCACTCCAAAACTCATCAGGTATAATTATCTCTGATTTATATTCTTCTAATGAACCAGAAGCTTTAAAATAATAAGTGATATTTGGCTCCAGCGAATCAATAGCAATTGGGTCATACCCTACTGAATTAATAAGGTGATTTATTAGTGTGTTTCTCTCTTCTAATGAATTAGTATATATAGTAAAATAAATATGGGGTTGCTCTTTAATTTTCCAGCCATTAGTAAACTCAATTTCTTTAATATAAAATCTTCTTGAGGGTTTAGAACTAGGGCTTAAATAGTCTAAAAAATCAGCTGTATTGGCAAATTTTTTCTTTAACCTCCTTGTGGGATACTTGGTGGTTTTTGCAGCTCTAAACTCACTATATTGTTGATGATAAATTTCAGTATTTATAATCTCTAGTTCCTTAAAGTGCAATAAGAACCATAAATTTTCAGAGGTATTACTTATCCCCAACCTAAAACTTTTTTGGTTGGACAACAATTCAATATTTGTAATAAGTTGGTTCATATTGTTTTGGGCTAAAGCTACTTCAACATAATTCTATTAATACTTTTCCCTATAGAAATTGTATCCTTAATTTCATCATTTTCGATAAAGGTAACAACAGAATCCATTTCAAAAATAATCGAACTTTTTTCTAGCTTTAGACTTCCTTTTCTTTTAATCCAATTGTAATTACCTGCTTTATCCTTAATTTGAATTTCTTTACTGGTATTTAATTCATTAAAGTAAAGGGTATCTAAAAAAGCAGTATCCTCTAAAGACCATAAGACAAAAGTTTTGTAATTATCTCCTCCATTATTCATTTCACAACTAGTAAATAAATATTCTTTGTCTAAATGCTTTAATAATTTATATTCTGGAGTGTACCCAAAATGACAATCATAAATAGTATCTACTAAATCTCCCTTCTTTACAACTAACTTACCAGGAGTGCCTCTCCAACTTGAAGATACTTCAATAGGAGTAATTGATATCTCATTGTTGCAGGAAAACAAAGTAATTAAAATGGAAAAGTAAATTATGTTTTTCATAAGATTACCCCCAAAATTCAGGATTTTGTTGATCCATATCTAACTGGTCATTATAACTCTCCCAATTTAGATAATCTCTCTCATCATTTCTATCTTGTCTTGCTGCAATTAACATATCTTTCTCAAACTTATATATTTCATCTTGTGAATATCCCTCTTCAGACATCCTAGATTGAAAATTATCACTCCCATCATGATTTTTATAGTGAAGGTAGTTGTTCCAATTTCTGCTTTCAACCCAAATACTGAAGTTATTATTATATGAAGTATGGAATTTTGAAAAAGCATGTAAATCATTTGACGATTCTTGCATCAATTCACCAAAATAGTGCCCTGGAATAGTTTCTCCATTACCAATTACAGATTGATTTGAAATTTTACAGTGGATCCCATTTTCTACTAATGTATTCTTTTTAGTTATAATTGATTTAGCTAATGGATCACTAACTTTCAAAGTTTCATTAGTATTTGGGTCTAATAATGAAATCACTCCAAAAACCTTATTCTCTTTATGAGTTTTCAATACCAATACAAAATTTTTAGGAGTTAATGTTCTTTCTTTACATAAGTATAAAATATCATTATTTGAATCGGATTTTTCTAACGAGAAAAAATTTGGAATTGGAAAATTATCTTCTGAATTATTTCCAGATTTTAAATATGGTACTTCGGGACTAATTAAAATTTGTTCTTTATATAAATGATTACTCAAATTGACATTTAATAATGGGTTTCCCATTCTAAAACCTCGTATTTCATGATTTTCAGTTAATAATTTATCAAGAAATACTTTAATATTATGAGTATTATCTATTGTTCTTAAAAGTTCTATCTTATCCAAATCGCTTGGCAATAAAATATGATTATCAATGATCAATTCTTTGACAAAATTAATAGCATCATTCATTCCCCAATTAACTGGTTCATTTTTTGAGTTTTTAAGTAAAAAGTGTCCTATTCGCATTAGACAAAAATATTAAATTATTTGCATATCTTCTACTTTAAGTTCAGAAACTTCTAATCCTCTTAAATAGGTCATACTCGCTATTAAATTAGAGTGCCCCAAAACCTAGTGTAATTTGATGGATTTATAAAATTATGGCAAATAATTTTTCAACTATTTGTTTTTCTGATAGTTAATAAAATAATCATCTCATCAAATTTGTAACTTTCTCCAATAGAGGGAGCAAAATAGAAAAAGAGGTCTTTATTGACCTCTTTTTTTATGGAATAAATCAAAGCTTAATTTCTTAAAGTCTTCTAAATCTTTTGAAAAAAGACCAAATTACTTCACAAGCATTCATATCCTGACTCGTCTTGCCAATAATTAATTCATTTAGATACTGATAACCTTGTGGCCAAGTATGTCCCCCATTTGTTATAACATAACTTACTACCTCGCTTCCGTTTGTAGAATTTGAATATACTCTTTGTTTTATTGTTGTGCCATCGTTTGCAATATCAGGTAAATCTGTTATTGTAGGGGTGCTAGAACAACCATTAATAGTTATCCATTTGTCAACTGCTTGAAAATGCGATAAAACCGTTCCTCCTGCAGTTCCACCAGCCGTCATTTGTCCACCAGTAAATGGAACTAAGGGGTCGGTAGTTCCGTGAATATAAATTGCAGGAACTGGTCTGCCGGGATTACAACTTGAAGCAATTGTTGTAGCTTCTATTGTCGCAGCATCTACAGCAATTGCCGCAATTCTATTACTTAATTCACAGCCCAATCGCGAAGACATAAATCCACCATTTGAGATTCCAGTTGCATAAATTTTGGTGCCATCAACAGATAAATTTGCAATCGCATAGTCACACATTTGATTGAAAAAGCTAACATCATTAATTCCCAATTGATTTGGAGTAGTTGGTCGCCCATCATTCCAATTATTCTGTATTCCTGCAGGATAAATTAACACTACTTTTTCTCTATCTGAAATAGGTTTGAAATTGGCAATGTTAATCATTCCTTCAGGCGTTCCGCTTCCGCCGTGAATTGCAAAGATTAAAGGCATTTTTCCTACGTTGTTATAACCAGTGGGTAAATAAACAATAAAACTTCTTGCATTTCCGTCAACTGTTAAATTGATTGTTTTTTGTTCACTTGGTTTGTCAGGGGTTATTGAATTATCTTCTTTGTTACAAGACAATAATGTAATAAAAAGAAGAGAAAAAATTAGCTTGTTTTTCATAAGTTATCATTTAATAAATAAGGCATTCATTTTTTTGCAAAAATACAAAAAAATTCAAGACTGGTATTTTCTATAGTTTTAACTATTTGTTTTTATAATAGTTAAGTAAATTATCATCGCATTAAAATTGTAACTTTCTCCAATAGGGGGAGCAAGTAAGAGAAAGAGGTCGTTATTGACCTCTTTTTTATTTTAAAATTTTGTAAAACCATCTTTAAATTAAGTCTAAAACCCAATCTTGCTATACGGCTGTAAGCGGTAAGTTTTATATTTAGTGGCTATTTATAAAGTTATTAAATTCAGTCTTTGCCGTTGGACTTTCAAATAGAGAACCGTGTTCACCACCGACAATTTCAACAAACTGTCTGTTCTGACAACTTGTGCAACTTAGTACATCTTGTTTAAAAGTTGACCACGAGTACATTTGAATAGGCGTATCATTTAGTCCTTGAACAAATAAAATGTCAGACTTGAATCCATTTGTGAAATTAAGTAATG
>JBILQQ010000026.1:0-31073 GCA_044373115.1 Flavobacterium sp.
AAGATAAAGGCGATAACGGGACAAAATGGCTTTTGGAAAACGGGTTGTGTGCTTCTAAAAAAGAAAAAAAAGATACCTCTATCAAGCTTTGCATTATCAAATTGTAAAAACTAGTTTACATTACTTTTTTTTATTATATTTGCACGCAATTTAACATTTACTACAAATTGCAATGAAAGCACACACCCAAAAAATTATCGGAGAAGGATTAACGTATGACGACGTTTTGTTAATTCCAAACTATTCGGAAGTTTTACCCAGAGAAGTAAATATACAATCCAAGATTTCAAGAAATATTTCTTTAAACGTTCCTGTCGTTTCGGCAGCAATGGATACTGTTACCGAAAGTTCCATGGCTATTGCTATGGCGCAAGAAGGCGGAATTGGGGTGTTGCACAAAAACATGACAATTGAACAACAAGCCGCAAAGGTGAGAAAGGTGAAACGTGCCGAAAGTGGTATGATTATCGACCCGGTTACTTTAGATTTGGAGGCTACAGTTGGCGATGCTAAAATGCTGATGAAAGAGCACGGTATTGGCGGGATTCCTGTAATTGATAAAGAAGGAACATTGAAAGGAATTGTTACCAACCGTGATTTGCGTTTTGAGAAAGTGAATACACGTAACATTGTTGAGGTAATGACTTCTAAAAATTTGGTTACAGCCGCACAAGGAACTACACTGCAAGAAGCTGAAGGCATTTTGCAAGAAAATAAAATTGAAAAACTACCCGTGGTTGACAACAACAACAAGCTTGTTGGGTTAATTACTTTTAGAGATATTACAAAACTTACTCAAAAACCAATTGCCAACAAAGATTCGTTTGGGCGTTTGCGTGTAGCTGCCGCATTGGGCGTTACAGCCGATGCTTTAGAGCGTGCTACGGCATTAGTCAATGCAGGTGTTGATGCAGTGATTATTGACACGGCTCACGGACATACAAAAGGTGTGGTAGATGTGTTGAAATTGGTCAAATCTAAATTTCCAAATTTGGATGTTATTGTTGGGAATATAGCTACTGCCGAAGCGGCTTTGTATTTGGTGCAAAACGGTGCTGATGGTGTAAAAGTAGGAATAGGACCAGGCTCAATTTGTACCACACGTGTGGTGGCAGGAGTTGGATTTCCACAATTTTCGGCAGTTTTGGAAGTAGCTGCGGCATTGAGAGGGTCGGGAGTGCCAGTAATTGCAGATGGTGGTATTCGTTACACAGGTGATATTCCTAAGGCAATTGCTGCGGGTGCCGACTGTGTAATGTTGGGTTCATTGTTGGCAGGTACTAAAGAATCGCCAGGTGAAACTATTATTTTTGAAGGAAGAAAATTCAAATCGTACCGAGGAATGGGATCGGTAGAGGCGATGCAAGAAGGCTCCAAAGACCGTTATTTTCAGGATGTAGAAGACGATATTAAAAAATTGGTTCCCGAAGGAATTGTAGGTCGTGTACCATACAAAGGTGAGTTGAACGAAAGCATGCAACAATTCATTGGCGGACTTCGTGCAGGAATGGGTTATTGTGGTGCTAAGGATATTGCAACGCTGCAAGAAAATGGTCGCTTTGTGCGCATTACCACTAGCGGTATTGGCGAAAGCCACCCGCATAATGTAACGATTACGAAAGAAGCACCGAATTACTCGAGGTAGTTGTATTGTGTTGAGAGGTTCACTCCGTCATTTTTGGCGGGGTGGTTTGATTGTATGATGGTGTTATTTTTATTTATCGTTCTATTATTTTCGCTTTCAATATTTCTTCCAAATCTTTTATGCTTTTTTTACTTTCTATTTTGAAACCAAAAGAAACCATAGCAATGCCAACAATAAGCATTAAAAAAGGAATAAACATAAATAAACCACCTTCTGAATTTAATCCGTCATTAAAAATTATGCTATATGAGGTAGCTAAACAACCAATTAAAACTCCTCCAAGCCAAATTACCATAAAAATTTTTACAAATCCCTCAAGGTTCATTTTTACATTTATTTTAGAACCATTAAAATCATTTTGAATTTCACCAGTTATTTTGGGTAGAAATGAGTTTTTGTAGTTTATGGCTCTCTTAATTTCAAATGTATTAGTATCTATTTTACCAATATAAGGTTTGGAATAAGAATGATTATTTGCACCAAAACCAAAAGATTTTTCAGCTTCAATTTCATTTTGAAGATGTGCTAAAAGTTCTTCTTTAGTTAATGTAGAATGATAAACTAATTTTTCAAAAGGTACTAATTTTTTAATCATCTGTTTTTAAGTTGTTTTTTTGTAATAATATTTTTTGTATTTCAAATATTTTTTCAACTAGTAATTCATTATTCTCTTCTAAATTTTCGTTTTTCATTTTCCAGATTTAATTTCAACTCTTGAATTTCGGCATTTTTTTCTTTAACCTCCATTTGAAAATATTTTAAACTTGTAAACAAGTAAATAAGAACCAATATATTCCTAATGTCAACTGAATTAAATTCATTCAAAAAGTTGAATTTACTAGAAATAAATAAAATCATAAATAATACAATTGATACTGTAGCCACTATTTTTAGTATTCTTTTCATATTTTTAATTTTTTATGGTTTTGTTTTCATTGGTTGCCACTTACTATTTAGTACACGAAAGTTTTGCGAGTTGTAATATTTTCTGTTTGGCAAATAACTTCAAAACGGTTTATTGTTTTTGTGTATTTTTTTCAAATGTAAAGAATTTTTTTAACATGATTTTTTGTTTTAATATTTTATATAAAAATAAAAAACAAAAAATCATTATAAATGTGTTTACACAATAAATTAATTTCAAGCAATTATACCAAACACTTATGTAAAATAGTCAAATACTACTATTGTAAATAGTAAACCACTAAAATGCAGTACTTATGGTTTTTTATTATTGTTGTTAAATGTGTAGTTTAAACTAGTAAAGATAGAATGAAACAGTATAAAATTATATCGGCTCGTTCCGTTTGCTCCACCTTCCAGGAGTCTGTAACCAATGTTTCCTTGTAGGTTTTTGGATAAACTATATCTTCCAGATACTGAAAGGTCAATTGCTCTGCCTTTACTTGCTGCCAAACCTTCTCCAAAGAAATTAACACCCATTTTTTGAGATATGTCCCAATTGGCTAGTACGTTGATAAGGGGAACAAAACCAACACTAAAATAGTCACTTGAAAGTTCACTGTTTTTTAATGAAAATCCTGCATCTCTAACTTTTAAAGACAAGCCCAGCCCAAATTTGAATTTTTCTTTACTTATTACTATTCGATTGTAAGTAAAACGATACGAATTAAACTTGTAAACAACTTCCAAGGGTAGGTTAGCTTTAAAGTTAGTATCATCAAATAAAATGTCCTTTTCTAAAGTTCCGTTTTCTACAATTTTTAAGGGGGCATAAAGAAATGAAAAATGATTTTTTCCATTTGAAATATAACCAACTCGTAACCTAAAAAATGGACTTACTGGAGTTTGAAAATCATTTTTAAGAGAAAATAAAGTTCCATTATTGCCGTTGCGAATATCATTACTACTTGTAAAGAAAGCTCCTGATTCAAGATTAACAAAAACCTGAGCATTAGTAGATAAGTTGGAAATTAAACAAATAAAAAGAATCCAATATCTAAACTGGGAAAGACAATTATAAATAAAGTGTTTCATTATTGAGTTTTTATTTTTTCTGAAGCGGGTTTTGTTTTAGGATTGTTTAAATTTCAGTTTCGTTTTTTTTGCGTTTTTTTTTATTTTAATTACTATTCCTATAAGGATTATCAGATAAGTACAACTTGATAATACCCATTTAAACGAGTTGATTCCAGACCCTATTGCAACTAATTTTTCGGATATTTGACTTGAATTAAAATAGGTTTCTAGCATAATTAATTCAATGCAATTCTCTGTCCAATCGGCAATCATACACAGAATAGGAATAATTAAAAATAGACGTTTGTTATTAAAAAAGTACAAAATCCAAGATGCGTACATTAAAGTATAAACAAATGCGAAAATTGCATCCCAAATTTGAAGGAATTGGCTATAACAAACAAGTTGCTCCTGAGTCCTTGATTCAAAGAAATTACGAACCATTTCTATAGTATAAGAAAAAGAAATTCCTAATGAATTTGGACCAGCATCAAGTTTGAAGCAGCTACTAAAAGGAACTAAAATGTATGTTAAGTACAAGAAAAAAACTAAAGTAAAACCTATGGCTAAACTTAGATTTTGGTTATTGTTGAAATATTTAATTGTTCTAATCATTGTTTATTGGTTTACTTTTTTTTAACGTAAGACTGTTAAAAAAGCCTCACAATCTTTCAGCAAAAATAGGAAAAAATTTAGATAAAGAGAACTATTGAAAACCATTACTTTAACAAAACAATACATTCAACTTTACCTATCTCTTTGCAAACCTAAGATGCGTTGGGACTTAGTGGTGTGTGAGGTGCACTATGTTCAGTTTGGGTAAGTGTACTCGATTGAGTGTTGTTAATTTTCGCAGGTTGATTTTAAAATTTGTTTTCCATTTTCTATAACTAATTTAAAACCATTATCAAGCATTGGTTGAAAATTTCTTGCTATTTTTATATTTTTTGTTTAGAAAATAACTTAAAACGGTTTATAGTTATTGTGTTTTTTTCAAATGTAAAGAATTTTTTTGTTGAAGCGGTTTTTGTTTTAGGATTTTTTTACGAGTAAAATCATTTTGAGATCCCTACGGAATGACAAAAATTTTACATAATGTGGGTGTGAGGTTTTACTCGATTGGCACTAGTTATAGTTGTTTATTTAGTGCATGGACATTTTAAATCCTCCAGTTTATTGATTAGATGTTGTGCATTCAACATTTGCAAGTAAATCTTTGCCACTTGAATATGAATACACTCACGCATATCAATTGCCAAATCGCCAAAAAAGTGATAAATAGGCGTTTGACCATCTGCCCAGTTATCAATATATTCTACTATATCTTCGCCACTATCTTCAACAAATTTGACGAAACAAAAAGGGTCAAACAACATGCAATTCTTCTTGGATTTGAAAGGATTTATTTGGGACAAAATGTTCAAATTCGATACGTCTGGAAGGCTTGAAAAATTTATATTCTTTAAGTTTTTCTTTAAAAAGTGTAACGCCACCTGTTTTTAGCCATTTTGTAAATAATGCGTTTATTAAGCCTTTCGCGATTTCTCCAGCTTTTTCTTCACTTGGCGATGTAAATGGAATATCAAAAGAAGGAATATATCCAATATATGCAGTAGCATCTAATCTCTCAACTGTGACTGACAGTTGAGCTGTAATGATACTTTTTTTTATTTGAATGGTGTCTTTCATTTGGGTATTTTTATCAAAGATAGCTATTAATTCTTTACACGAATTTTATTTTAAGTCAAATTTAAATAGTTATTATTCAGCTTGCGCCTTTCCTTTATCACTTATGAATATTGATTTTAAGTCGTGACCTAAAAGGTTTATATAAATTTATCCATTATCCATTATCAATTATAGGGGGATTACACTCCCAAATAATTACTTGGGGTAATAACTCTCAATTCCGCTTTAATTTCTTCCGAAACGTTTAGGCGTTCAATAAATCCTTGTATCGCTTCTTTGTTGATTACCGAATTGGTTCGGGTTAAATCTTTCAAGGCTTCGTATGGATTTGGGTACCCTTCGCGACGCAAAATGGTTTGGATTGCCTCGGCAACTACTGCCCAGTTTTTCTCTAAATCTTCTTCAAATTTTATTTCGTTCAATACCAATTTGTTCAATCCTTTTAGGGTTGCTTCAAAGGCAATGAGGGTGTGACCCATGGGTACGCCAATGTTACGCAGTACTGTGCTGTCGGTTAAATCGCGTTGCAATCTTGAGATTGGTAGTTTTGCCGAAAGGTGCTCAAAAATGGCGTTGGCTATGCCTAAATTTCCTTCGGAGTTTTCAAAATCGATTGGGTTTACTTTGTGTGGCATGGCAGATGAGCCAATTTCGCCTGCTTTGATTTTTTGTTTGAAATAATCCATTGAAACATACGTCCAAATGTCTCTGTCTAAATCAATGATTATGGTGTTGATACGTTTTAATGCGTCGAAAAACGCTGCAAAATGATCGTAATGTTCTATTTGTGTGGTTGGAAAAGAGTGGTGTAAACCTAAAATGGTTTCTACAAATTCGGTTCCAAATTGCTTCCAATCGGTTGTTGGGTACGCCACGTGATGTGCGTTGTAGTTGCCCGTTGCACCGCCAAATTTTGCTGCAAAAGGCACGTTGAATAGCAATCGCATTTGCTCTTCTAATCGTTCAACAAACACGAGAATTTCTTTGCCCAATCGGGTAGGGGATGCAGGCTGACCGTGGGTTCTGCCTAGCATTGGGATGTTTTTCCATTCTACTGCCAATTCTTTTAATTTGGCAATTAAAGAAATTAATGAAGGCAAATAAACATCTTCAAAAGCTTCTTTAGTTGATAACGGAATGGCAGTATTGTTGATGTCTTGCGAGGTGAGCCCAAAGTGGATGAACTCTTTAAAATCTTGTAAACCAAGCGCATCAAATTTTGATTTGATAAAATATTCAACCGCTTTTACATCGTGGTTGGTTGTTTTTTCAGTTTCTTTTATCCAAAGTGCATCTTCGGTTGAAAAATGTGTGTACATTTTACGTAATTCATCAAATACAGTTGGGTTTACGTTACTCAGTTGAGGTAGATTGGCAGTGCAAAGCGCAATAAAGTACTCAACTTCGACTAAAACTCTATATTTTATAAGTGCTTCCTCAGAAAAATAAGGAGCTAACGATTGTGTTTTATTTCTGTATCTACCATCAATTGGCGATATGGCATTCAATTCTGTAAGTTGCATGTTGTTGTGTTGTTGTTTTAAGGTTGCAAAGATAAAAAGAACTTATAAGTTTTTGAGCTTTTCTTTAATAATTTCTAGTCCTTCACTAGCAATAAAGGGTAAAACATGAACTCTTTTTTCGTCAATTTGGCTCAAAGCCGGGTTTGGGTCTATGTAAATAATGGGTACATTAATTTTTGGATACTCTACCAAACTTGCAGCAGGATATACTTGCAATGAAGTTCCAATAATAACCATAAAATCGGCTTGAGCAGCAATATAAGCTGCTTCTTTTAGTTTTGGCACTGCTTCGCCAAACCACACAATATCAGGACGAAGTTGTTCGCCATTTTCGTTGACATCGCCAAGAGCAATGTCTTCGGTCCAGTAAATGCTCTCTTCAGGGCTGTGTTCACCTCGAATTTGTGTTAACTCGCCATGTAAGTGCAATACGTTTTTGCTGCCAGCACGTTCATGCAGGTTGTCCACATTTTGGGTGATGATTTGAACGTCTAAAAAAGGTTCTAATTCAACCAGAATTTGGTGTCCTAGATTGGGTTCCACTTCTTTGAGTTGGGCTCTTCGCTTGTTGTAAAAGTCCAAAACAAGTGCGGGATTTTTTTGCCACCCAAGTGGTGACGCAACATCCATAATATCGTGATTTTCCCACAAACCGTTGGAATCTCTAAAGGTGCTAACACCACTTTCTGCGCTCATTCCGGCACCGGTAATGACAACTAATTTTTTCTTCATGGTATTTATTTAAAATCAAATTTCTAACAATTCCTGAATTGATTTATTATTTTTGCATAAAAATACAAAAAATGATTGATTTAGACTATCTGAATTTTTTAGAAAATATATTGACCGAAAATAGAAAAGAACGGTTTTTGGATGTTTTAAAACATAGAACCAACCATTTTACAGTTGCTATAGAAGATGTTTTTCAGTTACATAATACCAGTGCGGTTATGCGTAGTTGTGAGGTTTTTGGCATTCAACAGCTCAATGTTGTTGAAGAAAAATATGGTAAAAATATTGATAAAGAAATTGCTATGGGCGCCCAAAAATGGGTAGATGTAAATCGGTTTGAATCGATTGAAAATTGCATTACAACCTTAAAAAATAAAGGATATCAAATCATTGCTACCACGCCACATAGCGAAGATTGTTTGCTAGAAAATTTTGACATATCCAAACCAAGTGCATTGTTTTTTGGCACCGAACGAGATGGGCTATCGCCGGAAGTATTGGCGGCAGCCGATGGTTTTTTAAAAATTCCGATGGTGGGTTTTACCGAGAGTTTGAATATATCGGTTTCGGCAGCAATTATTATTCAAAATTTGATGAACCGTTTGCATCGCTCCGAAATTGATTGGCAACTCACTGAAGATGAAATTCTAGAAAAACGCCTGCAATGGGCTAAAAATTCGATAAAAGATATTAAACGAATTGAGGAACGGTATTATTCAAAATTATAAATCAAGAAAATCTTTCGGAATCACAAACAGTTTGTATTTTGTTTGACCCTGCTTTAGTAGTCAATAATCCTTCAAATCTGTGGCTAAAAATTTGACGCAACAATAAATTTGAATTAACATCATTATTTTTTCAACTAAAACCTACCTTCCAAAAGTATCGTAATTATCTTCAGCGTATTGTTCAAAACGTTCCAATAATTTGATATTTTCCTTTTCAACAGCTGTTAAAGCAGAAGTTACATTGTTAGAAACAGGAATGTACCAATCAACAAAGTCAAAAAACTGTCTGTAATTTTCCTTTTTAAAGGCATAACCGTGGCGTGCAAAAATGGTATTTCGAATAATTTCTAACTCTAATTTCTTTAAATTTTTCAAATCCTCTTCCTTTAAAACAGTTTTTGACGCATTCAATTTAGTTATAACATCCGATGCTGATCTATACAAATCGCCATAATATACTTCTTCTTCCTCATCAATTATTTCTTTGATTGTATCTTTTTTCGACGAGTAATAATCCACATAAAATTCATCTTCAAGCATTAAATTAGGGTCATATTTAAAAACTTGTTTAGTCAATTCAAATTTACTCCTTATCACATCATCTTGGGTAGTTTTAGCATACCAAAAACCTGTAATTTTGTTTTTGTAAAATGAAAATTCATAATTCCCATACTTTTTTTTGTCTTCCAACTCTTCCATGTTAAATGTAAAACCTTTTGAAGATTTTTTGAAAATTCCTCTTATAGAATAAGTTTTCCCTTTTATAATGGATTGACCAAATACAGAATCGCCTTCTACTTTTTTCAAAATAAGATTTACTTTGTTACTATATTCATGTCTAGTTTCACTTTCATAATCGTCAATTTCCAACGTATCATTTGTAACTTTCATGCTGTCAACTTCAATAGTACCCACCCAATTTCCATAAAATTCAGGATGTAAATCAACCACTATTTTTGGTGTTTCTTTCTTTGCTTCGGTTTTGTTACAAGAGGCAATAACAGTTATAAGTAATAAGGAAAACATAATTTTTTTCATGGCTTTATTTTTTTAATTAAATAATATTCAATAAGTAACAAGTTCGGAATCCATCCTAACCAAGCAATAATTTGGTACAATTCCATTGGCGATGGCTGCAATAAATATACCAAAATAACTTTCCATAGTCGTAAAGTTATTGCTGAACAAGCCAAGGCAAAACTCCTGTGCATCCATTTAGAATGTAAAATGAGGTTCTTTCTTTTTATTTTCAAAACACCAATCAATGTAAATAACCACCACAATATACCTAAACTGATAAATGCAATTTTTGAGGTTATTCCGCCATTTGCATACCATCCAATATAAATGCCCGAAGGCGCCGCAACGACGAGTACAGTGTAAACATATATCCTGCCAAGTGCCACATGAATTTTCGGAAAACGTCTTGTAATCAAGCTGTTAAATTGAGTAAAACCAGCTAATAAAGTAACTATTGAAGTAATTACATGAACATAAAAAATGTAAATATATAGCGAAATAGACTTAACTTCGGTTTGTTTAATTTGCAAAAAAGCAACATCACTTTCAAACGAAACATACTTTAATGTAATGTTGAGCATCAATACAAAAAATAGTGAAAACAAAACCAACCAAATCAAACGATACCGCTGCATTTAAATAATCAATTCTTTTTTAACACCTTATACTGTTCATAACAGTCGCCAATCGCATCAAGAATTTGTAAGTCATTGGCAGTTTGAATAAAAGCTTCGGAATAGCTACAACGCTGCAAAATTTCAGGGATTTCATTTTTATCAACACCTAGCAGTGCCGCAATAGTTTCTCGGTCAAATTTTGTTTCAAGCAAATTTCTAACCGTGTCGTCTTTCTTCATTTCTTTCAATCGGCGTAATTCCTTCGGCTTTTTACCAAAAAAATTATACAGCATATCTGCCGGATTAAAAATTGAATTCATCACCCTTGAAAAAGCCCCAGGCGAATATTCTCCTCCTTCATACGCATTAGGCAATCCTGAAATACTGTACCTGTAATTCTCATTATACGGAATCAGTTTAGTATCCACCTCCAAATACCCCGTAAGTTTATATTTTCTAACCACCACTTCTTCCAATGCAATCGCTTTTTCGGTTAGTTTTATCTTTGCATCCCCATTTTTAATCCAGTCATTGGTCACTTTCACTTTAATATTTTGATAACCCACCATCGTAATATGAAGCGTATCAAATGAATCCGCATCAATTTCAAAATAACCATTCGTGTTCGAAACGCTTCCTTTAACCTTATTAACATTAATAATATTTACATTCGGGAGGCCCTTACCCGTAGCGGCATTAATAATTGTACCCTTTACTTTATCCTGTAAAACGGTCTCTTGCGAATAAGCAAAACTGCCTAAAAATGTTATAAAAAATGCTACAAAATACTTCATACGTCGATTTGAAAGTTTAAAAGTAAAAAAGTATCGCGGATAAATCATGTCTTTATTCAATTATTATAAGAAAATTAACAAAACCCACCCAAAAACAGCTCAAATTATGTCAATCCTACATTTTTAAAAACCAATTAATTCAACAATCAACAATATAGCTATCATTTCCAAAAATTAGAAGCACACAACCCGTTTTCAAAAGCCACCTTGTCCCGCCATCGCCTTTATCTCCCTCGCCCTTCGGGACATCGGGAGGATATCGGCTTTGTCGGGGCTAGACTTCACGTTTTGTTTTTCAGAAGAAATTTTGTTCTATTCGTGTAGAAAAAATTCTACATTAAAATTAAATTTTTTTTAATATTTTTGAAAAAAAGATAAATCATCAAAAACTTTTTGAAAACATGCTACCATGTCCTCAAAAAGTTTAAAATAAATTTAAGTAAGTAAATTAGTTAAAATACAAGATAATAAACGGAGTAGCCGAAAGCCGAAAGTGGAGGCAAAATTATAAAATAATTAAACTAAAACGTCCATGACACAAGACACTAAACAATCACAAAACTATTCCCTCGAATTTCACGGGAAAGGTTCCGAATTCTTTTCAATTATGATAGTCAATTGGCTTTTAACATTAGTAACACTTGGCCTTTATTATCCATGGGCAAGAGCTAAAAAACTTCGTTATATTTATGGGCAAACCGAATTAAACAACGAACGTTTTCATTTTGCAGGAACAGGAAAAGAAATGTTTAAAGGATTTATTAAAATCATTTTATTGTATTTTATTATAATTGCAATATATGCAATAATCTTCACCATGCTTAAATCACCTGTACTTGCATTACTCGCTATATATCTTTGCATTTTTGCGATTATTCCGTTTGCTATTCACGGATCTTTACGATACAAAATGAGCAGAACATCCTATCGCGGAGTACGTTTTGGGTATAGAGGTAATCAAAAAGAACTGGCTATAAACTTCTATAAATGGGTGCTTTTAACAATCGTTACGTTAGGTATTTACAGTTTTTGGTTGGAAATGAACATTCGTAGATACACACACCAAAATATTCGTTACGGAAATGTTGCGTTTTCAAATGAAGCAGAAGGTGGTGAATATTTTTGGATCATCTTTAAAGGATATTTACTTACACTTATTACATTTGGTATTTACAGTTTTTGGTGGCAAAGTGACATTTTTGCTTATTACATTGACAATATGGAAATGACTAAAGACGATCAAAAAATCAAATGCTATTCAACTGCAACAGGTGGCGGTTTTTTCGAACTTTTAATTATCAATCTGTTAATTACGTTTTTCACACTAGGTTTTGGAGCTGCTTGGGCAGAAATGCGTACACAAAAATTTATTTGGGATAATATAAAAATGGAAGGCGACATAAACATAGAAGATATAAATCAAACCGAAGAAGAATACAAAAATGCCTTAGGTGAAGATGCTATGGATTTCTTTGAAATAGATTTAGCATAATGACAAATAATACATTAGAGGCAAAATATTTTGACGGAAAATCGTCTTCCTCACAACAAATAACGCTTGTTTTTAATGAAAAATCGAACAAACCCCGTTTGCATACAGCAGACGGGATTTCGTTTGTTTGGTATCTTGACGATTTGCAATTTGAACAATACGGAAATTTGCTCGAAATCAGAAACAAAAACTATTCGGGAGCACTACTTAAAATTGAAGATAAAGATTTTTCCCTACGTTTTTTTGCCGTAATGAAACAAAACAAGCAACTTGATGTCCACACACGCTTGATGCATCTTGGACTAACAAAGATTACTGCAATTGCAGTAGGAATGCTTGGTTTAATTGTACTTGCTTATTTCTTTGTTTTACCATCCATTGCAGAAAAATCGGTGGCTCTTTTGCCAGAAAGTTTTGACAACGAAATTGGAAATGTGTTTATGGATGCTTTTTTAGATGAAAATGAAATAGACTCCACCAAAACCAAATATTTAGAACAATTTGCGGCAGAACTAAATTTAAAAAATAAAAAACCACTTCGGTTTGCAGTTGTTGAATCAGAAGAAGTAAATGCTTTTGCACTTCCCAACGGACAAATTGTGGTGTTTTCAGCCATCTTAAAAGACATGAAATCTTCAGAGGAACTTGCCGCATTATTAGGTCACGAAGCCTCTCACATTAACTACCGCCATTCAACAAAAATGCTTTGTAGAAATCTGGCAGGTTACATGGTAGTTTCTTTGCTTTTAAGTGATGTTAACGGTGTCATGGCTGTTGTGGCAGACAATGCGCAACAACTACATTCACTATCCTATTCACGAGGTTTTGAACAAGAAGCAGACGAACAAGGTTTAAAAATTTTAATGGACAACAAAATGAATCCAAACGGAATGATCCAATTATTTGAACAATTGGAAAAAGAGCATGATGTGTACATACCAAAAATTATTAGTTCACACCCATTGACAGCCGAACGAAAAAAGAATATGCAGAAAATTATTTCCACAACTAAATATGATGTAAAGAATAATGAAAAATTGAATGCTATTTTTGAACATATTAAAGAGTAAAATAGTTGGTTACAAAAGCTACATTTATTTGTGACGAAAAGCATCCATAAATTAAAAGTCCGTTTGAGGATTTGTAAAAATAATACGCAATAATAGTTGAGCAAAGCATTCACAAATAGATAGATATGCTCAACTAATAAGCAAAAAACTGAGCATATAAAAGAGTTAGCTGCTATATGTGGACACGCCAGAAACAGAATAAATAATATTGACAATGACACAAGAACAATCGGCAGCATTTTTAGACTTGTTAGCTTTCTCAAACCACGTTAGAGAAAATACAAAGGACGCATTATTGGCTTTCACGACATACAGGACAATTCTTGAAACTAAAATCACGGACGACCTTGTTCATCCTCCAGCATCTTATTCAAACCCAATTTTACAAGACTTAGCGACAAGACATTCTGTAAATAGTTTCAACCATTTTCTTCCATTTTCAGACAGTGTTTTTATTTCATCTGACGACCCAAACTTATTTTTAAAACAACTTGGTTCTTTTGTGTTACAATGTTTCACGTTTACTTCAAGACAATATCAAAATCCTGAAGACCCAAGTAATCCGACCAAAGTAGTTCATAAATTCAATGACGAAACAGCTATTGAAGAGAATTGGTATCCGACATTATTCAGGGGTGGTATTGCGTTAGGGGAAGCAATTCCAATTGAACTTATGGGAATAGTTAACAGCAAGCCTCAAAAAATTGCAAACTTAGCCGGCAAAGCTGTTGTGAGAGCTGTTGGACTTGAAAGTAAAATTAAAGGACCTCGAATTGTTTTTGAAAAAGACCTTTTTGACAAGCTCGACACTTCAACAAAAGTTTATACGACCGAAACAGAAGTGAAAGGACTTTATGAGTTATTATGGACTGGATTTCAATACATCCCTTCAAACGGACAAACAGAGATAAATGATTTTTATAAATTATTCTTGCCCGCAGTAAACTTATGGAAGGCATATAATCATACGCCATTTTCAGAACACTATTTTAAATTTGTTGAGTTAGTTGTTACTGGGACATTGAAAGTATTTGATGCAAACGGACATAAGGACATCGCAGTTAGTAAGGTAACAGAAATGATAAAATCACAAGGACTTGAACATAAAACAAAACAATTACTCAAAACATACAGCAGCTAACAGCACCTACCCAAAAGTGGCGGTTCAGTGGTTAAATCAAGCTTTGTACTTCTTTCAAAGTTTGTGCTTAGTTGACAGTGAAGTGCTTCGAAATCGCCACCTTCGGGTAGCTGCAAAACGTTAGCAGAAACCTTAAAAAACTAAAATTTAAATTTAACTTTTATTAATGAAAAACATATACTTATTAATTATCATATTTATTTGCTTTCACAATATAACATTTGCGCAAGATTTTCAATGGGCTTATCAAACTAGGGAGGTTTCAACAATTTATCCTGCAAGTATTAGGTCGATTGTAACAGATAGCCAAGGAAACATATATGCGACTGGTTCGTTTGGGGGTACTTTTGATTTTGATGATAGTCAAAACAATAATATTTTAACCTCTTCTACAACTCTTTTTGATGGATTCATTATTAAATTAGATAAGTTTAAAAATTTTCTATGGGTGAAACAAATAATATCAAATGGAAATGGTGTAGGAAGTTCAGTAATTTTAGACCAAAATGAAAATTTAATTATAACTGGAGTTACTTCTGGTCAAATGATAGATCTTAATCCTGACCCTATAAATCAATTTATAATTAATAATCCTTCAGGTAATTCAGGAAGCTTTATTATAAAGTTAGACTTAAATGGGAGCTTTTTAAATGGAAATTTTTATCCAAGTTATTTTGCTAAAGAATCTTCCATTGATAGTAATAATAATATAATAACTACAGGAGTTGTTGGTTCTAACAGTACCCTGAATAATAATATTTTTGTGATTAAATCAAATCCTAATTGTAATTTCATTTGGGAAAAATTAATTCAAGGAAACAATATTTATCCGCATTCTATAGTTTGTGATAGCTCAAGTAACATTATTATAAGAGGGAATTTTATGTACAATATGACGTTCTCAAATGTAGCATATGTTAGCAGCTATTATTCAGATTTTATATGTAAATTAGATAGTAATGGACAAGGACTCTGGAATCAAATTTTAGGAAATACGGTAAGTGCTGGGACAAGTGGTGAAGATAAGTCTATAAAAATTGATGCTCTTAACAATATTTATTTTACTACAAATTATGTAGGCTCATTTTCTACAAATTTTAATGGACAAAATATTCTTTTACCAACTATTTATGGTTCGGAATGTGTAGTATTTAAAATTGATACTAATGGTAATCACATTTGGAATGTGCCTATTTATGGTAATGAACAACAAGTGATAAAGTCCATAGCAATGAATACTAATAATGAATTGATAATTTTACTATATGCTAACGGACAAACATTTGTTTTAAATAATTCTAATCAAATTTTTCCTACTAATAATACATCAATTAATCAAGGAGGAATACTTGTAAAGTTAAATACTTCAGGAAGTTTTATTGACTTCAAAAATATTGTATATGGAGGTTTAAGTTTATTTTCTGATTATGAAAATAATATATTAATAGGAGGAAGATTTAGTGACCAACAAGATTTCGATCCAAGTACAACAACTCAGTATTTAATGAGTTCATTTAGGGGTGGAGGATTCGTTTTGAAATTAGGAATATGTGATTCAAATATGCCTAATGGAAATAATTATCAAACATTTTGTTCGTCACAAAATCCAACAATTAGCTACTTAACTCCAAATTCTAGTTCTATAAAATGGTATGAATCTGCAACTGCTACAAATCAATTAAACAATACAACGCCTTTATTAAATGGTCAAACTTACTTTGCGTCAAAACAAATTGGAAGTTGTCCTGAAAGTCAAAGATTAGCAGTAACGGTAACAATAACTCAAACTCCTGCTGCTCCTATTTCGACAAACCAAATCTTTTGTGAAAACATAAATGCTACAATTTCTAATCTAATTGCTACTGGTCAAAATATAAAATGGTATTCTTCACTTACTGACACTAATAGTTTACCTACGAATACACTTTTGCAAAACAACACTAATTATTATGCTACGCAAACAGTAAATGGATGTGAAAGCAATAAAACATTAATAAATGTAACCATAAATTCTGTTCCATTACCTTCTGTAACATCACCGCAAACCTTTTGTGTTCAACAAAATGCAGAAATAAACTCTATTGTTATATCTGGACAAAACATAAAATGGTATGATGCCGTTATAGGTGGAAATTTGCTTTCAAATACTTCTAGTTTAACAAATGGGCAAACTTATTATGCTTCTCAAACAATTAACAATTGCGAAAGTTTAAGAACTCCCGTTTCAATTAACATCCAAAATACGCCACCACCGACAGGAACTACAATCCAAAATTTTTGTTCAACTCAAAATCCAACGCTAAATGATATTGTTACAAATGGTACTAATTTGAATTGGTATAATTCTAATTCTAATTCAAGTACAACAGTGATTCCAAGTACAACTCCATTATTGAATGGTAGTACTTACTATGCCACACAAACAATAAATTATTGTGAAAGTGTTAATCGATTGGCTGTTACAGTGAATTTAATTAGCACTTTAAATGCAAATGATTATACTGAAACAATTTGTGATAATTTAAATGATGGTTCCGAAATAATTAATTTATCAAGTTACAACACTAATCTAATTTCAAATACAACAAATTGTACTTTTGAATACTATTCTTCTAATACTGGAGCAATTAATCAAACAAATACGGATTTGATTCCCACAGTATCAAATTATAATTTAACAACTGGAGATCACACTTTTTTTGTTAGAATTACTTCATCAAATGGTTGTCATCAAATCGTTAAACTAAATTTTTCATTGGTCAACAAACCAGTAATTTCTATTAATGATATTGTACCTATTTGCGAAAATAAAAATATAACTATTAATGCAGGTTCTGGTTTTAATAGCTATAGTTGGTCAACAGGATCTACTTTACAAAGTATAACTGTAACTACTGCAGGAAATTATTCAGTAACGGTAACAAAAAACTATGGAACTACTATTTGTTCCACCACAAAAAATTTTACAGTTGTGCTGTCAAATGTTGCTAAAATTACAAATATAGAAACACAAGATTGGACAGATAACGAAAATATAATAACTGTAAATACAAGTTCAAACAGCTACGGAAATTATGAATTTTCAATAAATGGCTTTAATTATCAAGACAGTAATGTTTTTACTGGATTAATTAGTGGATCATATACAGTTTATGTTCGTGATAAAAATGGATGTGGTGTTACTGAAGATGAAATATTTTTACTTATGTACCCAAAGTTTTTCACTCCAAATAGTGACGGATATAATGATACATGGTCAATTAAATTTTCTTACATTGAACCTAGATTAAAAGTGAATATTTTTGATCGCTATGGAAAGTTACTAAAAATACTAAACAACACCAATTCTTGGGATGGAAAATATAATGAATATGAGCTTCCTTCCGATGATTATTGGTTTATAGTTACAAGAGAAGATGGTAAAGAATATCGAGGGCATTTTACCTTGAAAAGATAAAGGCTTCTGCTAACAGCTAGAGTTTCGTTGCGGCTGAAAGCCGAGCAATGAAACTCCGGTTGAACGGAACCGATTACATTCACACCCTTATGGGTTTATCGAAAAGTTTTTTGTTTGGTTTTAAGAGGATTTAGTTCCTCTTTTTTTTGAAGTATATGCAAATCCTTAATGCCACTTAATTTCTTAATGGTTTAAAATAAACAGTATTTTATCCAAACTTTTTGCTATTTTTTTTAGAAAGATTGTGAGTTTTTTTCACAGTCTGACGTTGGCAGATATAGTCTCAAAATTCGTGTAAAAACAGAAAATCAGATTTTTTTTTGGAAAATTAGTAACTTTTAAGTTACCTTTGAAAAATGAAAGTACGTGAAGTTATAGCATACGAAAATCACTTTGAAGAATTTCTACTTGAGCAACCGCAAAAGGTTCAAGATAAAATATTTAAAATAATTGAGGCAATTGAAACTTTAGAAAGAGTTCCGTCAAATTATTTAAAATCAATGGAAGGAACAAATGGTTTATACGAAGCAAGAATTCAACTTGGCTCAAATATTTGGCGTGTATTTTGCTTTTTCGACAATGGAAAACTCGTAATTTTATTAAATGGCTTTCAAAAGAAAACACAAAAGACTCCAAAAAATGAATTGGAAAAAGCGTTACGATTAATGACAAAATATTATTCTGAAAAAACTAAATAATTATGGAAACTAAAAGTTGGAAAGATATTAAAAATGATGTATTCGGTGAAAAAGGAACCGAAAGACGTGACGAACTTGAAAGAGAATTCCAAGGCTTTAAAATTGGAATACTTTTGAAAAAAGCTCGTGAAGAAAAACATTTGACGCAAACTGAACTTGGTGATTTAGTTGACAAGAAAAGAGAATATATATCAAGAATTGAAAATAACGGAAGTAACTTGACACTAAAGACTTTGTTCGACATTGTCGAAAAAGGGTTAGGTGGAAAAGTAAAAATCCAAATTGAAATATAACTGCATCCTCTAACACCTAAACTTTCATTGCAGCTGAAAGCCGATCAATGAATTAAAATCACCGAATACAAAACCATAAATTTAAAAATGAGTTGAACTAAAAATAGTTTTTCATCCAACTTTTTTACTATTTTTGTTTGAAAGATTGTGAGGTTTTTTCACAGTCTGACGTTATGTGACACCTTATCAGAAAACTATGAGAAAATACACTTTTCTATTTTTACTTTCAAGCTTTTATGTTTATTCACAGAATAAATTTATTCAAGTGAATGACTCAATTTCAAAACAAAAGTTTGAAGAAATATCTATGACCAAAAATGAAAGAAAGTATCGTGGTCGTAATACTTTGTCTTTTGAATGTGAAAATAAGAAAGTAATAGAATTTTCAGATAACGATTCTGACGAAAATTTCGTGAAATTTGAAGAACTTGGAATAATTAAAAACTCAATCATAGTAATTCAAAAAACAGAATATAATTCAGAGAAATATATTTTATTGGAAACCAAAAATTGCAGACAATTAATACTCGAAGGTTATCCGTTGAGAGTAGAAAATACTGAAAAGTATATTGTTTTAAATAATCCTGGAACAGATGAAGCATTTAATATTCAGATTTTAGAATATAAAAATGACTTCTTTGAAATTAAACACATAATTTCCATTCCAAAAGAGATTATTCGAAAGAGAATTCTGAAAGTTGACACTAAAGAAGTGTTCATAATGGACATAGAAAACAGAATATGGAAAGCTAAATTATAAAGGCGTCACATAACAACTAAACTTTCATTGCAGCTGAAAGCCTACCAATGAATTAAAATCACCGAATACAAAACCATAAATTTAATAATGAGTTGAACTAAAAATAGTTTTTCATCCAACTTTTTTTATATTTTTGTCGCAAAGATTGTGAGTTTTTTTCACAGTCTGACGTTGGGAGTAATGCTCTAAAAACTGGGACGAATTCAAAACTTAATGCAACAAATGAAAAAAATAAATTTTTTACAAATTACAATACATTTTTTTGCTGCATATTGCTGCATAATTTTATTTCGAACTATAACCTGGATTTATAATATTAGTACTTTAGAAATTGTCTACAAAAATGGTGTAGAAAATGTAATTAAAGATTTTACACATTATGGAATTAACGCATTAGATGCATGGAGTTTAACTGCAATCCCAAAAATGGCAACTTTAATTGGATTATTAATTGCAATAATCATTTCATTAATTGTTTCATTCAAAAAAAAATGGTCATTAATTAACAGTTTAATAGTTTTTATTATTTGTTTTGGAGTAAATTATTTCCAATTCCCAATCTTTAATTATTTAAAGAAATTTCAGCCAATATATTTGGATTATATTTTGTTACAGTTAATAATTACGTTTATTATATTTTTTGGATTGGGAACATTTTTGTTCTTTTCAAAGAGTACAATTAATTTAATAGATAAGAAAACTGGAATATAACTACATCTTCTAACACCTAAACTTTCATTGCAGCTGAAAACCGAGCAATGAATCAAAATCACCGAATACAAATCCATAAATTTAATAATGAGTTCAACTAAAAATAGTTTTTCATCCAACTTTTTCCCTATTTTTGTAGGAAAGATTGTGTGGTTTTTTTACAGTCTGAAGTTGGCAACAATTATAAAAAAACGTAAATGAAGAAACTATTATTAATAACTTTAATTCTCACTTCTATAACAACTTATAGTCAAGAAGAAAAAATTCAAATGATTTCTAAATTTGATTATCCTGAAGATAATCGTGAATATGTAATGGAAAATTTTCTTGGAATTGACAAACTCGATTTTAGTTTTACAAATTCAGAAAAATTAATTGGGAAAAATTTTAAAATTACTCTATGTAAATATAAAAACGGGAAAATTGAAATTGAAAAAATTGTCATTAACACTAAGGGAGAAGGATTACCTACGATTAAAAAAGATTTTAAATTCTCTTTAATAACCCAACATATACTAAACAATGAAAAGATTGCTTTTTTCTTTCCTGGATTTTTTAATAAACAAATTTTTGAGGTTAATAAAAAATTTAAAGATGGTACAATGTTACTCAGAGAAGTAACTGGAGGTGATGAAAAGATTAATTTTGAAATTGGAAAAGAAACACAAATTGCCTTAATTACACCGCCAAATGACAATCCAGAAAAAGGCAATTTAGGATATTGTGAAGTATCAAAAGGGAATATTGATGTTGAAAAATGGTATGAAAAATATAAAATTTCGGAATTTTTCTTAATCTACTTAATTGTTGAAGAATAATAACTGTTATTAACAGCTAGAGTTTCATTGCAGCTGAAAGCCGAGCAATGAATTAAAATCACCAAATACAAAACCATAAATTTAAAAATGAGTTGAACTAAGAATAGTTTTTCATCCAATTTTTTCCCTATTTTTGTAGGAAAGATTGTGAGGTTTTTTCACAGTCTGACGTTGGCAGCCATTTTATGACGAAAATTTTATTTAACATATTTACTCTATTAATTCCAATTTATCTTTTTAGCCAAGAAACTAAAATTGATAGTTTGCGAATTGATAATGTTTATTCTTTGTGCAAAGTTTATTCAGATACTTTAAGAGAACCTGTTGATAAAGATTGGCTATTGGAGAATTTAGATATTATAAAAAACAATCTGAATATTGTTACTAAAAAAGTAAATACTATTGAGGAATTCGAAAAAATAATGCCTAATTATAAATATAAAAAAGAACATTCTAAAGTAACTAATTTTGAATTAGAAAATGGCGTAAAATCAACTTTAGTTGAGATTTGGAAAGGTTCTGGTTCATACAACATCGATTTCATTTCTGAAAATAATTTAATTCTTAAAATGCGGATAACTATTGATTTTGATGATAGATTAATCAAAGATTATCTAATTCCAGAAATAAATTTCAAATTAGAATGCAAAAATGGAAAAGCTACATTTGAAAAAACATTTACTGAAAACCTAAAGAACATCAAAAACAAGAATCTATTTATAGAATCTAGCGACCAAAATTATAGAAGAAAAACAGCTTTAAATTATTTTACTGATGTTTATAGTAATGGAGAATTTAGAGAACCATACTATTTTGAATATAATCTTGGACAACAAACTTTTGACCATATAAGATATTTTATTATCAACAAAGATTATGAAGCGATGGAAACGTTATTGTATTGTGTAAGCCCAACTAGCCGTTTATTATTTGCTAGAACATTAAAGTATATGATTGAGAAATACAATTATAAACCGAGCAAACGAATCCATGAAAGAATTATTGAAATTAATAAAAACAATCAACTAATCAATAGTGGAATTTTAAATTGTTGGAGTAACAAATTTGAATATGACACTTATGATTTAGAAAAAAACTTTGAATTATATTTAAAAACTGAATAAAAAACGGCTGCTAGCAGCTAGAGTTTCGTTGCGGCTGAAAGCCGAGCAATGAAACTCCGGTTGAACGGAACCGATTACATTCACACCCTTTATGGGTTTATCGAAAAGTTTTTTGTTATAATTTCAAAAGGATTTAGTTCCTCTTTTTTTATGAAGTGTATGCAAATCCTTAATGCCACTTAATTTCTTAATGGTTTAAAAATAAACAGTATTTTATCCAAACTTTTTGCTATTTTTGTTTGAAAGATTGTGCGGTTTTTTCACAGTCTGACTTTAGTGGAAATGCCAAAAAAATCTACGTAAATACAAAATTCTGAATTTATTTTTTAAATAATTTAATTATATTGTTGTACTTTAGCGCAACTTTATTAATTTTGTCATGTGGAAAAAGAAAAGAAAATAAGAACGGTAACATTTTATAAAGATTACTTTATAGAATTTTTTGTAAAACAACGTGAAAAGGTTCAAGATAAAATAACTTGGACTTTGGAATTGATTGAACATTTAGAAAAAATTCCAGAAACTTATTTAAAACATCTTGAAAATACTGATGGATTATATGAAATAAGAGTAAAACAAGGAAGTGATATTTTTAGAATATTCTGTTTTTTTGACAAAGGAAAATTAATCGTTCTTGCAAATGGTTTCCAAAAGAAAGAACAGAAAACACCAAAAAAAGAAATCGAAAAAGCATTAAAAATAAAAAAAGAATATGAATTGGAAATCACGAATTCCATTAATAAAAAATAAAAGTTATGAGTAAAGCGAAAACAAATAATTTAAAAACTCTTGCTGAATTCAAAGATGAATTTTATGGCAAAAAAGGAACTGAAAAACGTGATAAATTAGAAAAAGGTTACGAACAGTTTAAACTTGGCGCATTAATTCATGAAGCGAGAATTGAAAAAGGTTTAACACAAGAAGAACTTGCTCATAAAAGTGGAACAACAAAATCTTATATTTCAAGAATTGAAAACAATGTAAAAGAAGTACGATTTTCAACTTTACAAAAAATTGTAGAATTAGGTTTGGGTGGAAAATTAGAACTTGCAATAAAGTTATAAATAAAGGCACTATCCACCAACATCCAAACTTTCATTGCAGCTGAAAGCCGAGCAATGAATTAAAATCACCGAATAGAAAACCATAAATTTAAAAATGAGTTGAACTAAAAATAGTTTTTCATCCAAACTTTTTCCCTATTTTTGTTTGAGAGATTGTGAGGTTTTTTCAGAGTCTGACGTTAACTGTTATCTAAAAAAAAAATGACTAAAAATGGGAATATTTGACTTTTTTACAAAAAACAAAAAACAAACTGAAATCAGTAACAGAGAAATCCAAATTTTAGAAAAGCCAGATTTTTCGAAAATTAATTATAAAAAATTAGAGGATTATTACGATTGGAAACTAAAGTTTGGTAAAAGAGAAATAAACTTGGATTTAAACTTCGAAACTGAATTAACAAATCAATCAGAATTTAATCAAATTATTGAATTTGTATACAGAATACCTGAATTTGACAATCAAAATCGTAATTATATAAAAGCGGACTTTAAACAGGATGTGAGTATGACATCAGATTATCTGAACTTCTATTTAGATGAACTTGACGAAGATGAATTAGCAAGAATAATTGACTTGAGAAATCAGAAAATACCGAAAAATATTCTTTTAATGGAGAAACTAAACTTAATAAGAGTGGGGATTTATCCGCAAGAATCTTATTTCGCAACTTTTGATTATTCAATTGATATTGATGGAGAACCTAGTAATCAACTTTTAGTATTGAATATTAACCAAGATGGAACTTTGGATTACATAACGTGGGAAAGTTGAAAAGATTACAGCTAACGGCTAGAGTTTCATTGCAACTGAAAGCCGACCAATGAATTGTAATCAACGAATACCAATAAAAATAAAAGTTATGAGTAAAGCGAAAACAAATAATTTAAAAACTCTTGCTGAATTCAAAGATGAATTTTATGGCAAAACAGGAACTGAAAAGCGTGATAAATTAGAAAAAGGTTACGATCAGTTTAAACTTGGCGCATTAATTCATGAAGCGAGAATTGAAAAAGGTTTAACACAAGAAGAACTTGCTCATAAAAGCGGAACAACAAAATCTTATATTTCAAGAATTGAAAACAATGTAAAAGAAGTACGATTTTCAACTTTACAAAAAATTGTAGAATTAGGTTTGGGTGGAAAATTAGAACTTGCAATAAAGTTATAAACCAAGTTATAAATAAAGGCACTATCCACCAACACCTAAACTTTCATTGCTGCTGAAAACCGAGCAATGAATTAAAATCACCGAATAGAAAACCATAAATTTAATAATGAGTTGAACTAAAAATAGTTTTTCATCCAACTTTTTTCTGTTTTTGTTTGAAAGTTTGTGAGGTTTTTTCACAGTCTGACGTTAGTGGCAAGCTTAAAAAAAAACAGAAACATACAATAAAAATGAAATAATTTGAGAATATTTCTCATATTAATGCATTTTAGTGTATTTTTGTATAAAAATTAAACACAATGCTATTAGAATTCAGAGTTAAGAATTTTCTATCAATTAAAGACGAAGTTTGTCTCGATATGAAAGCAACAAGTATTACTGATTTTGGAGATATTAATTTAATTCACACTGAAAGACATAAAGTCCTAAAAGGTGCGGTGATCTATGGTGCAAATTCAAGTGGAAAAAGTAATTTGATAAAAGCTATGTCTACCATGCGTAGAATTGTATTTCAATCATTCGAAAAATCTTCCACTTCTGATTTAAATATTGAACCATTTTTACTAGATACAATATCTGAAAATGAACCATCATTCTTCGAAGTTACTTTTTTACTAAACAAAATGAAGTATCGTTATGGTTTTGAATTAACAAATTCAGAGATTAAAGCTGAATGGCTAATGGAAGCAAAAAAAAATGTTGAAAAATATCTTTTTGTTAGAGAGAATGATGGAATCGATGTAAATCCTCTATATAAAGAGGCTAAAGATTTAGAGGAAAAAACACGAGATAATGCTTTATTTCTAGCAGTAATTGACCAATTTAATGGTAAACTTGCTAGCCAAATTATGATGTGGTTTAATAACTTCATTATCATTTCAGGATTAAGTCATGAAAAATACAAAGCAGTAACATTTCAAATGCTTGAAAAAAAGGAAAGCAAACATTTGCTTCAATCATTTTACAATGATTTAGATCTTGGTTTTGACAATGTAGATATTAAGAAAAAAGACTTTAATACAAATGACATTCCTGACGATATGCCAGAACATATTGTAAAACAGTTAGTGTCTGACTTAGAGGGTAAAAAAATTGTTGATGTAAAAACTTCACATAAAAAAAGAAATCCACTAGATGATACTTTCACAGATGTAGAATTTGATATGCGTAGTCAAGAATCAACTGGAACAAATAAAGTTTTTAATATTTCGGGACCTATTTTTGATGTGCTTACAGATGGTGGTGTATTGGTAATTGATGAATTAGATGCTAGTTTGCACCCATTATTAACATTATCAATTACTCGATTATTTAATTCTTCCGAACACAATCCAAAAAATGCACAACTAATTTTTTCAACTCACGATACTAATTTATTCTCTTATGGTAAATTTAGAAGAGACCAAATTTATTTTATTGAAAAGGATAAAAACTTTTCATCTAACTTATATTCACTAGTTGAATATAAAGGAGATGGCGGAATTACTATAAGAAAAGACAGAATGTTCGAAAAGGATTATATTCAAGGAAAATATGGGGCTGTTCCTTTTATTGGTAATGTTTCAAATACTATAAAAGAATGGCTAGAAAAGTAAAAATTCCAAATCACATTCAGAAAAGATTAGGAAGAGAGGAACATAAAAGAACAAGAAATACTAAGAATAAACGAAAATATTTTTTAATTGTTTGTGAAGGAGAAAAAACAGAACCGAACTATTTTGAATCTTTAAAAAAAGACTTACCAAAAGGTGTTTTAACATCTTGCAGAATTGATATTGAAGGAACTGGTCGAAATACACTTTCGTTAGTTGAAGAATCTATAAAAATGAAAGAAAGACTAGAAGACCAAACTAGTCTTTCAATTGATAAAATATGGGTTGTATTTGACAGAGATAGTTTTGAACCAGATAACTTTAACGAAGCTATTAATCTTTGCAAAAACAATGTGCCTGAAATTGGATGCGCATGGACAAATGAAGCTTTTGAACTTTGGTATTTATTACATTTCCACTTTTACAATACTGCTATTAATCGAGAAATGTATCAAAAATTAATAGAAGGGAATCTAAAGCCTTTCTTAGGGAATGATTATGAATACCAAAAGAATAGTACGAAAATGTACAATTATCTAAAAGAAAATGGAAGCCTAGAATTAGCAATAAAATTCGCAACTAAACTAGAGGTTGAATTTGAGGGTAGATTTGATTATGCCAATCATAACCCATGTACTAAAGTTCATCATTTGGTTGCAGAATTATTTGGTTTAGAAAAACTATTAAATGAGGAAGATGAAGACAAAGCCAGCCACTAACAGCTAGAGTTTCATTGCAGCTGAAAGCCGAGCAATAAATTGTAATCACCGAATACAAATAAAATAAAATCATAGAGTCAAACTCCGGTTGAACGGAACCAATTACGTTCACACCCCTTATGGGTGTATCAAAAAGTTTTTGTTAGCAATTCAAGAGGATTTAGTTCCTCTTTTTTAAATCTTAATGCCACTTAATTTCTTAATGGTTTAAAAATAAACAGTATTTCCCCAAAACTTTTCATTTATTTTTTTAAACGATTATGAGATTTTTTCTAAGATTTTCTATAATTAATTAGATAAAATCTGTGAAATCTGTGCTAATCTGTGGCTAAAAAAAAAACAGTCTATAATGAATTATTTTTCCGTAGCCCCTAAACCTCTCCCAACCAATTTTTAATTTTTGAAAAAAACTTTGTACTTTTTACAAAAGTGTTTTAACTTTTTTAAACCTATTTTTAATTTTATATAACTACATTTTAAATTATTGCAACTTACTTTTAAGATGTACTAACTGAATTTTAAGTTTTTGTAACTGCATTTTAAGTTTTTATAACTACATTTTAAGTTTTTGTAACTGCATTTTAAATTTTAACAACTTTTTTTTAATTTTTTATAACTGCATTGTATATTTTTGTAAAATATTTTTAACTTTTAACAAAACCACTATGTTATTTCTTAACCTTAAACCTATTTTTAACGCCAGAGGTATCGAAAAACCTTATTCCTTTTTGGTAAAAAACGGATTCACGTATCATGCGGCTACCAATCTTTTAAACAGCAACACAAGAATATTCAGATTAGATCACATCGAGCGCTTATGTGAAGTGTTATTATGTGAACCTAACGATTTACTTTTGTGGAAACCCGACAGCGGTAAAACAATTGCTCCAAACAATCCACTGCATAAACTAATTGACACTAACGAAAACAAAACAGATTTAAAAAACTCACTCTTAAATCTACCCTATCAACAGTTAAAAGAAATTTCAAATAAACTTACTAAAGAAATTGAAGACAAGTAATCGCCCGGGGTACCCAAGCTTTTAATAAAGAACTTCCTTTTATTTTAAGCCATGCTAATTTTTGACTTATTTTGGTGGGGCTAAAAATAGTAGTAAAATAATATCTTTATTTGAATAGAATAACTAAAAAAAAAGTTCCAATTAATTAAAATTGGAACTTTAGTAGGTTATAAAAAAAAGTAGTTAGCTTCTTCTTGGTCTTCTTGTTTTTGCTGCTTCAAATGAATTTGATGCAGGACGACTTTCACCATTTGCAGAGAAAGGTCTGGAACTGCGCTGTGCTGCTCCTGGCTCTCTTCTTGGAGATGAATTTCTGTCGCTTCTAAAACCGCCTTCTCTAGGAGATGAGTTTCTGTCGCTTCTGAATCCGCCTTCTCTTGGTCCAGAGTTTCTGTCGCCTCTAAAGCCTCCAGAGCTTCTACCGCCACCAAAACCACCAGAACTTCTGCCGTTATGGTCACGTCTTCCGCTACTTCCACCATCGTTTTTAGAAATTTCAACATTGATGCGTCTTCCGTTAAGGTCAAATCCGTTAAGTACCGACATTACTTTGTCTGTGTGTTCACCGTCTGTGTTAAAGAAAGAAAAACCTTCTTTTACATCCACTTTAAACACATCATCACGACCTAAGTCCAATGTTTCTTTCAAGAAATCTTTCAATTGCATCCAATCAAAATCGTCTCTTGAACCAATGTTTACAAAATATCTAACAGGATCTCCAGCTCTAATTTCTCTTGGCTCTGAACTTCTTTCGCTTCTTTCACCACCTTTTTCACCAGATAAATCTCGTTTTTTCTTATAGTAGTTAATAAAACGGTTAAATTCAACCGAAACCATTTTCTTAATTAATTCCTCTTTTGTTAACCCGTCAAGTACTTCATTAATAGCCGGAAGGTAGTTGTCAATTTCGTGATCTACTTCGGTATCTTTAATTTTGTTGGCTAAGTGCAACAATTGTATTTCGCAAATTTCAATTCCAGATGGAATGGTTTTTTCTTGAAACTTTTGTTGAATAATTCTTTCAATTGAAGATATTTTACGAATTTCACTTTTAGTGATAATTACAATCGATGTACCCAATTTACCTGCACGACCTGTACGACCAGATCGGTGATTATAGGTTTCAATTTCGTCAGGTAATTGATAGTTTACTACGTGCGTAATATTGTCAACGTCAATTCCACGAGCAGCCACATCAGTTGCAACTAACATTTGAATTTGACGACCTCTAAATGATTTCATTACACCATCACGTTGCGCTTGAGATAAATCTCCGTGCAAAGCAGCAGCGCTGTAACCATCTTCAATTAATTTTTCGGCAACAGCTTGTGTGTCACGTTTTGTTCTACAAAAAACAACCGAAAAAATGTCTGGATTAGCATCAGCTAAACGTTTCAAAGCTTCGTAACGATCACGCGCGTTTACACAATAAAATTCGTGAGAAACAGTTGCTGAACCGGAGTTTTTAGACCCTACAGTTACTTCAGCTGGGTTAAGCATGAATTTTTTAGCAATACGTGCTACTTCAGCAGGCATTGTTGCAGAAAATAACCACGTGTTTTTCTCGTCGGGAGTATCGGATAAAATCGATACGATGTCTTCATAAAAGCCCATGTTCAACATCTCATCTGCTTCGTCAAGAATACAGAAATTGATGTTTTTAATGTTTACAAGACCTCTATTAATCATGTCTTGCATTCTACCTGGAGTAGCCACAATAATTTGTGCTCCACGTTTAATTTCTCGGGCTTGTTCTGTAATGCTTGCACCACCATAAACTGCCACTGTATGTAATCCTTTTACATATTTTGAGTATTGTTTAATCTCGTTGGTGATTTGTAAGCATAGCTCACGCGTTGGTGATAAAATTAACGCTTGTGTACTTCTGTCTTCAGCATCAATTTTTTGAATAAGCGGAAAACCGAAAGCTGCCGTTTTCCCTGTACCTGTTTGTGCTAAAGCTACTAAGTCTGTGTTTTGTTCCAATAGTACTGGAATCGCTTTTTCTTGCACTTCTGACGGATTCTCAAATCCTAGATCTTTGATCGCCAGCAGTAGCGACTCATTCAGACCTAATTGTTCAAATTTATTCATATAAAGTTTTAAAATTTGGTGCAAATGTAAGGTTAATAAACGAGATAAACTAATTTGTTATTTTTTGATTATCAATTAGTTAAATGTTTTGTGTTTTGCTTTTTGGCTTCTAAAGTAGTTGATGAAGAGCTACTGTTGTAAAAAATATATTAAAATGGAGGGTTATTGGTTTAGAAATTCAATCAGTTGTTTTACAGCTATTCCTCTATGGCTGATGGTTGATTTTTCTTCTAAAGTTAACTCCGCAAAGGTTTTTTGGTAGCCATCGGCTACAAAAATGGGGTCGTAGCCAAATCCGTTGGTACCAACTCGTTCATTGATAATTTGCCCGTTGATGATGCCTGTAAATAAATGCTGATTTCCATTGAGATTCAAACAAATTACGGTTTTGAAATTGGCTTTTTTATTTTCGATATCTTTTAAATTGGTTAACAATTTGTCAATATTGTTCTCGTCATTTTTAGGTTCGCCGGCATATCGAGCCGAAAAAACGCCGGGTTCGCCATTCAAAGCATCAACTTCAAGTCCTGAATCGTCGGCAAAACAATCAAACCCATATTTTTGGGTAACGTAGTTGGCTTTTAGTATCGCATTTCCTTCAATGGTGTTTGCTGTTTCTGGAATTTCTTCGGTGCAGCCAATATCTTCCAAACTTACAATTTGAATAGCAGCAGGGAGAAGTGCTTGAATTTCTTTGATTTTATTTTTGTTGTTGGATGCAAAGACGATTTTCATAAAGTGCTTTTTTTTTGTAAAAGTACACATTTCTTATGAAACGTAAACCCCACCCCCGGTTGAGGCGGCAGCCCCGAAGGCACAAAACTTATTTTTTTCTTGGCAGCAAAGAGCGACCTTGGGAGCTCCTTTGCTGGCATAGAAAAAAAAGTTTTGTGCCGAGGGCTATAGCCGAAGACGGGATTGGGTGCATTGAAAAATGAATTGTTAATATTTTATTTGTTTAAAAAGAAATTCACTATTTTTGCATCGTTTTTTAACAACTTATTTATCATGGTAAAAGATTTATTTGAAAGAATACAGTCCAATAAAGGACCATTAGGAAGATGGGCATCGCAGGCAGAAGGTTATTTCGTTTTTCCAAAATTGGAAGGCGAATTGGGACC
>JBILQQ010000027.1:0-30370 GCA_044373115.1 Flavobacterium sp.
GCAGCAGCAACTACTAGTCAGGTTCTTTGTATCAACACACCGATAACCAATATCACTTATACCTTATCAGGAGGTGCAACAGGAGCTACCGTTACAGGATTACCAACAGGAGTAACAACATCAGTAACAGGAACGACTTTAACAATTACAGGTACACCAACAGTAACAGCAACTACAGCATTTACCTATAACGTTACCACGACAGGAAATACATGTACCGTTGCCACCGCAACAGGTACTATTACCGTTAACCCAGTTCACGCCATTGCGTTAAGCTCTGCAGCAGCAACTACTAGTCAAATAGCGTGTATCAATACACCGATAACCCCTATTACCTATACCTTATCAGGAGGTGCAACAGGAGCTACCGTTACGGGATTACCAACAGGAGTAACAGCATCAGTAACAGGGACAACTTTGACAATCACAGGTACACCAACAGTAACAGCAACTACAGCATTTACCTATAACGTTACCACGACAGGAAATACATGTACCGTTGCCACCGCAACAGGTACTATTACCGTTAACCCAGTTCACGCCATAGCGTTAAGCTCTGCAGCAGCAACTACTAGTCAGGTTCTTTGTATCAACACCCCGATAACAGCTATTACTTATACTTTATCAGGCGGTGCAACAGGCGCTACCGTTACGGGATTACCAGCGGGAGTAACATCATCTGTAAGTGGAACAACTTTAACCATAAGTGGAACACCAACAGAAACAGCAGCTACGCCATTTTCATATAGCATTATAACCACAGGAAACAGTTGTACGACAGCTTCTGAAAGTGGCACAATAACTGTCAACCCAGTTCACGCCATTGCGTTAAGCTCAATTGCAACTACAGCAAATCAAACCATTTGTTTTGGAAATGCGATAACGAATATCACTTACACTTTATCAGGTGGCTCAACAGGTGCAACGGTGACGGGATTACCAGCGGGAGTAACATCATCAGTAACAGGAACAACACTTACCATTTCAGGAACACCAACAAGCGCCTTAGGGTCTCCGTTTACCATTGGTATAGGTACCACCGGAAACGGATGTACTATCGCTACGGCAAGTGCTAGTATCACGATAGTTGGCGCACCAAATATTTCAACACCAACACCTTATGTGGTTTGTGATGATACATTAAATAATGACGGAATTTACTGTTTTAATTTAGCATCAAAAAATGCTGAAATAACATTAGATCCTACTGTTACCATTACGTATCACGTTACACTTCCAGATGCGCAATCAGGCTTAAACCCTTTGTCAAACACATCGTATTGTATCAATGCTTCAGGAGGGTTACCAGTTTATGCACGAGTTTTTGATCCAGCAGCACCACAATGCCCATCAGTTGTAATGTTTCAATTGGTAGTAAACAGATTGCCAAGCGTAAATGGATCAATAGTTGATTATCAATTATGTGATAACACCAATACAGGTGATCAAAAAGAGTTTTTTGATTTAACGACCAAGAACGCAGAGGTTTTGGGAGCAAGTCAATTGCCAAGTGATTTTACAGTAACTTTTTACACTACTCAACTTGCAGCACAAGCAGGAGTTGCAGGTACAGAAATTACTACCCCTACCGCATTTGAAAACACAATCAATCCACAAACGATTTATGTTCGCATAACAAATAACACTACTGGTTGTGTAAATACTACCGGAAGCTTTAAATTAAAAGTAAATCCGTTACCAACGGTTCTTACACCATTTCCAGCGTATGAGTTGTGTGATATGGATCAGACCGATATAGGAAAAGAACCTTTTAACTTAGCTTCACAAATAAGTTCATTATTACAAGGGCAAACCTCAATGAGTGTTCAGTTTTACCCAAGTTTGGCAGATGCACAACAGCAACCACCAACAAATGAGATAACTACTGCCACTTACACCAATACCCAAGTAAACAATCAAACCATTGGAGTTAGAATAACAAATACCGCAACAGGATGTTTTGCTACCTCTACTATGGATTTAATAGTTAACCCATTGCCAACGCTTATTGCTCAATCCGCACCTTATGTGCTTTGTGATTCTGATCAAAATGGCGACACTATTTTTGATTTATGCTCATTAACAACAGCAATAGATCCTAATTCAGATTATACAATAACCTATCATGTTACCTTAGCTAATGCCCAAGGAAATGTAGAACCACTAGCATGTAATTATCCAAATAATCAAATAGGCACACAAACCTTATATGCAAGAGGCACCGATAGTAAAGGATGTTACAATGTAATTGAAATCAAATTAGTTGTAAACCCATCACCAGAGGAAGTTACCTTATCGTCACTTGTAGAATGTGATTATGATAGCAATCAGCAAAATGGACAAACTTCATTTGATTTAGAAGAGCAAACTCAAATCATTTTGAATGGACAGCCAACGGCGGGATCTAATTATATTGTAAAATATTACGACAGTCAAACCAATGCTGACAATTTACAGTTCCCAATAAGCATCACTACCAATTTTATTGGAGCTACTAACCAAACCATTTGGTACACCGTTCAAGACATTGCATCAGGATGTTATGCAGTTGGTTCATTTACCTTGGTTGTTAATGCGCCAACAGTATTGACCACACCAACGTTATTAAAAGTATGTGATACAGATTCGATACCGAATGATGAGTTTACCACTTTTGATATAGCTAATTATATTGGTACAGTTGCGGGACATACCTTATCGTTTTATACCGATTCAAATTACACTAATTTGATAACGACACCAACTGCTTTTGTAAACACAATTCCTGCCAACCAAACCATTTATGTTCAAGCGATAAATCAAGCAACAGGATGTATCTCAAAACGTACTTTGACCTTAACAGTTTTGAAAATACCAACCCCAAAAACAGACCCAACAGCATTAATCAAATGTGATGATAATGCACCAGGAGATCAATTTGAGGTATTTGATTTGACACAAAACGAAAGCTACATTATGAATGCTGATAGCACTGTAACCTTACATTACTATCCAAGTTACAACGATGCAGTAAACAATACCAACGAGTTGTTAACGCCAACAGCAGCCAACGTAAAAGCTAATGTTTGGATACGCGTATCGAGTAATAACTTCATAAATTCGTTAAATCAAAATTGCTACGTACTGGTTGAACAACCAATTATAGTTAATCCGTTACCAGCAGTAACAGCATCAATAAGTGCGTATGTGTTGTGCGATTTTAACAACCCAGGCAATGAAAAAGAGTTCTTTGATTTGACAACCAAAACAACCGAAATTTTAGGAGCAAGTCAGTTGCCAGCGAACTTTACGGTAAGTTTTTACACCACTCAAATAGCAGCACAAGCCGGTACAGGAGCCATAGCAGCCCCAACCTCATTTGAGAATACAAGCAACCCACAAACGATTTTTGTGCGTATAGTAAACAATGCCACAGGATGTGTAAATGCTACGGGAAGTTTTGAGTTGAAAATAAATCCGTTACCAAGTGCTACGGCACCAATTGATTTTGTGACTTGTGATACGGATTTAACAAACGACGGATTCTTTAATTACCCGTTGGATGATTTAGTTGATGATGTACTAGGAACCCAATCGGATACTGATTTTACTGTTACTTTTTATGACAATCAAACCGATGCCCAAAATGGCACCAACCAAATATTGGACGAACCAAATTATATGATATATACCCATAGAGTTTGGATACGCGTAACCAATAATGCCACAGGCTGTTTTGCATTAACCTCATTCAATGCGCAAGTAGAGAAATTGGCAGAGCCAGTAATAGTAACCCAAAACGGAGTAAACACAATTTGTGTTGACTTTGATACTAAAGTTGTAGTTCGTCCGTTATTGTTAGAAGTTACCAATGCGGTACTAGGAAATTACACCTATGAGTGGTTTGAGTCGGGAGCACCAACAACAGTACTTGGTACTAGTTCAACCCTATGGGTAGATACCGCAGAGCCAACAGGAGCCACAAGAAGCTATACGGTTGTAATGACCAGCACAAGTGGCTTGGTAACTCCGGGATGTTCCAAGGTATCAGCTACGTTTGATGTGATCCAATCAGGTCAAGCGGTGGTTGTGGGAACAGAGCCAGCGTATGTAGTATCAAATTATTTTGAGAACAATCAAACCCTAACGGTTCAAAATATTGACGGATATGGAACCTATCAATACAGTTTGGACAACGGACCAAGACAAGACAGTCCTGTGTTTGAAAACGTTGCGTTTGGTGAGCATTTTGTAACCATTTGGGATACCGAAGGCGGCTTGGAATCAAGTTGTGATCCGTTAGTAATTAGTGGGGTACAAACCATTGATTACCCAAGGTATTTTACACCAAACGGCGATGGGATACAAGATACATGGAATATATTTGGATTGTCTGACCAAGTTAACGCAAAAATTTATATATTTGACCGATTTGGAAAATTGATTAAACAAATAAGTCCACAAGGCGATGGCTGGGACGGAACATACAACGGAAACCCGCTACCATCATCGGATTATTGGTTTTCTGTGGAATATTTAGAAACAACAACAACCAAAGAATTTAAAGAACATTTTACATTAAAAAGATAGAATTATATGAATTTTAGAAAACTTTATTTATTATTATTTGTTTTGTTCGCCAAACAAGCTTACTCGCAAGAAATTTTGCCAGTATATTCAGATTATTTATCAGATAACTATTTCTTATTACATCCATCTATGGCAGGAGCTTCAAGTTGTGATAAGTTACGTTTAACGGCAAGACAACAATGGTTTGGGCAAAAAGATGCACCAGCTTTACAAACAGTAAGTTACAATTGGAGCGCATCCGATAGAGATGGTTTAGGAGTTATCGTCATCAATGATAAAAACGGTTACCATGCCCAACAAGGCATCCGTGTTGCCTATGCACATCATCTTAAGTTTTCAAGAGATGATATTGATTTGAATCAATTGTCTTTTGGTATTAATGCTGGTTTTGCACAAAGCACACTTGATGAAACGGAATTTTTCAACAGTAATCCAACTTACGATCCGGTTATTAATGGAACAATCGTACAAAAAGCAAGCTACTTCAACGTTGATTTAGGTGCGTCGTACAACTACCTAGATTTTTACGCTCACCTTACCGTAAAAAATGCACTTGCAAGCGACAGAAAACTATATACTGACAGAGAGCCAGTTGATTTGAAGCGTGTGGTAATCAATGCAGGTTACACTTTTGGAGATTCAGACAACTTGTTATTTGAACCTTCTTTTATGTTTCAAAACATTTTTGCAACCAAAGAATCTATCGTTGATTTAAACATGAAAGTATATAAATCAATGGACTTTGGACGTTTGTGGGGAGCATTATCTTACAGAAGATCTCTTGATGGTGCACAATATTTGGAAGGTAATTCCATTGCAACCCAAAAACTACAATACATAACTCCAATAATTGGTGTAAACTACAAACAGTACGTGGTTTCTTACACCTACTCACACTTATTAGGAAATATTAACTTTACAAGTGGAGGATTTCACCAAATTACATTAGGAATTAATTTATTTTGTGAACCCGAAAAGTACCACTGTAATTGTCCTGCAGTTAACTAATTACATACTAATCCCGATACATTATCGGGATTTTTTTTACAAAAATTATGATAATAAAATCAGTAAACGGAAAATCACCTTCCATACCAGAAGATTGTTATATTGCAGAAAACGCAACAATTGTAGGCGATGTAATCATTGGACAACAATGTAGCATTTGGTTCAACGCAGTACTTCGTGGAGATGTGAATTATATAAAAATAGGCGATAAAGTAAACATCCAAGACGGTGCCGTAGTACATTGTACCTATCAAAAACATCCTACCATTATTGGCAACAATGTTTCTATTGGACATAATGCTATTGTTCACGGATGTACTATTCACGATAATGTGCTTGTTGGAATGGGAGCAATCATCATGGATAACTGCGTAGTTCACAGCAATACAATTATTGCTGCCGGTGCCGTGATTACACAAAATACAGTTGTTGAATCTGGAGCTATATACGCTGGAGTACCCGCCAAAAAAGTAAAAGACATTGATCAATCTAATTTTGCTACAGAAATTGACCGAATATCCAACAATTACATCATGTACTCAAGTTGGTTTAAAGAAGAATAAAAATAGTTGGGCATGCCGGCAAAAGCCCAAATCATCATGCCGTTTAGGGCTTTTGCCGTCGGGCTTTCGGCTATATCTTTTGCTCCGCTGCGCTGCACAAAAGGATATCGCCTCAATCCCTCATGCGGGCGTGCGGTACAAACCCGTTTTACTTTTAAATCTAAATTGTATTTTATGAAAAGCCTTTTATTGTTTTTCTTGTTTTTGATGCAACTTGCATCCAGCCAAGTAAAAATAACCACTTGGAATTTGGAAAATTTTGGTAAATCCAAGTCCGATTCAGTGATGGTTTATATTGCAAATAAGTTAAAGGATACCGATATTGTTGCATTACAAGAAGTTGTGGCTGGTTATGGAGGTGCTCAGGCAGTTGCAAAATTGGATGCGTTGCTGGATCAAACTGGTGACAAGTGGGATTATGTAGTGAGTGAACCAACAACAGGAAGTTCGTACAAAACGGAGCGGTACGCTTTTTTGTGGAAAACCGCTCGCGTACGGCTTGTTGGTAAGTCGTGGTTGGAGAAAAAATATGCCCTTGAAATGGATAGAGAACCTTTTTTAGCCACTTTTAAGTATAATTTGAACGAATTTACATTAGTAAATTTTCATGCAATTACTAAGAGCAAACAGCCCGAAACTGAAATTAAATATTTTAAATTGTTTCCAGCTGAATATCCTGATTTGAATTTGGTTTTTTTAGGCGATTTTAATTGCCCACAAAGCCATTCAGTTTTCAATCCGTTACGAAAAATGGGGTTTGATTGTGTATTTAAAAATCAGAAGACTTCTTTGAAAAAATCGTGTGTTAATGAAGTTTGTTTGGCATCTGAGTTTGATAATATTTGGTATCCATCTAAACAGTTTAAGGTTTTAAAAAGTCGAGCTGTTTTGTTTTATGAAGATTTTGAATCGATGGATGCTGCTGCCACTGTTTCGGATCATATTCCGTTGGAGGTGGTTTTGGATTTTGTGAAGTGATTTTTTCCAACTGAAAAACAATTTACAGTTGAAGTCCTAATTTAACCATAAATCTAGTATGTTTAAAAACCCAGACAATAATCGCGATATAAATATGAAGGTAAGATTTTTATATTGTGTTCATTCCTCACTAATAATGATTCAGCCAAATCATTAAAATACTACATAATTTCAAAACATTTGACTGAATTTTTTATTTTTTTATAAAACTATAACAATATTTTAACAATTGAGTCGTTAAATTAATAAAGCTCCCCACAAAATACTTTAAATATGATTAAAAAATTACGTTAAATACAAAAACTCTAGTTCTTACAAAGTCAATACGAGGCCTATTTGATAATGGGTAAAATACTAATAATTAACTAATTTTTTAAACATGAAAAACAGAATTAAAATCCTTTTGGGTGTTAGTGTAATTCTTATTGCACTACTAAGTTTACAAAAATGTTCTTGCAGTAAACAAAAAGACCAAGTAAAAAAAGTGGTCGCAAGTAATAATTATAAATTACTTAATCCACCCATTGCCGAATTAGATATTCCTTATCAAAAATTTGAAATTGACCCAACCCAACCTAATGTTTTGTATTCGAAATCAGGTGCAAAAATTAACATTCCTGCGGATGCTTTTTTGGATAGTGAAGGCAAAGTAATCCGTGATAAAGTTCAAATTTCTTTTAGAGAATTTTACAACCCATTGGATTTTTATTTGGCTGGAGTTCCTATGAATTATACTGAAAATGGCGTTGAAAAAGTATTTGAATCAGGCGGAATGGTAGAATTAAACGCCAATTCAAATAACAAAGAATTATTTGTGAATCCTTCTAACAAAATTGATGTAGCTATTTCTAGTTGGACCAAATCAAAAGAGTTTAATCTTTATGATTTAGAAAAAACAACCGGTAAATGGATTGAAAAAGGGAAAGATTCTATTAATTCGACTGCTATGAATGAGGATGATAAACTACTTCCACAAATGCCTCCACTTCCCGTTGTTGCATCTAGCTCTTCATTTAATATTATTGATGAGACTAAAAATTTTCCTGAAATTGAAGAATATAAAAATGTACTTTTTGAACCCATTGATGTTTCAAAATGCAAAATAACCGATGCATTTGAAATGAGAGTAAAGCCCTTAAAAAATGGAATTTATGAAGTAACATCCATCATTAAATATGGTGGTTTAAACATAGAAAATAAATGCGAATGTTATTTGGCATTTGAACCAGGTAAAGATTATAATAGAGCATTAAAGGTTTACCAAAAGAAGTATGCTAAATTACTAGCCAAAAGGAAAAAAATATCAGATAAGTTAAAAAAAGAAAGGGATAATTATAACGCTATTTTGTTAGCCTACAATAAGCAGAATATCAAGAATTTAAATGGCGAAGAAAAAATCATTCGAACATTAACTATTAATAATTTTGGTTTTGTTAATTGTGATTACCCTACAAGTTACCCTTCAGGTGCTGAAATAAATCCAGAATATGTGGATGACAATGACCAACCAATTTCGTTAAACAATGTGGTTTTGGTTGATAAAAATACAAATGCTTTGTTTAGATATACTAAAAAAGTGAAATTCAATCTAAACACTGAAAACATTTTATGGGGTTTAACAGCTGATAATAAAATAGCTTTTATAAAAGGCGATGATTTTTCAACTATAAAAAACACAACTGAAAAGCAAAAGGTACGTATGCATATTTCAAAAGGTAATTTGAAAACTTATGATGATATCGCAAATGTTCTTTTTAATGAATAGTTTTTAATAATGTTGTGTTAACAATGAATTAGTATATTTGGATTTAATATGTTATTATTTAAATAATTATAAAAACTGATTTTATTTTATTTGTTTTAGATTTTAATTAACCTTTTATAAAAATACTATGAGTAAAATTCAATTTTCATTAGACTACTTAAATCAGAATTGTATTGATTTTAAATTGATACATAGTCATGAAGATTGGAAATCATTTAGAAAAAGTAATGGTCAATATTTTTATTTCATTATTTGGAATGAAAGTAATGAAATATTTTCTTGGGGTACTACAAGTGGAAAAAGTGACAGAATAAGAAAATCATCACTACTTAATGATAAATTGACAGGTAAATATGATAGACGTGTTGATTATTTAATGCTTAAAATTATTTATGGTAACCCGAAAATTTATATTTATGAAATGCCGCAAACCGCAACCATATTCGAAACTTTTCTTAAACAATACTTCGAACAAATTCACTGTTGGATTGGGTTACAAGGAAAAGATAGAAATGAAATTTCAAAGGGAATAATTCAAGAATTTAAGAGTACGAATCATTATAAAAGTATACTAGTTAAAGATAAGGAAGAATTTGAAAACTATTTAAGTAATGTTTATTTTGCTAAGAGAGTTCATCCAAGAAATCCAAAAAGGACTTTTTATTGGGGTGATAGTTTAGAACCCAAATTCTTGCGAGTTATTAATTGCGGTAATTACGAACAAACAATTGAAAAAGTATTAAATGTTAAATATTAAAATTATGGAAAAATCAAAATGCAATTCTAAAGATCAACTTATCACATTATTGAAAGATTGGTTAAAAACTAATGAGCCAACTATAGGTAATAGAGAAAATAAGACAGGAAATACAATATGGATTGTTTTAAATCTTAATGGGAGTAATTACTATATAAATGGTGACTCTAAAAGGGATGGAATATTAAATTTAGTAAAAAACCATGAAAATAATTATCCATGGGTTGTTATTGCTAATAATAGAGGTGTTTACAAAAAAGTAAGTAATGACGTAAATGGAAATGCTATAAAAGGTTTATACTTTTATTCAGTCATTATTGGTAAACGCGAAATATAATTCTTATAAATAAATTAAAAATATGAGAAATCCCTTAATTTACTTTTACAGCAGTACAGATTTTAATTTTAAGCAAAATCAAATAATTGGTATAGATGCCAGTATTGAAGACTTAGAACTTATTTAATACGGAAAGATTTGTTATAATTCAGTTAATAATGATGGTAGCGTTGGTGAAACAGGAACCATGTTCCCAAAGAATAAAACAATTATTCCGTTTAGCATTTTGTATAAAGAGGAATTAATAATAAAGCAATTAGCGGATGTAATTACTGCGAATGAAGATTTTATAAAAGCAAATACAATTGATTTTCCACTAATGAAGTTGAAAAACGCAACCAGTAATTTTAAAAGAGCTGATTGGTGTTGTGTTGGTCATTACTATTTATCTCTTTTGAATATAGCCTTACATAATAAAGGGTATTTTTCAGAAGGAGTAAAACCAAGTGGCTTTGTGTCTAATTTTAATAATAAGTTATTTACAAAACCTGATGGAACAAAACTTAAAATAAACGCTTGGGCAGGAATGTAATTAATTCATAAACTAATAAAATAAATAAAAAATGGGTCTATTTAATTTTTTTAAAAAAAGAGAGCAATGTATAGATGTTCTTTCAGATAATGGATTAAATCTAATTTATCGAAAAGACAGGTCATTATCTGAAAGATACTATACAAAAGATGGCAAAAGAGAGGGTGTTTATGAGTTTTACTATCTAAATGGGACTGTTTGTGAAAGTGCAAACTATAAGGATGGTAAGTTAGATGGCCTTGCTAAAGAATGGTCAAGTTCCGCAGGTTGTTATCGAATACTAGAGACCTATGAAAACGATGTCTTACTAAATAGAAAAACCTATTTCACGGGACGTAGTAAACTTATTATCGATTTTGAAAATCAATTAAAGGAGTTGTTAGATGAAGAAAACTTTCAGGAATCTGATAATGAAAAAGGGGACATTCAAAATAGTATTGCTTCAAGAAATAAGATTAAGTAATTTTATATACAAACTAAATACGAGTTGAAAGTTATTCAATATACAGTAATTATTTTTTATTTTAAACATTCATATGTAAATCGTCAGCAAAAAGTGTACTGATTTAGTCAAAAACTAAGAGAGTATTTTCAAAAATTATTAAATTTGAATTATTATGAAAACACCAATAAAACAAACAACAGAAAATTACATTAAAGAGATTCGCAGAAACACCAGAAGAATCTTTAGTTCCGAACAGAAAATACAAATCGTTATGGAAGCATTAAATTGATGTTGCAAAATATAGGCGCTACATATGGCTTCCTTAATTTTTCTGAAGGTAATCCAATGTACACGAGAGTTGCAGATGGATATAGAGACATAAACCAAGTGTTGGGTTTGCCAATGTCAAAAAATCATTTTGTATCCGATTTGGATTAATAAAGAGTTAGTTTAATATAAATTATTAACAATGAATTTAGACAATACGACTATTCGTGAAGCAGTAAAACTCTGGTTTGAAGATCAAAATTCTTGCATTCTATTTTTTGGACATATTTCTAATTGGGACACTTCAGAGGTTACAGACATGAATTCACTTTTCTTTCAAAAAAACAACTTTAATGAAGATATAGGGTTTTGGAATGTAAGTAAAGTAATTAATATGAGTATGATGTTTGGTAAAGCTTCATCATTTAACCAATTTATTGGGTCTTGGGATGTGAGTAATGTTGTTGATATGTCATATATGTTTTTTGGTGCTACCTCCTTTAATCAATCAATTAGTGATTGGAATGTAAGTAATGTAACTAGTATGAAAAGTATGTTTTCTGACGGTTCTTTATTAATAAGCATTCCTACTTCCTTTAATCAACCGATTGGTAATAGGGATGTGAGCAATGTTGTTGATATGTCATTTATGTTTTCTGGAGCTAATTCATTTAATCAACCAATTGGAGATTGGAATGTAAGTAATGTGAAATTTCTTGACTATATGTTTTCTGAAGCTAAGTCCTTTAATCAACCCATTGGTTCTTGGGATGTGAGTAATGTTGTTGATATGTCATCTATATTTTCTGGAGCTAACTCATTTAATCAACCAATTGGAGATTGGAATGTAAGTAATGTGACTAACATGAGGTGTATGTTTTTTGGAGCTACCTCTTTTAATCAACCGATTGATAATTGGGATGTGAGTAATGTTGTTGAAATGGCACTTATTTTATCTGGAGCTACTTCCTTTAACCAAACTATTGATACTTGGGACACAAGTAATGTGATAAAATTAGATGATATAATAGTGAATGTCATTTTAGAAGCAACAAATTTTTATGAAGAATAGGAAGATGAAAATAAATATTTTGTTGCTTACCGTTTATTGGTAATTCCAAATGAGGATTCTGAAGATATGGAGGGGGAACTTAATTGGAAAATGCAGGAAGAACTATCTGATGAATATTTAATTTTCACAATGATAGGTGCTGAGAATTTTGAGCATTATAGGATTGTAGATTTGCCAAATATTGTTTGGAGTAATTTTGAAAATAGCACTTCATTTTTATTGGATAATGTAAGATTTATTGATGCTGTAAAATATATTAAGGATATTAAAACAATAAGTTTTAATAATTTGAAGTCAAATAATCCCTTTGATAAAAAAATTTTTAAAACTTCTGTAATTGGTTAAAGTATTTAAAAGAAAAAAAACGAATAACTGTTGCTTTAATTTAGATTCTAAAAAAATAGCAAAAAAATAATATAACATTAATTAATAATTATGTCAAAATATGGTAAAGGCAACAAAAGATGACAATTTAGAGACAATTACAAATAAGATTTTATCTGGAAAAAGGTTAGAAGATAAAAAATCTATTTATTTAATGTTCACGATGACACATCCTCATTACACGAAAGCAGTAAATATGAATTTGTCATTGGTTGATCCAGTTTTTTATAAAGTGATTAGACAAGCATTATATCCAACAACTTTAGATAAAATTAAGAAATTTTTTGGCATGAATTGATAGGACATAAATGTTCTGTATGTATCTAGTTTTATTGATTTTTTAACTATTAATAATATAAAAAGTAATGATAACAAAAGAAAATGCAATTTATCAAATTAATCAGAAATTTGATTTGAGATTAAATAAGTTAAATACAAATTGGTCTAATATTAATGCAAATGGAATTTGGTCAGTTGAGCCAAATTGTAATAGAAGAAGTTCTAATTTGTATTTACTATTGAATAATAACCATTCAAAAAAAATACACGTTTTTGAAATCCCTGCAAACCATGACGTATTTCACAAACTATATGTTAGAAATGATAAAAATGTGTTTCGATTATTATTTAATGTAAGTGATTTACACTTCATTGAAACATTAGGACATATTAACTTTGCTAATTTTCATAAAGGTTTCGTAGAATATTAACTATTTTTCTAATCTGAAAAAAATTTTCCATTTTTAGCCCTGATTGAGCCGATATCCTTGCGTAGTTTACGAAGCAAGATAAAGGCGAAAGCAGGACATGTCTTGTGTTGAACGGGGATTGGTGCTTCTAAAAATCCTTTTGAACAATATTATATTGATTATCAAGTATTTCTGATAAAACGTTTGGGTGGGTGTTGGTGAAAAATTGATGGTCGGAGGGAATTTCATCTGTTCTGAAACCTGTTTTTTCTTGTAAGATGTTTTTGGTTTGTTTGGCAACGGCTTCGCCCGAGTCGATGATTTGGATGTGGCTTGGAATTATTTTTTGTATTTGCGGAATTAAATAGGGGTAGTGGCTGCATCCCAGCACCAAATAATCGATGTTGGCGTCTATCATCGGTTGGAGGTAGGTTTGGAGTAGTTGGGTCATTTTTGTGGAGTTTATTTCTCCGTTTTCTATTAATTCGACCAAACCGTGTCCGATTTGTTCTAAAATTTGGATGTCTTTGTATTTTTCTACCGATTGATAAAATAGTTCGCTAGTGAGTGTCCCTTTGGTGGCAAGGATTCCGATTTTTTGAGTTTTTGAATGAAGGGCAGCTGGTTTAATAGCTGGTTCTATGCCAATAAACGGAACATCATATTTTTGTCTGAGTTCTTTGATGGCGTTAGTGGTTGCTGTGTTGCATGCTACAACAATGGTTTTACAATTTTGGTTGAGTAGGAACTCGGTGTTTTTACATGATAATTGGATAATTTCTTCTCTAGTTTTTAAACCATAGGGAGCGTTTTTGCTGTCGGCAAGGTATATTGTGTTTTCTTGCGGAAGTAGTTGGTGGATTTCTTTCCAGATGGAAGTTCCGCCTATACCAGAGTCAAATAGTCCGATTGGATTGTTATTTATCATGAAACAAATGTAAAAAAAAACTGCTCAATTTGGTTGAGCAGTTTTAATTTTTTTTGAGAATTTTAGGTATTAAAATCCTAGGTCTTTTTTTACGTCAGCAGTGATATCTGTTCCGTCAGCAAGAAGTAATGTGCCATCTGTGCTGTTTAAAACGTATTTGAAACCTTTAGCTTTCCCAACTTTTTGGATAGCTGCTTTTATTTTTTCAATTAGCGGTTTCATTAGGTCTGATTCTTTTGTTCCAAGTTCTTTTTGTGCATTTTCTTGGTATTCGCTAATTCTTTTAGCCATGTCTTGCACTTCAGTTTGTCTTGTTTGATTTACAGCATCAGTAGTTGTTGCACCTTCTTTTTCGTATTTTTCGATTTTGGTTTTGTATTCAGCTACCATTGCATTGTACTCAGCATTGTAGGTTTCACCTAATTTTTGCAATTGTTTTTGAGCATCTAAAATTGCTGGCATTTTAGATGTTAATTCGTTTACATCTACGTGTGCAATTGTTGTTTGCGCGTTCATTGATTGCATTCCAAAAAATGCGATTACAGCTATTACTAATGTTTTGATTTGTTTCATTTTTTTTGTTATTTAATTATGGTGTTAATTTTAGGGTTTATTTTTGTTTTAATTGATTTTCTCTTACTTGTTTGATTGAGTCTCTTGTTTTGATTGTTTTTAAACGTTTTGCCTCAAGGTCTTTTTGTCTTTGTTCAATTATTTTTTTGCGTTCTTCTTGTGTTTTGTTACGTGCTTCTGCAGCTGCGTCCATCTTTTTTTGTTGTTCTATTTTTTTCTCTTCAACTTTTTTGGCAGCTTCATCTTTTGAAGAGTTATCAGAAACTGTGCCACTTTTAGCAGCGGCTTTAGCTTCAAGTGCTGCTTTTCGTTTATCTTCAAATGCTTTTTTCTTAGCTTCAGCATCTGCTTTCTTTTGATCTATTGCTTTTTGTCTTTCTTCTTTTTTAGCATCTGCTAATTTTTGTTTTTCAAGCAAGTCTGGATTATCCATTAAAAGATCTTCTTGTTTTTCTTTTTCTTCAAGAGCTTTTAATTGTTTTTTGGTCATTTCTTCTCTTTTTTCGGCACGAGTTAAAACGGTTACAATTCGGTCACTAATGTCAAGTCTTTTCGCTGCAAAAAGCATGGTCATGTCTGATGATTTATCGAAAATGTAATCAAATTTTTTGGCTTCAGCAAAATCTTGAACGGCATTAAAAACTTGGTCTTGTATAGGTTTGATAAGTACTGCTTTTTGAATTATTAAATCGCCACTTGGACCAAATCTTTTTTGTTGATAGTCTAAAAGTTCATTGTTTAAAAACGCAATTTCCTCTTCGCGTTCTTCAATTAATTCTTTTGTTAATAGAACTTTTTCGGTTTTTAAAGTTTCTTTTAACTTGTTGATTTCTATTTTCTTTAGTTCAATTTCTTGTTTCCATTTTTCGGCTTTGGCGTCTAATTGGTTTTTTGCTTCGGCGTAATCAGGTACTTTTTCCAAAATATATTCCATATCAATATATCCAATTTTTACTCCTTTTCCTTGAGAGTTGGCGTTTTGTACTGATAAAATACAGGCGAAAATGATTAAAATATATTTTTTCATATTATATAATTTTAAATTTATTAGCAAATATACTAAAATTGTTGTCCAATTATGAAATGTGTTTCCCAACCATTTGGTTTTGTTAAACCAGGAACCGCATCAAAACCGTTTCCAAAGTCTATTCCGAGTAGTCCAAATGCTGGCATAAACACACGCAAACCAAACCCGGCTGAACGTTGTAAAACAAAAGGGTTGTAGGTTTTGAAGTTGTCATACGATCCACCCGCTTCAAGAAATCCAAGTACATATATGGAGGCTGAAGATTTTAGAGTGATTGGGTAGCGCATTTCTAGCGAAAATTTATTATAAATTGTTCCTCCATTTTGCGAAGACAACGATTGGTTTGGGTAACCTCTTAATTGGATTACTTCTCGACCATCAAGTGCAAAGTTTGCCAGTCCGTCACCACCTAAAAAGAATCTTTCAAAAGGAACTAATCCTCTGCTATTGTCGTAGGCACCTAAGTAGCCGAACTCGCCTAATGCTTTTAGTACCAAGGCTTTTTGAGGTGTTCCGAATAAACGTAAGTAGGTGTCACCTTTAAATTTTAATTTGTAATATTCTAACCAATTAAATTTCTTTTGGTCAACAATTCCTTGATCTACATCAGCATCGGCAAAGTTTGCTTCGTTTACTTTAATGTAGCCCGTTTGTCCGTTTATTGTTTTTTGTTGAATTAAATCGCCTGATGCAATAAAAGTGTCATCAAGTCCAAAAAAACCGTCAGATTTGTTTCTTAATTTGTATTCTATTTGATTTCCTAAATTGGCATAATCAATATTATTAAACATAGAATAAGGTAACGTAAATTTAGCAGTTACACTAAACTCTGAACCTTTTGTTGGGAATATTGGATTGTCTCCTTTACTGTTTCTGGTTAACGAAGTAGTAAAAGCAAGGTTTCTAGATGCTCCATCTCCAAAAGTAAACAGTCCTGTATTGTAATTATTCAAATCATAATATTGAAAACTAATTGCATTTGAAAGTACAAAATAGTCATCGGGCACGGTTAATCTTTTTGCCAAACCAATTGATAATGATGTGATATTAAAACTTTTACTTCGGTCAACAGAGCTTGTTACTCCTGTGTATAAAAATTGTTTACTATGTGATAATGAAGTAGAAAAACTTACTGGTTTTTTACCTCCAAACCAAGGCTCTGAAAAGGAAACACTATACGTTTGAAAGAAAGAACTAGCCTGAGCTCTTAGCGATACTTTTTGGCCATCACCCATTGGTAAAGGGCGGTAGGCATCTTTTTTGAAAATATTTTTTGCTGAAAAGTTATTAAATGACAAACCGAGTGTTCCGATAAATCCACCGCCGCCATAACCACCTTGTAGTTCAATTTGGCTAGATCCTTTTTCAATTACTTTCCATTCAAGGTCAACTGTACCTGCAACTGGATCGGGGTTTTTTACGTCAGGAGTGATTGCTTCCGGATCAAAAAAGCCAAGTTGACCAAGCTCACGAACGGTTCGTATTACTTCCTCCTTGTTCCATTTTTCACCCGGACGAGTTTTTAATTCTCTATAAATTACTTTGTCGTTTGTTTTGTCGTTACCGCTAACCGATACTTTATTGAAATAGGCAAGTGGACCCTCGGTAATTCTGACTTCAAAGTCAATACTATCATTAGCAGTTTTTACTTCGACAGCATTAATATTTGAAAATAAATAACCATTGTTTTGATATAGATTCACTAAATCATCACCATCTGGTTTTTTCTTGTCGGATATTCGTTTGTCAAATAATATTCCATTATAGGTATCGCCTTTGTTTATACCTATAACTCGGCTTAAAAAATTATCAGGATACGCTGTGTTTCCAAGAAATTTTATGTTCCCGAAATAGTATTTTCTTCCTTCTTCAACTTTGATGTTGATTGCAATTTTATCATTTTTTAGATAAACAGAATCGCCGACAACTCGTGCGTCTCTATACCCACGTTCTTTGTATTTGTCAACTATTGTTACTAAATCTTCTTTGTATTTGTCTTTAACGTATTTAGAGGCTTTAAGTATTCTAATTCGGTTTATTTGCTTGGTATTTTTCATGAATGAACGAAGTTTTTTGTCTTCATATACTTCGTTTCCTTCAAATGTTATTTGACTAATTTTTACTTTTTCACCTTTGTCAATGGAAACCACCATGTTTACTAGGTTAGGAGTAATTGTATCAGCAACGGTGTTAATGTTCACTTTTGTTTTGAAAAAACCTTCTTTTTTATATTTGTTTTCCAAATAATTTTTGGTGGTTGTTAAAAGGTTTTCATTAACAATTTTACCTTTTGTAAGACTGTTTTCTTTAATTAAATCTTCAACTTTAGATTTTTTTACACCAATAAACTTGACATCGTTTAGTTTTGGTAATTCATTGATATCAAGTTGTAAATAGATGCTGTCGCCAACAATTTTTGTAGCATAAAAATCAATATCACTAAAAAGCCCAAGTCCTCCAAGTTTTTTAATTGCGTTTCTTAAGTCTTCGCCAGGAACAACAATGTTTTGTCCTTTTTCTAATCCTGCAAATGTAATTACAGTTTGTTTGTTAAATGTAATTTTGCCTGTTACATCAACATCTGCGAGTACATATTTTTTTCCTTGGTCAAAAGGTATTTTATCTTCTTGAGCGTAAGAAAAATTTCCTACAAATAGGATAAAAACTGCTTTAATAAAATTATTCAAAATATTCTTGTTATTTGATTTGTTCACTTGTTTTTCCAAAACGTCTTTCTCTTTTTTGATAACTAATAATAGCTTCATATAAATCATTTTCTCTAAAATCTGGCCACAATACATCTGTAAAATATAATTCTGCATAAGCAATTTGCCATAATAAAAAATTACTTATTCGATGTTCACCGCTTGTTCTTATTAATAAATCAACATCGGGTAAATTGTGTGTGTAAAGATGCTGATTTATAATTGATTCATCAATACTGTCTAACGAAATTATATTATTTTTAACTTTATCGCTTATTTTTTTAACAACATTTAGTAATTCTTCCCTTGATCCATAGCTTAAAGCTAGGGTTAAAGTCATAGCTGTGTTGTTTTGTGTTTGGGCAATAACCTCTTTTAATTCATCTTGAATGCTATTTGGTAATAAATCAATATTACCAATTGAATTTAGCTTGATATTATTTTTTTGAAGTGTTTTTAACTCGTTTTTTAATGAATTAACTAGAAGTTTCATTAAGGTTTCAACTTCAAGTTTAGGTCGGTTCCAATTTTCGGTTGAAAAAGCGTACAATGTAAGGTTTTTAACCCCTAATTTGGCACTTGTTTCAACTGCAATTCGTACTGATTTTGTTCCGTTTTCATGACCAAAAGCTCTTAAAAACCCTTTTTGTTTAGCCCATCGACCATTGCCGTCCATGATAATGGCTACGTGCTGTGGTATATTGTCTTTATTTATAGATGTTTCTAAACTCATAAAAATTAATCGTTACAATAACATGGTTTTTCGCCAAAGGTATAGGTTAGTGTAATGCCTGAAAACACATACCAGTCCTTGTTATTTATATTTCCGAACCGCAATGTACTAAAATTTTGGTTTTCAGGGTTACTTCCATCTAAATTATCTGTAAAAGTGCATCTAGCGCCAATTTCTGCACCTATAACAAAATTTTTAGAGATATTTGATTTAACGCCAACAACCATTGGTATTGCAAATGTTGAGCTCTCATAATCTACACGTGAATCATCACCTAATATATAAAGTTCATCGTATTTAAAATAGGTTACGCCCGAAAAAACATAAGGTGTAATTTGACGGTCAAAAAGATGTAAATTAAATTCGAAAAAATTAAATTCTAGTCCAACGGTAAAATCTTTAATGTCATTTTTAAAATTTTTGCCTCTCAATTTTCTTGCGGGCTCTTTGGAGTCCAAATCATTTGCCTTTAGGGATGTTTGTGTGTATGAAAATCGCCAAGCGTGTCGGGTACTTTTGTTCCATTTATATACCAACCCAAATGCAGTGCTGTTTGGATTGATATAATTGGTTGGGCCAACATCGCCAATGCTGTTGCTGCCTCCCAAAAATACTCCAATTTCGTGTATTTGAGCTTTTGTTGGTAAAAACATAAATAAAAACAATAGTAATAATAATTTCTTCATCAATTGAAAAATAGCCTGCAAATATAACAATTATAGGTACTCATTTTACATCTTAAAATGGAATTATAAAAAATTAATTTGAGATAGGTTAATATTAAATTTTCTAAAAATAATTTTAGGATAATTTACTAACGTAAAAGGCTTGTTTGTAGTATGTAAATTTTGTTAATTTCGTTTGTCCTGCCCCCAAAGTAGTTTGTTTCGTAGTGTTTTAAGAAACGTTTCGTTTGGAATTTCGACCATTTTTATACTATAAGGTGATTTCTTAATTTTCAATATGGTTTTGTTACTTGTTGATGCCGTTCTTGAATCTAGTGAAACTAAATAATTTTCTTCACGTCCAGACACATGCAATTCTATTTCGGTGTCATCTGGAATTACAAGAGGTCGGGCATTTAAATTGTGAGGAGCTATTGGTGTTATAACCAGGCTTTTAACATCAGGTGTTAATACGGGGCCTCCGCAACTTAACGAATACCCTGTTGAACCCGTTGGTGTAGAAATAATTAGACCATCTGCCCAATATGAATTCAAATATTCGCCATTTAAATAGGTTTCAATCGTAATCATGGATGTAGTGTCTTTTCGGTTTACGGTAACTTCATTCATCGCAAAACTAAAATCGTCTATTGCTGAATTTTTTGGAGAGGTAGTCAAGCCTAAAACGGTTCGCTCTGAAATGGTGTATTTTTTTTCGATAACAATTTGTAAAAAAGAGGCTATATTCTCTTTTTGAACTTTAGCCAAAAATCCTAAACGCCCTGCATTGACTCCTAAAATTGGAATACCTAAATCCCTAACGTAAGTTGCTGCTCTTAAAATAGTTCCGTCGCCACCAATACTTATTAAAATATCGAAACTTGAATCCAAATCGGTGTGTTTGGAAAAAGTTGTGTACTCTTTAGTCAGAATGTTTTCTTTGTAAAGAATGTCTAAAAAATTAGCTTCAATGACCATTTCAACTTGATTGGCCTCAAAAAAAACAATAATATCTCTAATTATTGGTCGGGTGTCATTTTGATAATATTGCCCAAAAATTGCTACTTTCATAGTTTTATATATTCAAATATTTATCTAAATAGTCAGATCTTTCTTTTAAATTTTTCCAATAATTGTCCTCATCATGGTCAGAAATTATATCATATTCATACCTTCTAAACGACTGTATAAGTTCATTTACGCTTCCTAATCCAATTTTTAAAGTTGCTTGAATCATGGATGGAGTTGCTTCAGATATAAAAATGCCAAGTAATTTTCCGTTATTGGATTCAACAATTTGACTGATTTGACTTATTGAAAAATCAGTGCTGTTTTTTTGTAAAACAATACTTGCTCCTTGTTCTATAATGAATGGAGTTTCATTCATTATTTTCACAATATCTTCTTGTTCGTAATAACCAATATATTGGTTGTTTTCGTCTAAAATCGGAACAATAGTAGTGTCATTTTTTGCAAAAACCTCCATTACATCAAGCCAATTATTGTTTTTTCGAACAAAAAAAGGTTCTAATGTGTATTTGTATTTTGAAAGGGTTTGGTTTGCATCTAAATTTTCAGCTTCGTTTGATGATATTGCACCAATAAATACCCCAGCTTCTACTACAGGAAAATGTGAAAAATTTGTTTCAATAAAAAATTCTTGAATGCGTTCCAGTTTTTCTGTGCTCTGAAAAGCCTCAAATTTAGTATTGATATAGTGATTGATGTTTGTCATTAAAAAATATTTCAATAGTGGTGCAAAATAATCAAAATTTAGTTTAAAATACCTTATTTTACTTTGTATTTTTGTATCAAATTTTTTTAAATAAAATAAAAACCTAAAATACAATGACAAAATTAAGTGTTAACATCAATAAAATTGCCACTTTAAGAAATGCCCGAGGCGGTAATGTACCTAACTTAATTGAAGTCGCAAAAGATATTCAAAAATTTGGTGCTCAAGGAATTACCATTCACCCACGACCAGACGAAAGGCATATTCGCTACCAAGATGCACGAGATTTAAAAGCAATTATTACCACAGAATATAATATTGAAGGAAATCCGTTGCACAATTTTATTGATTTGGTTTTGGAGTGCCAGCCCACTCAAGTTACACTTGTACCCGATGCCATTGGGGCTATAACCTCTTCTGCAGGTTGGGATACCATCAAAAACGAAAGCTATTTGAAAGAAGTAATTCAAGAGTTTAAACGCAATAATATCCGAACTTCAATTTTTGTTGATCCAATACTAAGCATGATTGAAGGTGCCCAAAAAGCAGGAGCAGACCGAATCGAATTATATACCGAATCGTTTGCGCACGACTACCATTTGGGTAATAAAAATGGCATTCAACCTTATGTTGAAGCTGCAAAATTAGCTCATCAACTTGGTTTAGGCATCAATGCAGGGCACGATTTAAGTTTGGATAACATTCAGTTTTTTAAACAAAACATTCCGCACCTTGCTGAAGTTTCTATCGGTCATGCGCTCATTTCTGAGGCTTTGTACCTTGGTTTAGACAATGTAGTAAATATGTATTTGCAAAAATTAAAATAAATGCAAAATCAAGTTTTAAATAGTTTAATTTATCCTTCCAATAATTCAAAAAACCTTCTTATTATTCATGGTTTTATGGGTATGTCAGATAATTGGAAAACACTTGGCATTCACTACCAAGAAGCAGGATATAATGTACATATTTTAGATTTACGAAATCACGGAAAAAGTTTTCATTCTGATGATTTTTCGTATGAAATAATGGTGCAAGACGTGGTTAATTATTGTTTGGATAAAAACATCAATTCAACCCAAATTATTGGTCATTCTATGGGCGGTAAGGTTGCGATGCTTTTGGCAACGACCCAACCCAATTTAATCGAAAAATGTGTGGTTGCAGACATCGGACCTAAATATTACGCACCGCACCATCAAGAAATTTTAGCAGGTTTAAATGCAATTGATTTTTCTGATCAGCCGTCAAGAGCAGCTGTTGAAGAAACACTTTATCCTTATATTCCAGATTTTGGAACACGTCAGTTTCTATTAAAAAATTTATTTTGGGTCACGCCTGGACAATTAGCTTTCAGGTTTAACCTTCCCGTTTTTAATTCGAAAATTGAAGAAATAGGTAAAGCATTACCTAGTCAAGCTATTTTTCAAAAACCAACTTTATTTATAAGAGGTGGTAATTCAAATTACATTTTAGATGCTGATTTTGAAGCTATTAAACTTCATTTTTCACAGGCAATTTTTGAAACAATTCCAAATGCAGGACATTGGCTTCATGCCGAAAATCCGAAATTATTTTTTGAAATAACCCTTAATTTTTTACTTTAAAAACTTAAAAATGAAACTATTAATTAGAATTTTAATCACCTCACTTTTAGTAATGATACTTGCTAGTTTCATGAAAAAAAGCATTGTTGTAGATGAATTTACTTCAGCCATTTATGTCGCTATTGTTTTGGGATTACTCAATATTTTTGTAAAACCCATTTTTATCTTCTTTACACTTCCGGTAACTTTTTTTACTCTCGGATTATTTTTGTTAGTAATCAATGCCGTTTTGGTCATGATTTGCGATCAATTAGTTGATGGTTTTCATGTGTATTCCTTTTGGTCAGCTCTATGGTTCAGCGTTTTACTTTCGCTATCTCAATCAATTGTATATAAACTAATCGAAAAAAAGCAGTAAATCATCCTGTTAAAAACTTGGTTAAATAGTAAAAAAGTACTACTTTTGCCACCCAATTTTATAAAGTAAATTATTATCAACATGGATATTAAAAGAGTTGCTATAGACGCAGTAAATGAAGTTATTGTGATGACCGTTCCTCACATGGATTACAAAGGTCAAGTTGCTAAAAGAATTAACGAAAAAATGCCTCTTGCAACTGTAAAAGGCTTTCGTAAAGGTCAAGTTCCAAAAGACTTGGTAGAAAAACAATACGGAAAAGCAATTAAAATTGAAGAAGTTAACAAAGTAGTTGACTTAGCCTTGAAACGTTTTGTTGAGTCAGAAAGATTAAACCTTTTAGGAACTCCACTGCCTAAACTTAACGAAGATTTTGATTGGAATGCCGAAGAACTAACTTTTGAATACGAAATTGGATTAGTACCAAATTTTGAAATCAATTTAGATGCTAAAAACGACATCATCAAATACCAAGTTATTGCTGATGATAAAATGTTAAACGACCAAATTGCTCGTATCCAAAAACAATTCGGAAAAATTATCTCGCAACAAGAAGTAGCTAAAGGAAACGACGTAGCCGGAACCTTCCTTAACGAAAATGAAGGCATCAACAACCGAACTACATTTGACCTTGAAGAGCTAAAAGACGCATCGACAGCAAAAAATTTCATCGGAAAAAAAGTAGGTGACGTAATTACTTTAAGCACAAAAGGATTATTTCACGATGACCACAAATTGATGGATTATTTAAACATCCCTCATGATAATGTACACGGACTTGACGTTGAAGTAACTTTCACCATCGACGAAGTTATTGCTCGCGAACCAGCCGAATTAAATCAAGAATTATTCGATAAACTTTTTGGACCAGGAAACGTAACTTCTGTTGACGAACTGAAACAAAAAATTAAAGAAGACGCCGAAAAACAATTTGAACAACAAGCCGATCAAAAGTTAATGGCTGATGTACAAGACTTCTTAATCGAAAATACAAAATTCGATTTACCTAAAGAATTCTTAATCAAATGGTTACAAACAGTAGGCGAAAAACAATTAACACCTGACGAAGCAGCCGTTGAATACGCACGCTCAGAAAAAGGATTACGTTTCCAACTTATTGAAGGAAAAGCATTGGCTCAAAGCAATATTCAAATCACTTTTGAAGACCTTAAAGCATTTACATCCAATGCAATACGTCAGCAAATGGCACAATACGGAAATGCAAACCCAACCGATCAAGAAGTAGAAGGAATCGTAGCAAGAGTACTCTCTAACCAAGAAGAAGTAAAACGCCTTTCTGACCAAGTAGTTGCCCAAAAAATGCTCGAACTTTTCAAAGAAAAAGCAAACCCAACAACAAAAGAAGTAACTTATGATCAGTTTGTAGCAGCAATGTACAACGAATAATTATTTAAAATAAAAAAATAGTATATTTGAGCGTCAGAATTTGTAATTTTGACGCTCTATTTTTTTTAGAAGCCAATCCAGCTATTCGTTCCAATCTTTTGTGAAAATAAATATTTTTCTAAGCCATAAAAAGAGCTTCCGTTGGTCGCTTTTTTATGTCAAGAAAAATTATTTTTTTTCACAAAAGGATTTCCACTTCTATCTGGGCTAAAAAAGACGGTAATAGGCAATAATAGACAAAAGTAACTAGTGATTAGTAATTAAATTAGTTACTTTGAAACTCAAAAACTCAAAAACATAAAAAAATGAACTACGGTAAAAACACAAGAGCATCCCTCGAGATGTCGAAAGAATTTAAAAAATACGCAACCAAACACCAAGGCGTAAACGCAATGTACTTTGACAAAATCGTTGGCGCAATGAACCCAACTAACATGACACCTTACATCATCGAAGAGCGTCAATTAAATATTTCGCAACTTGATGTTTTTTCAAGATTAATGATGGACAGAATCATCTTTCTAGGCACAGGTATTGATGACCAAATTGCAAATATCGTTCAAGCACAACTTCTGTTTCTAGAAAGTGTAGATGCTTCAAAAGACATACAAATTTACCTAAACTCTCCAGGAGGAAGTGTGTATGCAGGTTTAGGAATTTACGACACCATGCAATACATAAAACCCGACGTAGCAACCATTTGCACAGGTATGGCAGCTTCTATGGGTGCTGTTTTACTTTGCGCAGGTGCACAAGGAAAACGTTCAGCTTTACCACACTCAAGAGTAATGATTCACCAACCATCAGGAGGAGCGCAAGGTGTTGCAACCGATATGGAAATCAACTTGAGAGAAATGTTGAAATTAAAAGACGAATTGTATAAAATCATTTCAACACACTCAGGGCAAACCTTTGATAGAGTATTCAAAGATTCTGAACGCGATTATTGGATGATTGCCGATGAGGCCAAAGAATACGGAATGATTGACGAAGTATTAAGAAGATAATAAAGTCATAAAGTCGAAAGTCATAAAGTCGAAAGTCATAAAGTCGAAGTTTGGAAGTAAGAAGTGTAATAACATTTTCTAACAATGAATTTACAATTTTAAACTTTAACAAAATTAATTGTTACAAATAAAAATGGCAAAAGAAAAATTTGAATGTTCCTTCTGCGGAAGAAAAAAAGCAGAAACCAACCTTTTAATTGCTGGTATGGATGCTCATATTTGCGATCTTTGTATTGAACAAGCACACGGAATTGTACTTGAAGAAAGTAAATCAAGTGCTACAAACAAAGTGGCTACAGACCTAGTATTGCGAAAACCAAAAGATATTCGTGCCTTTTTGGACGAATATGTTATTGGACAAGATCAAACCAAAAAAGTGATGTCGGTTGCCGTTTACAATCATTACAAACGATTGATGCAACTTCAAACGAATGATGATGTAGAAATTGAAAAAAGCAACATCATCATGGTAGGTCAAACGGGAACTGGAAAAACATTGGTAGCCAAAACCATTGCCCGAATGCTCGATGTGCCTTTAGCAATTGTAGATGCAACAGTACTTACAGAAGCAGGTTATGTTGGCGAAGATGTTGAAAGTATTTTAACCCGTTTGCTACAAGCCGCTGATTACGATGTAGAAAAAGCAGAAAGAGGTATAGTTTTTATTGACGAAATTGATAAAATTGCTCGTAAAAGCGATAACCCATCAATAACGCGTGACGTTTCTGGTGAAGGTGTGCAACAAGCATTACTGAAATTATTGGAAGGAACCGTGGTAAACGTACCACCCAAAGGAGGACGTAAACATCCCGACCAAAAGTTTGTAGAAGTAAACACACAAAACATACTGTTCATTGCAGGTGGCGCTTTTGATGGCATTGAACGAATCATTTCTAAACGATTGAATCGAACTGCGGTTGGGTACAGCACCTCAAAAAACACAGACACTATTGATAAAGATAATTTGTTGCAATACGTGATTCCGAGAGACATCAAAGATTTTGGATTGATTCCTGAAATTATTGGTCGTCTTCCTGTATTAACACACATGGATCCTTTGGATAAATCAACGTTACGCTCCATTTTGACAGAGCCAAAAAATGCACTAATCAAACAATATACAAAATTGTTTAAAATGGATGAAGTAGCATTTACAATAGAGGAAGAAGCACTTGATTTTATTGTTGATAAAGCATTGGAATATAAATTAGGCGCAAGAGGACTTCGTTCGTTGTGCGAGGCTATTTTAACAGATGCTATGTACGATTTACCAAGCTCTGACGAAACCCAATTGCATATTGACCGAGCCTATACCGAAGAAGCGTTAAATAAAAATTTATTGAAACGTTTGGAAATGGCTTCTTAAATTTCAGGCTCATTTAAAATCAAAATAAAGCTCAATACTATTTGTTATTGAGCTTTATTTTTTAATTTTTTAAGCTTGAAACTTTTTAATTTACCTACCTTTGAAGATAAACTAAACAAAATGGAAACAAGAGATGCGGGTTTACTAACACTAAGAGGAGGATCGCTTGGAGAACAAAAAAGTGATGCTTCGTTGGAAGAGCTTTTTCAAAATAATACACTTCGTCCCATTTTAAAACTTCAAAACGATGTGTTGCTAGCTATTTTTACAACGTATATACAGCAACAAAAAAATACGTTTTATGATTTAGGCTTAGCCAAAAAATCAAATTTTATAGACAATGCTTTGCAAAAAGACATCACTTTAAAAAACACACTGAAAGGAATAGTAATTGGATTGTTTACCCAACAAGAACTTGCCGAATATACTTCAAATGCTTCTGTATTAAACAAAAGAATGATGGGTTTGATTACGGAACGATTGAAAAGCCAGTTGCAGTTGATGGAGGGGTATGATGTAAAGAGTTGATGCAAATTTGTTGCAACTTTTTATATTTAAAATAAACTTTTGAATATCGAATTGATGGTGCCAATAATTAATCCAGGCACCAAACTAGATGTGCCGTTTGGGTTGAATGAATCTTTTTGAGAGTAGTTATTTACATTAATAAAAAGGCTTTTTTGATAATACAACGAATCTTTTGAATGTGTGTAAATATCATTCCATTTGGTATTTTGGTTGTAAATAGAAATTGTTTGTAAATCAATTGATTTGTAGGTAATTGTGATATTGGGTTTGTATGTAATAGGTGCATTTATTTTGTTGTAAAAAAATACTTGCTTGTTTAGTTTTACAGAATCATCTGAAAATGAAACTATTGAATCACTAACTTGTGCATAAACAGTAAAGCAGTAAAGAAAGCTGATTAAAATATATTTCATAAAAGTTTTAATTTTTGTTGATTAAATAATTTATTCTACAGATTCAAATTTACACTTTTATTTACAAAATTAAAAATTATCGTTTTTTTTATACTATTTCTGTTTTGAAGTTTTTTTGGAAGATGTCTTTTGAAATGTAAAAGTCAAGTTTAGCCCCGATGGAGCCGATATCCTGCCGTCCCGACGGTTCGGGACCGGAGGGCAAGGCAGATAAAGGCGAGAGCGGGACAAAATAGCTTCTGAAATGGGATTGAGTGCTTCTAATTTTTTTACTTCTTAAAAATTCCTCTCTTATCCTTTTATTTAACCAATACTTTACCGATTTTTGCAAGGAAATCAATAGCATCTACAACAATGGAGGATAAAGAAATAATATTACTGAAAGTATCGGGGCAAGATAAACCTGGTGTTACTGCTGGATTGACTTCTGTTTTGGCAACTTACGATGCTGTGATTTTGGATATTGGGCAAGCTGATATTCATGATACACTTTCTTTGGGGATTTTGTTTCAGATAAAAACGGGCTCTACATCGGGACCGGTGTTGAAAGATTTATTGTTTAAAGGGTATGAGCTTGGTATAAAGGTGAAATTTATTCCGATTTCTATTCCCGATTATGAAAATTGGGTAAAAGCACAGCGAAAACAACGGTACATTATCAATATTTTGGGCGAAGTATTGACAGCTTCGCAATTGGCGGCGGTAACCAAAATCATGTCTAATCAGCACCTAAATATTGATTCCATCATTCGATTAACTGGCAGAACATCTATTATTGAGATTGAGGAAAACCCACGCGCTTGTGTACAACTCTCTGTAACGGGTGAAGTGGTGGACAAGTCAGCAATGACGGCTAGTTTTATGGAAATTTCCAGAACTTTGAACGTTGATATTTCTTTTCAGGAAGACAATATGTACAGAAGAAATAGACGTTTGGTGTGTTTTGATATGGATTCTACGTTGATTCAAACCGAAGTTATTGATGAATTGGCTGAATTGGCTGGGGTGGGAGCAGAAGTTCGTGCCATTACTGAATCGGCAATGAATGGCGAAATAGATTTTAAAGAAAGTTTCAAAAAACGAATGGCACTTCTTGAAGGGTTGAGCGAAGATGTTTTGCATAATGTTGCTGTCAATTTACCTATAACCAAAGGCGCACATCGATTGATGAAGGCCTTGAAATATTATGGATATAAAACGGCAATTTTGTCGGGTGGATTTACCTATTTTGGGGAGTATTTGCAAAAAGAATTAGGCATTGATTATGTGCATGCCAATCAGTTGGAGATAAAGGACGGAAAATTAACTGGTAATTTCATTGGTGAAATAGTTGACGGTCAAAAGAAAGCCGATTTTTTGCAAGCCATTGCTAACAAAGAGGGTATCCATATCAATCAAACCATTGCTGTGGGTGATGGTGCTAATGATTTACCGATGTTAAATTTAGCGGGATTGGGCATTGCTTTTCATGCCAAACCGACAGTTAAAGAAAGTGCTTCTAGTTCCATCTCGAGTCTTGGTCTTGATGGGGTTTTGTACCTTTTGGGCTATCATGATCGCCATATAGATATGATGGAGGAGTGATTTTTTTAACAAAAAAACGTTTTATCTGTATCTTTATTAGTTTCCTTTAATTCGATTTGCTTTTGATTAAGTTTTACTTCACATCTGCCTGGTCCGCAGCCGTGACGTTTTGGACCGCAAGACGATGCGGTGCAAGCAATAATTACAAGTAGGGTAGTAGTTATTTTTTTCATTGTATTTTAGTATATTTTACATTCCTTTCAATTCTTCTAAGTAATCCCGTTGGTTGGACAATCTCGGTATTTTGTGTTGTCCGCCTAATTTGTCTTTCTTTTTGAGCCAATCATAAAATAAATTTTCTCGCGCAACATTGATGGTCAACTCATTTAATGTCATGTTGTTGTATCGTTTGGCTTCATAATCAGAAT
>JBILQQ010000056.1:0-7190 GCA_044373115.1 Flavobacterium sp.
GATATTGATAGAATTTTGAAACTTTTAGTCGGTTTTGGAGCCACGCCAGATATTTTGGTCGAAGCCCATCCGCACATTGGAACCAACAAATTACCCCAAATTATTCAAGACATCAGAGAAAAAATAATTGCATGTGGTGGTGTCGTTCTGTTTGAAACAAAAGTGGTTGATTTCACTATTAAAAACAATGAAATTCAAGGCGTTATTGTTCAAAATGGCACAGTTATTTCAGCAAATAAAGTAATTTTAGCAACAGGTCATTCAGCCCGAGATATTTTTGAATTACTTCATAAAAAAAATATTTTTATCGAAGCCAAACCTTTTGCTCTAGGCGTTCGTGCTGAACATTCGCAACAATTAATAGATAAAATTCAATATTCGTGTGATTATCGAGGCCAATTTTTACCCCCATCACCTTATTCCATAGTAAAACAAGTTAACGGACGTGGAATGTACTCATTTTGCATGTGCCCAGGAGGCGTCATTGCGCCTTGTGCAACCGCAAATGGCGAAGTAGTTACAAACGGTTGGTCGCCTTCAAAAAGAGATCAACCCACAGCCAACTCAGGAATTGTGGTTGAATTAAAACTTGAAGATTTCAAACCTTTTGAAAAATTCGGACCTTTGGCAGGCATGGAATTTCAAAAAAATATCGAACAAAATGCTTGGAATTTAGCAGGTAAAACACAAAAAGTTCCCGCCCAACGAATGATCGATTTTACTCAAAATAAAATATCAGCAGAAATCCCAAAAACATCCTACGTACCCGGTACCACTTCTATAGAAATGGGACAAGTATTTCCAGGATTTTTAACACAAATAATGCGTGAAGGGTTTAAAGAATTTGGCAAAACCATGCGAGGCTACCTAACCAACGACGCCATTTTACATGCGCCCGAAAGCCGAACTTCATCTCCCGTGCGAATTCCAAGAAACGAAATCACTCTTGAGCACCTTCAAATAAAAGGCTTGTATCCATGCGGCGAAGGCGCAGGATATGCCGGCGGAATTATTTCAGCAGCAATTGATGGCGAAAAATGCGCGTTACAAATTGCCGAGTCATTAAAATAATTTTTTTGGAGCAATAAACTAGGCATTTTCAACCAAGGTTCGTTCCCGCCATTTGTTCCAATCTTTTTGTTTTTTTAAAGAAAAAAAACAAAAAGGATTTCCACTTCTGTCGGGGCTAAAGGACGTAGGCTTGGGCTAAAAAACACCTTTTAATATACACTAACTACTTTCAAACAACTATTTGTAAGTGTGTAATCTTATTCCGGAACAAATTCCAGCGAAACAGCATTCATACAATACCTTTTTCCGGTTGGCTCAGGACCATCATCAAACAAATGACCCAAATGCGCATCACATCGTCCACAAAGCGCTTCGGTTCGTATCATTCCGTGTGATTTATCAAGTTTATATACCACACTATTTTTGTTTTCTTGTTCAAAAAAACTAGGCCATCCACAACTACTACTAAACTTTTGATCCGACTTAAAAAGTAAGTTCCCGCATGCAGCACAATAATACGTTCCTTTGGTATCGCTGCTCCATAAAGTTCCCGTAAAAGCGCGTTCTGTATCGGCATTTCTTGCAACTTCGTACAAATCTGGCGAAAGAATTTTTTTCCATTCGTCATTTGTAATAACCACTTTTTCAGTACTTGTTCGGGAGTAATAAGGATGTTGCATAGTTGTTGGTTTAGTTGCTGGTTTAGTTCCTGGTTGCTGACCACAAGCTGTAAAAAACAAACCAATTGTCATCAACCAAAGCAAAATAAAGAAAAATTTAGATTTCATTCGTTTTTTTATAATTACAAAGTTACAAATGCAATTGAAAAAGTGGGCACAAATACTCAAATTATAAAAAGTTTAACTATTGTTGCAGTAAACAACTATCAACAGAAGTTAAACTTTAATTGGTTTTGATAAAACAATTAAAACAAGCAACTTTTTTTGTATTTTTACAAAGTAATAAATAGGTATGCAAGAAGAACAAGTAATTTTGGTTAACGAAAACGACGAACAAATTGGTTTAATGCCCAAAATGGAGGCGCATGAAAAAGCAGTTTTGCATCGTGCATTTTCGGTTTTTGTTTTAAATTCAAAAAATGAAATAATGCTGCAGCAACGAGCGGAACACAAATACCACTCGCCACTTTTGTGGACAAACACATGTTGCAGTCACCAGCGTGCAGGCGAAACCAATATTGAAGCTGGTTCCCGTCGATTGTTTGAAGAAATGGGATTTGTTACCGAACTCAAAGAGCTTTTTCATTTTATATACAAAGCACCCTTTGATAATGGTTTAACAGAACATGAATTGGACCACGTAATGATTGGTTATTTTAACGAAAAACCAAATATTAATCCAGACGAAGTTGCCCATTGGAAATGGATGTGTATTGAAGATGTTAGAAATGACATTCAAAACAATCCCGAAATTTATACCGTTTGGTTCAAAATAATTTTCGACCAATTTTATCATTATTTAGAAGATCATAAATTATAAAAAAAATGCGTGTAACACTTTCAAGAAAAGCTCACTTTAATGCAGCTCATCGACTGTATCGAAAAGATTGGTCAATGGAAAAAAATGATGAAATTTTCGGTAAATGCAACAACCCAAATTTTCATGGGCACAATTATGATTTAATAGTTAGTGTTACAGGTGAAATAGATCCCGAAACAGGTTATGTTTTGGACGTAAAAGTACTTACTGATTTAATAAAATCAGAGGTTGAAAATGCGTTTGACCACAAAAATCTCAATTTGGATGTTCCCGATTTTTTTGATTTGAATCCTACAGCAGAAAATATAGCTGTGGTAATTTGGAATAAATTACGCATTCATATCAAATCTAATCTTGACTTGGAAGTTGTTTTGTACGAAACACCTCGAAATTTTGTAACTTACAAAGGCGAATAATGGCACTATCAGTAGGGGATGTTGTACCTCATTTTACAGCAATTGATGATAACGGATTAGTTTTTGACAGTGCTAATTTTGCAAACAAAATAGTTGTTATTTATTTTTATCCAAAAGATAATACACCAGGTTGTACCGCACAAGCATGTGGTTTTAGAGATCAATACGAGGATTTTTTAGCACTAGGCGCTGAAGTAATCGGAATAAGTTCTGATAGGCAAACATCTCACACAAATTTTAAAAAGAAATATAAATTACCTTTCACTTTATTAACCGATTCAAATAAAAAATTAAGCAAACTATTTGGTGTTACCAACGATTTGTTGTTTTTGCCAGGTAGAGAAACCTTTGTTATTGATGTTCATGGAGTAGTTCAAATGAAATTTGACTCCATGCAAGCGGTTAGTCATATTAAAATTGCGTTAAACAAGGTAAAGCAACTTGCCGAATCCTTGTAAAACGGTTTATTTTTTGTTACTTTGCAGTTAAAATACACACAATATGGAATTTTATCCGTTACAGTTTATCCCCATTTTAAAAGAGCGAATTTGGGGAGGAACCCAATTAAAAAATCAATTAAACAAACCAATCTTATCTGATAAAACAGGCGAAAGTTGGGAAATATCATCAGTCCCAAATGATGTTAGTGTCGTTTCTAACGGTTTGTACAATGGAAAATCCTTGAACGAATTGATTGAAACTTTTTCAACACAGTTATTAGGAACACGTGTTTTTGAACAATTTGGAAACCAATTCCCCTTATTATTTAAGTTTATTGATGCACAACAAGATTTGTCAATTCAATTACATCCAAATGATGAATTAGCTAAAAAGCGACACAATTCATTCGGAAAAACCGAAATGTGGTATGTGATGCAAGCCGAAGAAGGCGCACGAATGATAGTTGGTTTTAAAGAAAAATCTTCGCCTGATGAGTATCTTGAAAACCTAAATAATAAAACACTACTCACTATTTTAGACACCCAAACTGTTAAAGAAGGAGATGTTTTTTTTCTTGAAACAGGAACAATTCATGCTATTGGGGCAGGTATTGTGGTAGCCGAAATTCAGCAAACATCCGACATAACTTATAGAGTTTATGATTTTGATCGTGTTGATGCTGATGGGATTCCAAGAGAATTGCATGTTGATTTAGCATTAGATGCCATTAATTATGACGTTGTAGCTGCCAAACGAAGTTATTCTAAAGTACAAAATAGCGTCAATGAAGTAGTTGATTGTCCCTATTTTACAACTAATTATATTGAAATTACTGATCGAGTTGCGATGACTTCAAATCCAAGTACTTTTAAGGTATTGATGGGAGTTTCGGGCGATTTTGAATTGCTAATGAATAATGTAACGTACACCTACTCAAAAGGCGATACCCTATTAATTCCAGCTGGTGCACCTAATTTTGAATTGAAAGGTACGGCTTCTGTGCTAGAAATTTATATTAAATAGTTATATATCTAAAGATTATATGTAATTTTGCATAAATTTAAAAAAATAGAATAAAATGGCAAGTGTTAAAAATTTAAAGAAAGACATCAATTTTGTATTAGGCGATATTATTGAAGCAGTTTACATTTATGAAATGACAACTTCAGGAAAACCTACTGAACAAACCAACGGATTAATAGATGAAGCGATTGCTACTTTTGATAATTTGATTGTAAAAGTGAATGCAAAGAAAGTTGAAAACAAGAAATCGCATTTTAAACAAATAAATGTTGAATTGGAACAAGCTGCAAATCAATTGGTTGAAAAAATCAATTCTTTGTAAGAAAAAAAATCAATAAAAAAGTGCAAAAATATTTTGCGTATTTAAAAAACGCTATTATATTTGCACTCGAATTGAGACGCCGATGTAGCTCAGTTGGCTAGAGCAGCTGATTTGTAATCAGCAGGTCGTGGGTTCGAGTCCCTCTATCGGCTCTACAAAAAACCATTACGGAAGTAATGGTTTTTTTTTAGTGTTATATTTTTTTGAGCGTCTTATTTTTTCTTCTTATTATTTTCTAACAAGGCTTTTTTTGCATTTTCTGCTTTAATCTTGTCTTCTTCTTGTTTTTGCTTTTTGTAGATTAGATTTTGCTTTTTCTTGTTTTCATTAATTATTTTTAACTCATCGGTAGTGATTCTGCCTGTTTGTATTTCGCTACCTTTTAACAATTTGTTAGTGATAGGACAAACATAAAAGAAAACACTTTCAAATTTTGTGGAGTCAAATTCGCCTTCATTTGATGTCCAAATGAATTTGTGTGAGCTTTTGTTGTAAATTTGATTGTCGATTAATTCTGTTTTGTCTGCAACATAAACAAAAACTATTTTTCGGTATTCTATTAACTTACTAGGTATTCGGTCGCATATTTCGGCATATACATCGTCCCAGTCATTGTTTATTTGTGAGTTTAGAAACCGAATAAGTAAACCATAGTTTATTTTTTCGCCATTTGCTTTTAGTGTTGAGCCAAAACTTTCATGTTGGGGTAAGTTTTCAAGGTCTTGGTATTTTTTTGAGTTTCTTTCTTCAGAGAAACTTCCATTTTCAATGTGGCGTCGTTTGCTTCCAGAAGTTTTTAATAGGCTGATTAGCCATTTTTTGGATTGTTCTTTCATTTTTACTTTCTGTTTGGTACTAATTTATATTATTTTGGTTTTTTGTTTTATGAACAAATTTCGTACCTTTTTTATTGAGGAGTAAAAATTATTTTTTTATTTGATTGGACGGTTAACCGATTATTAATTCATCTTTATTTATTTTCAAAGTTTCAAGTTTCAAAGTTTCAAAGTTTCAAAGTTTCAGGGTTTCAGGGTTTCAGGGTTTCAAAGTTTCAAAGTTTCAGGGTTTCAGGGTTTCAAAGTTTCAAAGTTTCAAAGTTTCAAAGTTTCAAAGTTTCAAGTTTCAAGTTTCAAAGTTTCAGAATCAAAAACTTTGCGTTTTTGCGCCATTGTGATAAATAAATAAGAAATATAAATACGAAAACTATTTTTTTTATCTTTGAAAAAAAAACATCAAGTTATTTGCCAAACAGAACATGTTAAAACGCAAGTGATTTATTGTATTTACTGGTTATTAGTAAGTTTTTCGGAACGTATAAAAACTAAAATAAATGAATATCGAAAGAAATCAATTAATAGAATTGTGTGATAAGTTTCTTAATGGAGAAATTCAAAAAGCTGACTTGTCAAATTTCGCATGGAATTGTATTTCGTCTGATGAATTTGATTGGGAAGAAAATGACGAAATTATTTCAGAAACTATTTTTGAGTGGGATAATGAAGAAATAAATTTTCCTATTAATAAAATTAATGTTCAGCTTTGGAAAAATAGATTGGAAAATAATCTAAACGAATTAATGTATTATAATGATTGGAATGTTCATGTCGAATCGCAAAAGGAAATATGCAAAAATTATAATTCGAAATGGAAACCTATAAGTAAAAGAATGAGGATTGGAATATCTGAAAATTTAGATTTACAGCCTATAAATGGTTTAAGATATAAAGTTAAAAACGGAGAGGTGTGTTGGTTTATTTGGAGTGGAGAATATTCAGAAAATGAAGATTTTTTTAAACCAATTTGCGCAGAACATTTATTACAGAAAAAACCAAAATTAATTGATTATCTTGGTCTTGATGATGGGTTTAGATTTTTAATAACTGAAAATGGTTACGAAGATGTTTGGTTTGACGAAAAATTATTGGAAGAATAAAGCCCTATATTTTTAAACTTACACACTTTTTAGGATAGTGTCTTATCAATTTATCGAAAAGGTTTCAGAGAATTTCAAAAGGATTTAGTTCCGGTTTTTTTTGAAGTAAAAAATCTTAATGCTACTTATTAACTTAATGGCTTAAAAAAAATCAACTTCAATAATTTATTTGTTTCACCACAAATTAACACAAGTTTGAAAACTTTGAAACTTGAAACTTTGCAACTTTGAAACTTTGAAACTCAAAAAACTTTGCCACTCAACAAAATATCTTCTGAAAAACAAAACGTGAAGCCTAGCCCCGGTAGAGCCGATATCCTCCCGACGTCCCGAAGGGCAAGGGAGATAAAGGCGAAAACGGGACTATTTGTCTTAAAATAGAGATTTGTGTGCTCCTTAAAAAAAAATGCCCCATACTAGACTGCACCCAAAATTTTAGACAAATTTATAATTAATTTTGATAATAATGAGCTCGATATTTTATTGGGCTCATTTTGTTTAAATTTGATTTAATTCTTTCGTTATTGTAATAGTTTATATATTC
>JBILQQ010000007.1:0-101792 GCA_044373115.1 Flavobacterium sp.
CACCAGCTACAACAACGGGGATTATTACAGTAACTCCATTAAACACCATTGCCGCAGGAACCAATCAAACTGTTTGTGTTAATTCTGCTATTACCAATATTACTTTAGCAACCACTGGTGCTACTGGTGCTACTTTTAGTGGATTGCCAGCAGGGGTTACAGGGGTTTGGTCAGGGAATATGGTTACAATAAGCGGCACGCCAACAACTTCGGTTGGTAGTCCTTTTACTTATACCGTTACAACAACAGGTGGTTGTCCACCAGCTACAACAACGGGGATTATTACAGTAACTCAAAAAATTATCCCTACAATAACTACAGTTGCTGCAACGTGTTCTCAATCAGGGAGTTCAACCATTACGAACTACAACGCTGCACTTACATACACATTTACACCATCAGGTCCTAGTATAGGCATTAACGGTTTAATTACTGGTATGGTTACAGGGACTAACTATACGGTTGTTTCAAATAATGGTGGTTGTGTTTCTTCAGCTTCATCAGTATTTAGTATTGTTGCACAATTACCAAACCCAACTTTTACCGCGACCTTTACAAAAGATATTTGTTCTGGAAGCTCAACAGACATAGTTTTAACATCTTCAACCCCAGGAATAACGTATGAATGGACAGCAACAGCTACACATTTACCTGGTTATATAACTCAAGGAACTGGTGCTTCAATAAATCAAATACTGACAACAGATGCTGTTATAGGAACAATTAATATAAGTGTGATTCCTAAACTAGGCAGTTGTGTTGGAACGCCTTATAGTATCTCTATTTTTGTGCACGAAAACCCAAAAATTAATTCTATTTCATTTGAAGACAATCAAATTTGTTCAGGCGAATTGATAAAAGTTACTATCACAGGCGAACCTAATGGGATCGTTTATGACTGGGTTGCGGTTCCAAACGGAGTACAATTAAGTGGTGGTATAACTTCTGGCACAACAACAAATGGTTCAATTATTATTGGAGCTACATCAATTAACACAACAGTTGCCGGAACAGTAACTTTCAATATAACACCTAGACGAACAGTAGGAGTTTCTACTTGCTATGGCCCGATGGTAACTTCAGGAATAGTAACAGTAAATCCAATACCTGGAACTCCTTTTTCTGCGGCAGCAAGCGACGAAATTTGTTCAGGTAACAACCCTACTTTGTCTGTTCAAGTGACACCATTTATTACTGGCAATACCGCTAATTGGACAATTGTACAAACTAATGGGGTTACTGTTTCTGGTGCTGAGTTTGGTAACGGGGCAAGTTTTCCATTAACCTTTCCAAACACCGTATTAACAACTACTGCAAACATTCAAGGCTTTGTAAAAATTAGAGTTACCACGATATTAGGAGATTGTGTAGGTGGTACAACAGATTTCATTGTTAAAGTAAATCCTAGAGCGCCAATTGGCATTACAGATCATTATGTATGCGTAAATCAACTTGGGCAAACAACCGTACCTTATTTACTTGATACTGGTTTGGGAGCAATGAGTACAAACTACGAATTTGAATGGTACACTGTCAGCACAACAGGAATAAACACTTTGATTACTGGGGAGACAGAAGCAACCTACATGGTACCAGCTCCTGGAAAATATATGGTATTGGTTCGTGATTTAAGATATTCAACTGAATGTGAAGCAACTAAAACAGTTACAATAACAACCGTAACCCAAGCTGAAGAAATTGATTATACCGTTACTGAAGCATTTTCGTCCAACGGAACAATTACAGTGCTTGTAAATTCAACCGGGACGGGCCATTTAATATATTCTTTAAATGATGGGCCATGGCAGGATTCAAATGTTTTTGAGAATTTAGGTTTTGGTGAATATAGAATAACCGTATCTGATACTGAGGGCTGTACTTATTTAACTACCATTGCCAATATTATTGATTATCCTAGATTTTTTACACCAAACGGTGATGGATTTAATGACACTTGGAATGTAATGGGTGTTAAAAGCGAACACAAAGCAATTATATATATTTTTGATCGATTTGGAAAATTAATAAAGCAACTTTCTCCGACAGGAAATGGTTGGGATGGAACATATAATGGAGAAATGTTGCCATCTACAGATTATTGGTTCTCAATTGATTATACTGAAAATAATACCCAGAAAAACTTTAAAGCTCATTTTAGCTTGAAGCGATAAACCAGAACAACAAACAAACAAACTTGAAAACGATTCACTTTTTAACACCTAATTTCAAATGGTGTTTTAAGTGAATCTTTTCATTTTAATTTATAAAAATGTGTTTGAAATGACTTCAAAATTTGGTAAAACTAATCGGTTTTTTATTGTTTTGGAACTGTTTTGGAAACAATGTATTTATAATAATTAATGTTTACGGTTTTTGAAAAATCAGTTTCTTTTCTGTCTATTTTGTTTTTCAATTTCAAAAATTCATTTTTTTCATTTACCAAATTTGGATTGTTTGTTATTTTAATAATGGTTTTTAAAATATGTTTTTCAATAAAATTAATGGCATATTCTTTACTGTATTTCTTTTTAAATAAATTGACATTGTATATTACTAATTCATAATTTTTAAGTTCGTAATGAATTACAATATTTAAAAATTCAGCTTTAACAAAAATATTGGGTCTATCAATGTATTTGAATTCATTTAAAATTTTATTTATTAACTTTAACCCACCCGAAAAATCGTTTATTACACACAAAACGGAAGCTACCAAATAATAAATTTTTATATAATAATAGGGCTCAATTTTGTACTTGATTGTTTTTAAATTTTGCAAAATTTCAGTTATAAATTCAACTGTAAAAACGGTTTTTTTAATAATTAAATGTTCCAATTCTGCTTGTAAACTAAACAAATATATTCGTTCACTTACAACACTTTTTTGAATATCTATCATTAAATTAAACTGCTTCAAAACATTTAATGATTCATAAAACAAATCACTATCCCTGGATTTAAGTATCTCAATTAATCGTATATAAATGGAAACATAATCCAATGGGTTTTCAAATTTTAATATGCTATTGGTGTCATAAACTTCAAGTGTTTTTTGCAAATATACAAGCTCATTATCATCATCATCATTAACATGGTAATAGTTGGAATAGGTTAGATAATAATAAATTGATAATTGCACAAAACCATTGGTTGTTTCCAAACAAAAAGAAGGATTGTTAAAAATGGCTTCAAAACCACTTTTGATTTCTTCATTTGGAATTTTTCCTAAACTGTTTTTGTAATAATAACTCAAATAATAAAAATCGGTTATTATTTTTCCGTGGTTGATAACTTCATATAACGTATCTACTTTTTTGTTAATTTCAATAGCATTATTTAATCCATTGGAATAACCAATACATTTTTTTTCCCAATTCAATAATTCAAGCAATAAAAAATAATTGATTAATCGTGGATTGTTGTTTTTTACTTTCCGAATAAGTTGCAAACATTCCTCATAAAGTCCTTTGTAAAATAATATTTCAATGGAAACTAACTGCTGTTTTATTTTTAAATTGAAAGTTTTGTCCGCATGGAAATAATTCAATGATTTAAAAACTATTTTTTTAAGATATTTTAATTCTGAGGCTAAAAATTTTATTGGATAATTGACTTCATCTAACTTTTTGGCAAAAACATTTTCGTCAAATTCGGTCATTTTATTTATTACTGAATACAAAGTAACATAGTTGTTTTGAGTGCCAATTACGTGTCGAGTACAAAAAATTTTGAAGTATCTTTTTTCATTCATTGTCATTGATTTAATGACATTGTATAATAATAAGTCGTTTTTCATGATACATTTATTTTCACTTCAAATATGATGGTTTTTTTTTAATTATACACATTAATTTTAATAAAATTCATAATTTTAACTTTTTTGGTGCACATACTGTTTTGTATTAATCAAAATCATATTTATATTGCTACTTCAAATTGGGTAATTGTTTTTAATGAATTTAAAAATAATAAAATTTTTAAATACGATAAAAAAAAGTATTTAAAAAAATTATCCAACTATAATCACCACCTTTGTAATGACATTTCTTTTTTCAATACCATCGCTTATTGCGAAAATTGAATCGTAAGGTTTTGCCTCCCAAAAATGAAAACCTCAGAAGTAGAAAAAGAACAATCGCATATAATTGTCGAAATTATTCAATACATACCAAATGCTGTTTTGAGTAAAACAATTTTAAAAAAAATAACGGGTAACATAACCGTATCTTCTTTTGATGCGGGTGAAGAATTGGCTGAAAAAACATCGCCTTTTGATAATTATATTCAAATTATTGACGGAACTGCAGAAATTACTATTAACGAAAAAGAACACAAACTTACTTTGGGGCAAGGCATCATAATTCCGGCACATGCCAAACATTGTTTTAATGCAAATGTGCAATTTAAAATGCTATCAACCATTATAAAAAGCGGGTACGAAGAGTAAAATTAGGCATTTAATCGATTTCAAAACTCCAACTATTAATGGTACTTTATATTAAATATATGGTGAGCCTCCGTTGCAAAATGGTGGTAAAAACGGCACTAGAAAATTTGGGGCTTCATTTCAGAATGATTGAATTGGGTACCGTTGAAATCATGGACGATTTTAGCGACGAACAACGAATATCATTACATAAAACCCTATTAAAATCGGGGTTGGAGCTGATGGATGATAAAAAAGCCATATTGATTGAAAAAATTAAAAATATAATTATTGAAATGGTTCATTATTCGGATGAACTCCCCAAAGTAAACTACTCAGATTACATTAGCGAAAAACTAAATTTGGATTACACGTATCTTTCCAAAAATTTCTCCGAAGTAAAAGGAGTTACCATTGAACAATTTATAATTTTGCACAAAATTGAACGTGTAAAAGAATTGCTGCTTTATGATGAATTGAACCTTACTCAAATTTCGTATATCATGAATTACAGCAGTGTAGCACATTTGTCAAAACAATTTAAAAAAGTAACAGGACTTACCCCAACTTTTTTTAAAAATCTAAAAGACAAAAGACGAATTGCTTTAGAAAACGTCTGAATTGTACAATTTTTTTACTACAAAGTACAATTAAATTAATTTCAATAACACCAAATTTGACTTAAATAAGTTAAATAAAATTGTATTGAAACTTTACATTAAATATATGGTCAGCAACCGTTGCAAAATGGCGGTTAGAGAGGAGTTAAAAAAACTTGACTTGCATTTTATTGTGGTTGATTTGGGCGTTGTTGAAATAATGGAACAGCTTTCCGTTGAAAACAGACAACAATTAAAAGAGGCTTTATTATCTTCTGGATTGGAGCTTATGGACGACAAAAAAGCCATTTTGATCGAAAAAATAAAAAATATTATTATTGAAATGGTGCACCATTCAGACGAAATGATTAAAATAAATTTTTCAAATTTTTTATCGGACAAATTAAATCACAACTATACTTATTTGGCCAATTTATTTTCAGAAGTGCAAGGCACAACTATTGAACATTTTATAATTTCTCATAAAATAGAACGCATCAAAGAACTAATCATTTATGGCGAACTTAACATTACCGAAATTGCCTGGAAAATGGGCTACAGTAGTGTAGCACATCTGTCCAATCAGTTTAAAAAATCAACAGGTTTGTCGCCCTCTCATTTTAAACAATTAAAAAATAAGCGTAGAATTCCAATTGAAGAAATTGATAATAATTTTATTTCTTAACATGCAAAATCAAACTCCCCCTTTTAAAAATTGTAAAGAACATAATTGTTCGCTAAAAACATCATCTGAGTACTCACTAAGTATTATTGAAGCAATCAGAGATCCATTATTTACGATCAACCCTGAAGGGATTATTACTGACATCAACCATGCTACTATACGCGTTACCGAAGTGACTCCTGAAAAATTAATTGGCTCCAAATTTATCAACTATTTTAGCGACAAAACAAGAGCAAAAAAGGCTTATCAACAGGTTTTTTCTGACGGATATATTTCTGATTTTCCACTTACAATTACCGATGGCGAACTAACTGAAGTACTATTTAACGGCTCGGTTTACAAAGATAATGAGGGTAAAGTTATTGGTGCTGTGGTAGTTGCAAGAGATATTAGTGTGCAAAAAAAAATTGAAAAAGAACTAATTGAAGCCAAAGTAATAGCCGACGAAGCAAGAGTAGTAGCCGAAAAAGCTACACTAAAAGCCGAAGAAGCTGTAAAATCAAAACAACAATTTTTGTCAAACATGAGCCACGAAATTCGTACTCCAATGAATGCAATTATTGGCTTCACAAAGGTTATTTTAAAAACCGATTTAACCGCAAAACAAAAAGAATACCTTACAGCAATAAAAATTAGCGGCGACTCATTAATTGTATTAATCAACGATATTTTAGACCTTGCAAAAGTGGATTCGGGTAAAATGAGCTTTGAAAAAACACCGTTCAAACTTCAGTTGTCAATAAAAGCAATGCTACATCTTTTTGAAACCAAAATCCAAGAAAAAAATCTTATATTAATTACCAATTATGACCACGAAATCCCCGATGTGGTGGAAGGTGATCCCGTACGTTTGCATCAAATTATTTTAAATTTAGTTAGCAACGCCGTCAAATTTACAAACAAAGGTTCTATAACTGTAAACGTAAATTTAGTGAAACAAAACGATAAAACTGTAACCATAAAATTTGCTGTTGAAGACACCGGAATTGGAATTGAAAAAAATAAAATAGCAGAAATTTTTGAAAATTTTCAGCAAGCTACAAGCGAAACTTCAAGATTGTTTGGAGGCACAGGATTAGGATTAGCCATTGTAAAACAATTGGTTGAAGCCCAAAACGGAAAAATAAAAGTACAAAGCCGCATAAACAGGGGGTCAACTTTTAGTTTTTTGTTGGATTTTCAAAAAACAAATGCCGAAGCTGTACTTGAACCTGAAATTTTAGAACAAAATACCGATGTAAAAAATACAAAAATCTTGGTTGCCGAAGATATGGAGCTCAACCAACTATTGATGAAAACATTGCTTGATGATTTTGGTTTTGAATGTGAAATTGCATCCAACGGAAAAATTGCCATTGAAAAACTAAAAGAAAAAAAGTACGACATTGTTTTAATGGATTTACAAATGCCCGAAATGAACGGATTTGAGGCAACGCAACACATTAGAAAAAATATGAAGTTAGACATTCCAATAATAGCCCTAACAGCTGATGTAACCACAATTGATGTTGAAAAATGCAAAGAAGTAGGCATGAATGATTATATATCCAAACCCGTTGATGAACGATTGCTTTACAGTAAATTAATTGGGTTTATTAAAAAACCGATATTGATAATTGAGCAAAAAACCGAAGGAACTACCATTACTGAAAAAATACGATATGTTGATTTAAGTTATTTATCAAAATTGACCAATTCTAATCCAAAATTAATGGCAGAAATAATTTCATCCTACCTGAAACAAACGCCACCATTACTACAAACCATGAAACAAAGTTTTAAAGACAAAGATTGGCATTTGCTCAAAGCATCAGTACACAAAATGATTCCCTCGTTTGCAATAATGGGCATCAACACAGAAATTACCGAAATTGCAAAAAAAATTCAAGAATATGCGTTTTCTTTAGAATTATCTAAAGAACTTGACGAATTAATATTGAAGCTTGAAAAAGTTTGCCACCAATCGTGCAAAGAATTAGAAATTGAACTTAACGAATTAAATAAAAAATAGAATGGAAATCTCAAACCAACCCAAACTTTTTCTTGTAGATGATGATGCTGTTTACCTAAAAGCCTTAGAAATCCAGTTTTTGGAAACAAAAAAATTCGAAGTAATTACTTTTGAAACCGGCGAACTTTGCTTGGCAAATTTATTTCTCCAACCCGACATTATTGTTTTGGATTTTCACCTAGACGGTGTTGATAAAAATGCCATTAACGGCTTAAAAACATTGGATGAAATAAAAAAATTTAATTCAGAAATTCCTGTTATAATGCTTTCCTGTCAAGACAAAATTGAAGTTGCGGTTAAATGTATGCAACACGAAGCTTTTGACTATGTTGTAAAAAGTGAAACAGATTTTTTGCGATTAAAAAAAACAATTGCGCTTATACTTTTACAAAAAAAAATGAAAAAACAACTAAGCTGGTACATGGACAGAATGTAGTTTTTACATTCAAAACCTAGTAATATTACAATTTTTACAAAAAATAATACAACCATTTAACCCGCAGAATTTCAGAATTTTATATCATAAAAATAACGCTATTTTTAGTAATATAAAAATTTATGAAAACACTTTATTTATTTCAAAAAACAGTACAACTAATTGTATTTACCCTGTTGTTTTCAATGCAATCCTTCGCATCAAATACAGACAGCTTGGCAACCAAAGTGCCTCAAACGGAAGAAGTAATGGCAAACTCCATGATCAACCGATTGGAAGAAATTAAAAAAATAGACAAATCCAACATGACCCGATTGGAGAAAAAAGCCCTCAGAAAAGAAGTAAAATCAATTAAAGCAAAATTACAAACAACAAGTAGAGGGGTCTATTTGTCTGTTGGTGCAATAATTATCATCATCCTTTTGCTGATTTTACTTTTATAATTGTATAAAAAAACCACTTATGCTACAAGTTAAAAAAGAAGGAATTCTAATTGAAAAAACGGTTTTAGAATTTGAAAATGAAGGCGTTTTAAATCCTGCGGCAATAAAAGAAGGTGCTTTTGTACATTTATTTTATCGGGCCGTGCAAAATGGCAACCATTCAAGTATTGGTTACTGCCTTTTAAACGGCCCTTTAACTATCGAAAACAGAAATACAAAACCCATTCTGGTGCCCGAATTTGATTACGAATCCCACGGAATAGAAGACCCCCGAATAGTCAAAATTGAAAACGTTTACTACTTAACCTATACAGGCTTTGATGGCGTAAACGCCTTGGGCTGTTTGGCTACTTCTACTGATTTAATACATTTTGAAAAAAAAGGAATTATGGTACCACAAATCACATACAAAGAATTTCATCAATTGTCTGATATAAATCCGTCTATTGATTCCAAATATTTTCGGTTCAACCAACACGAAGGTGTTGTTGAAAAAGATGGCATAAAAATATTGGTTTGGGACAAAAATTTGATTTTTTTTCCCAGAAAAATTAAAAATAAATTTTATTTCATGCACCGCATCCGACCCGAAATCCAAATTGTAGTCGCCGTTGAAAAACTTGAAAATTTAACTGAAGAATTTTGGATAAATTATTTTATAAATTTTAATGATTATGTGGTGCTTTCGCCAAAATATGATCACGAAATAAGTTACATTGGTGGAGGATGTCCGCCTATTGAAACCGAATTTGGTTGGCTAATGATTTACCATGGCGTTAAAGACAGTTTAAAAGGTTATGTATATTCGGCTTGTGCTGCATTACTTGATTTGGAAAACCCTCAAATTGAAATTGCGCGCCTACCCTACCCGCTTTTTAAACCTGAATTTGTTTGGGAATTAAAAGGTGAAGTAAATAATGTCTGTTTTCCAACGGGATCTGTAGTTTTTGACGATAAACTTTATATTTATTATGGAGCTGCCGACGAACGAATTGCCACCGCATCTTTGTCAATATCAGAACTAGTTAATGAATTACTACTTTATAAATCGTAATATGAAAACAACTGCAACACACAGCCTCTATCCTACTCGTTTGGTTCATTTTAAAACAAAAGCAACCAAACTACCTGAAATAATGGTTTTAACTACGTATCCTCCAAGAGAATGCGGTATTGCAACCTATTCACAAGATTTAATTTTGGCGTTAAAAAACAAATTCAAATCCTCTTTTTTATTAAAAATTGTGCCTCTTGAACTTGAAAATGAATCCTATTTGTATAACGACACCACGGAAAATGTTTTGATTACAAATCAGCAAAACTCGTACATCAATTTAGCAAAAAAAAGCAACCTAAATTACCAATTAGAATTAGTTTTAATTCAACATGAATTTGGCTTGTTCAGAAATAACGAGTCTGATTTAATTACTTTACTGTCAGCAATTAACAAACCAAAAATAATTGTTTTTCACACCGTTTTACCTCAACCATCACAAGAACTTAAAAATCATGTGGCAGAAATAAATGCAACAGTAAAGTCAATTGTTGTGATGACAAACTCAGCCGCAAAATTGCTGGTAAACGATTACAACATAAACCCTGAAAAAATAGCCGTAATACCACACGGAACACACCTTGTTGAACATTTGAACAAAGAGGTTCTTAAAGACAAATATGGCTTTAATAACCGTAAAATAATAACCACATTTGGGCTATTAAGTTCCGGCAAAAGCATTGAAACATCGCTCAACGCATTACCATCAATTATCAAAAAAAACCCAGATGTTTTGTTTTTAATTATTGGGAAAACGCACCCGTCAGTTGTAAAAAATGAAGGTGAAAAATACCGCGACTTTTTACAAGAAAAAATTGAAAAATTAAACCTCCAAAACCATGTTTTGTTTGTCAATAAATACGTTTCATTACCGGTTTTACTTGACTATTTGCAACTAACAGATATTTATTTATTTACCTCAAATGACAAAAACCAAGCCGTATCGGGTACATTTTCGTATGCCATAAGTTGTGGCTGTCCTATTATTTCAACGCCCATTCCACATGCAAGTGAAGTTTTAAAAAACGACACAGGAATTATCATTGATTTTGAAAATGCAACGCAACTTGCCAACGAGGTAAATAAATTATTACTAAACCCAACTTTTAGACACACCATAAGCTTAAACGGACTTCATAAAATGGCGCCAAACGCCTGGGAAAATTCAGCAATTTTGCATGCTTCTCTTTTTAAAAAAACAACCCAAATCCCATTAAAATTAGACTATAAACTGCCGCCAATTAACCTGAACCATTTGAAAAAAATGACCACCCATTTTGGCATCATTCAGTTTTCAATTATCAATCAGCCCAATCTGGAATCAGGTTACACACTTGACGATAATGCTCGTGCGTTAGTTGCAATGTGTCAACATTATGAAATTTATAGTGACGAAGCCGATTTAAAAAACATTGAAATTTATCTTGATTTTATTACATTTTGTTTGCAAAAAAATGGACGATTTTTAAATTATGTAAACACCAATTACGAGTTTACATCTCAAAACAATGAAAACCTTGACGACTCAAACGGCAGAGCAATTTGGGCATTAGGATTTTTAATTTCAATAGGTCATTTACTACCTAATCATTTGGTTGAAACTGCAAATAATACGTTGGATAAAGCACTTTCAAACGTGTTAGAAATTCATTCAACCAGAGCAATGGCATTTATCATTAAAGGCATTTACCTTAGCGATTTAAATAAAAATTCGTTTGGGAAAATACAAATAATTGAACATTTAGCTAACAAACTAGCTCAAATGTACTACCACGAATCCGATCCAAAATGGCAATGGTTTGAAAGTTATTTAACCTACGCCAACAGCATTTTACCCGAAGCATTACTTTGTGCCTATTGGGCAACAAATGACAGTGTGTACAAAAAAATTGCTCAAAAAACATTTGATTTTTTACTCTCTAAAACATTCAAAAAAAACAGCATTAAAGTCATTTCAAACAAAGGTTGGTTGCATAACAATAACTCAAGTGTAGAACAAATTGGCGGTGAGCAACCTATTGATATAGCTTATACCATTTTGGCATTACAAAAATTTTACGATGCCTTTAACAACGAGGAGTACCTCCAAAAAATGAACGGTGCATTTAACTGGTTTTTGGGCGACAACCACCTGCAACAAATTATTTACAACCCTTGCACAGGTGGCTGTTACGACGGTTTGGAGGAGGATTACATCAACCTTAACCAAGGTGCCGAGTCAACGGTAAGCTACTTGATGGCTCGCCTAACTATTCAAAAACAACTAAATAAACAAAACAGTAACGTACAATTTACTTCAAAAAAAAGTAAAGAAACTCAAACTGCTTAAAAACTTAAAAATAATGAAAAACAAAAAAAAAATTGGCATTTGGATGGATCATGCAACAGCCTATTTACTCGAATTTTCGTCAGAAATACATCAAACAAAAACCATTTCATGCGATTTTACTTTTCATGATAAAGTAAAAACGCTACAACGAAGCGAAAACGAAATGCATAACAAAGAGCAACAAAAACAACTTTCTTTTTACAAAACCATTGAAAATGAAATAAAAAATTTCGACGAAATTTTGCTCTTTGGTCCTACTTATGCCAAAACCGAACTCTACAACCACCTCAAAAAAAACCACCTTTTTGACCACCTCAAAATTGAATGTAAAAACACCGATAAAATGACTGAAAACGAGCAACACAAATTTGTTTCAAGTTATTTTAAACGACACGAATTTAAAATGTAATTACTAATTCCGAAAAAAAATGTACAAAATAGCAATTATTTCGTCAAGCATCAGATCGGGTAAAAAAAGTGACACCGTTGCCCTTTACCTCCAAAATTATATTCGCGAAAATGCACTAGCAAATGTGGAAATAATCGATTTGAAACAACTTGACTTTCCATTGTTTACAGAACAAATAAAACACCAAAACAATCCAAGTTTATTGGCACTTGAATTTAAAAATAAGATCATTTCATCTGATGCAATAATTATTGTCACACCTGAATATAACGGCAGCATTCCCGCAAGTTTAAAAAACGTAATCGACCTCCTGCACGAAGAATGGTTCAATAAAACCATTGCCTTTTCCACGGTGTCAACCAACGAATTTGGCGGTCTTGAAGCGCTCACCCACCTTGAATTTATTTTCAAAAAAATAGGTGCAATGGTAAATCCCACCAACTTTTCGGTGCCCAAAGTACACGAAACCTTTGACGATTTTGGCAATCCAATTGACAAAATCAAAACCGACCAACAAGCCAAAATATTTATAGAAGAATTACTGCGATATATTAAGGTTAATAAATGCTAAAATTCTATAACTACAACATCCGAGTCAAGAGAAGAAATTTTATCCAACAAACTACAACGTTTATTGTGTAATAATCACCAAATAGTGTTTTTTGGTACTAACTCAAGGTGTTGTTTTTTTTTTAAATTAGAAGCACACAATCACGTTTCAAAAGATATTTTGTCCCGCTTTCGCCTTTATCTTGCTCGCCCTTCGGGACTTCGCAAGGATATCGGCTCTATCGGGGTTAGGCTTCACGTTTTGTTTTTCAGATGACTTTTTTTGAGTTTCAAAGTTTCAAAGTTTCAAGTTTCAAGTTTCAAGTTTCAAAGCTGCAAAGCTGCAAAGTTTTTGAGTTTTTAAATTTGTGTGAATTTGTGCTAATTTGTGGTAAAAAAAATTGAAATTAATATTGAAATTGAATTACGAATTACGGTTTTCACACCTGCAAGGTTTCCAAAATCGTGTAGGTTTAAAAAATAAAAAAAGAGGAACTAAATCCTCTTGAAATTATAACAAAAAACTTTTCGATAAACCCATAAGGGTGTGAATGTAATCGGTTTACTTCACCAATATTTATTTTTATTGGAGTTCAGTGAATTTCATTTCGTTCAACCCGAGTTTAACTCATTGATTTTATTTTTTATTGGTATTCGTTGATTGCAATTCATTGCTCGACTTTCAGCCGCAACGAAACTCTAGCTGTTGTGCGATTGCCTTTATTTATTCGGTTAGTATTTTCCATAAACCTAAAAGAAAAATTATAATAAAGAATCCCATAACACGATTATCTGAACTTTTTTCACCCTCATTGAATTCTTCCTCATTAAATACGATGTCTGATTTATCGTTTTTTAAATAATAAATAGGAATAACTTCAGTTTCTTTATTTAAGTTATACTTGTTGTTTTTATGAATTTTAATTTTAATTTTTCTGTTTGGTTCGAGAGTCTCTGTTACTTCTGTCCATCTTCCAAAAATCCCACCTACATAAATCCCAAAGCGATTAGAATATTCATTCACTGTAAAATAAAGCTTTACTGGATTTTTTGTTCCACCAGATTTCCATTCTTTATTAACAGTTACATTTAATTCTATTAATTCATTTTTGTCAATTTCAAATGGTGTCTGTATCATATAAAATAACCAACCGAAAAATGCAAATAAGCAAACTAGTTTAAACCACTTCTGTTCATAAAACTCTAATTTATTTGTCTTTTTATTATTCAACTTTGTCTGTTTAGTTTTTTTAAGGTATCGCACAACGTTTCGTGGCTTGGCTATGTGGCGGATTTTCAGCACAAATATTCATTTGAAAAACTGAACTTGAACCTAGCACTAAACTTTCATAGAAGTACTGAACCCGCCATTTTGCAAAACCGATGTTAGCACTTCGCCCTTCTTTTCTGTCGTGTTTGTTCGTTGTCATTTTGTATCTTTCTTGGTGCGTTGGCTTATGCGGTTTTGCAAATGTGCCACCAAATGCGTTGGCTTTTAAATTTGTATTTTATACTTTTCTATCAAAAAATCATCAACTTCATCTTTGGTTGCTCCGTTTGATAAAAAATATCTGTCATTTTCAGTTAATTCACAAATGCCAAAATTTTTGACATAATTTTTAGCGTACGATAAATAGCCAGAAGAGTAGGGTTTACTTGTATTCTGCATATAGTAATCAAAAACTTTTGACTCTAAAATTCTCTTTAGAATTTTTAGTTCTTCAACTGATTCATTAAATATTGCATAGCCACAATAAATCATCATTTCCTTTTGGTCTGTAAATACAAAATGAGGATCTTTTGCCATATACGGGAAGAGCAATTTATATCCTTTGTCTGTTAAAGCCTGAGTTCTTCCAAACGCATACCAAGCTCCATAATCACCATTTCCTTTATCTCTTTTTTGAAGATCATCTTTGTGGAATGAAAGATACTTATATGTATTTGGGAAGTTTGATTTTAATTGCTCCTCTTTCATCAGTGATAGAGGTGTTATGCCATTTGTATATGGATAAATCAGTTTTTCCTTAATTGATTCTATTTCGTGCTCATATTTGAGAATGTTTGGCTTGATTATGTCTCTGCAAATGCCCTTCTCAATCTCAAACTTTTTTCCGTTCCGAATTAATGTATAATAGTTTTCATTCTCAGCAATTGGTTTAAAAATATAAATATCATTGCTGAGAGTAGCAATCCCATTTTTTATCTTGTATTTATCCCCTAAGCTTTCACCAGCACTCTCAATTCGTTTTATGTTTTCAACGATTTGTTTGTTGTTAATTAGCCAGCCTCTTTGGAAGTCCAAATCTTTAAAAGGAATTTTATTGAACTTTTCTAATCCATTTTTTTGTAAGGTTTTGCTTGTCTCTTTTTTAAAGAGTAAATATTCTGATTTTTCTTTAGCTAAAAAGCAAATACAAGTGTAGGCCGATTTGCTTTCAAACAATTTCTCGTCACCAAAGTCAATAATACTTAACTCATATTTATTAGTCTGTAAGTATTTTCTCAATTCTCTAGCGTTTACACTTTTAAAGAATGAGTTTACTGTAATGTAGCCAAGAATGCCGTTTTTATTTATGTTTTTAAGGCCAATTTCAAAGAACGGGATATACAAATCGGGATTCCCCGATTTTGTTACCGACCAATTACTTAGTAATTTTTTAGTTTCTAAATCAATATTTTTTGCTCTTACATAAGGAGGATTCCCAACAATTAAATCAAATCCTTCATTAGACTTGATTAAACTACAATTAGATTTCCAATCAAACGATAGTGCATTTCCGCAAAACAAATTGAATTTAAACTCCTTTTCATCTTCACCTTGAGAAATGGCTAACAGTGAAAGAAGGATGGCTGTTCTTTTTATACTAGTATGGCAGATGTCTAAACCAAATATATTTTCTTCAAATATTTCGCTAAAGGGTCTTTGTGTTTCTTTCTTCTGTTTGTTTGCGATTGTGAAAAGAAAAGCTCCGCAACCACAAGAAATGTCTGCCGATTTTATTTTAGGTAATGGCTTTCTTACTTTCGATATGCTGTTTTCTACTATAAATGATTTTATATAATTTGGAGTGTAAACCGCACCATTGACAACTTTATCCTGTGATGGAATTGCTAATTCAAATGATTCGATTAGTTCATCAAATGAGAATTTATATGTTGCGAAAATGATATGATGATAAAGAGGCGATTCCTTACTTAGGATCAGATCCTTAATTAGCTTATTGGTTGTAACCTTAAGAGAATTTGAATTGATAAAAATAGACACAAGAATCTTATTCAATGTGTTTTCATCATCACTGAATTGATTAATAATTTTTTTTAAGTCCTTGTTCATTTGTCAATTGTTGTTTAGAATTTCAATTCTGTCAATGTTTCTCCCTCTTTCATTAAAGAATGCTTTTTCCTCATCATTCAATTCATAGAGTTGATAACATATATCATCCAATAAATCCCATTGTCTTTGAAGTAACGCATTGATACCTCTTTTTTGATTAGGTGATGAAGATTTATATCTTACTTGCAACCCTTCAATTCTTCTTGATATTTCAAAAAGCTGAGTTTTTAAATCTACGCTTTCTGCGAAATTCTCTCCTGGGAATGGAACTGGTTCCAGAAATTGCTTATTAAACTTGAAATATCCATTTGACTGTGGGTTTGCAATTGACCTTGCTAATACAGAATAAACTGTAGAGTTAATAATTGAAGCTAAAGCGTAAAGGTTTACTTCATTTATTTCAGGTAATTCTACATAGTTTACATTTGCGTTATCACAATAATGCCTGTCTGAAAAAGTAACGGCAGCAAAAGTATCAAGTGCTGTCATTGGTATATAAACCTTAGGAAAATTTCTGGCAATATTGTTAGCTCTAGTATAAACGTGCCATCTTTCTTCAGGGAAAGTTTCTACATTTTGTTTAATTCTATCTTGATTTCGGTTTAAATATTCTCCTGCCAAAGGGTATTGGTCGCAAAAATCGGAGAAAGGTATTTCATAGGCTTTTCCGTCTTCAACTCGATAAGGGAAAATGCAATATGTTTCGGGAATGTCATCTCTGTAAGGGTAAAAATTTTCATTTGGCAACAAGGCACAGCAAGCATCCAATTCAATTTGAAAATTGTTTTCTAAATGCGTCTTTCCGGTAATGATTCCATTTTCAACTTGAATAGGTCTAATATGGTACGCTTCATTCCACAAAGCTTGAATCCCAACCCTCACATTTGCATAATCACCTAGAGTTCCTATGCTTGCGAGGAGCTTTGTTTTTATGGCTATTAATTCACTATCGTCAAAGCTCCACGGATTTTCCGTAATTGCAGTAGATGGTAAGAAAATATAATTTTCAGGAGATGCGTCAGGTGTATTCGATTCTCTTAATTCAGAAGGAAGTGTTTCAATATTGTCTTTGAATAATTTAAAGCTAAAATTCTCAGGTGCTGATTTGTCTAAAAGCAGTAAAGAAACATAGGTCATTCTGCCTTTAAAAATTGAAGTTGTTTCAAAATCTACCACCGAGGATAAAAGACGAGAACTAGAAATTATCTCTCTAATTTTCTTTCCGTAATCAGTTTTAAAAAATCGTTTTTGAACAATAAACCCTAATCTTCCTTGTGGGTTAAGTAATTCTATTGACTTTTCAATAAAAGGAATTGCAAGATCAACCTTTCCATTTTTAGAAGAAGAAAATTTATCCTTTATGTATGCGTGCATAAAAGGCAAATCAACGTTATAGTTTTTCACCTCTACATAAGGTGGATTTCCAATTATGTAGTCAAAGCCTGCTTTTTGTTCAAATATTTCATTGAAACCATACTCACTATTCCAGTCAAATACATTCGTTTTTAAGAGTTCTTCTTCGTTATCGGCTAAAGCAGGAAAAATTTCTAAAATATCGGATTCAACTAGAGAATTTCCGCAACGAATATTATTCCCAATTCCATTTAAAATTTTGCTTCCGAAAAGTCCAATTTCATTGTATGATTCAGGGAAGTCAGAAGAATCTATAATTTTCAGGGATAGTGACATTTTAGCAACTTCTACAGCCTCAGCATCTATATCAACTCCGAATATACAGTTGTCAAGTATTGCTTTTTTCCCTTTTAAATTCAGAAAAATGTTAGTATCAGTTTGTATAAAATATTGCGTAAAAGCTGGATTTGGAGAAGAAATAAAAAGCTCTTTGAAAATATCTTCTAAATAGTCATAAGCTTCAATTGCAAAAACACCACTTCCACAAGCAATATCCAAAATTCTGTTTGATAGTAAATTTTCAATCCCCTCATCTAAAAGTTTTCTTTTAGGAATTGTTCTTTTTATTATTTCCTGAACAATATACTGTGGTGTACTTACTGCTCCTCTTGTTTTAAGGTATTCGCTTTTGATTTCATCTCTTGCTTCCCCATCTTCAATAATTAATTTTTTGGACAAGAATATTTCATAAATGTCACTCAGTAATTTGGTCGGAATTACATCAAACCGGTAAGGAGAAGGATAATATAAGTGTTGTAATAAAGTATCAAATACCTCATTTGATATTGTCAAACTGTGAATTGAATTTATGCGTTCAAACAATGGGCCATCATAATGCTCATAAAATTCAAAATAGGATGAATTTTTAAAAGTGTCCCAAAATCCGTTTTCCTTGTATGTTATTAATAAACCATCTTCTTCAACCTTTCTTGCTTCACATACTCGAATGAATAATATTCTATTTATAATTACCTGAACTATATAACTAAGATTGGCAGAATTATTCTGAATAAAGGCAGCGTTATTTCTCAAAATATCTCCTGCCAGTAGTAAACGGAAATCAGATAGTTGTTGAGCAAACTTGAGGTCAGGAGAAATTTTCTCCAAATATCTGTTATCCCTTAGAGTTGCTGAGTAAATTTCGTTTAGCTTACCTTTGTAAATATTCTCTTTTAGTAAATGCTCATCAAGAATGTCAAAATTGTCAACGTAATCATTGATTGTAAAATACAATCTTCCAATATTCGGAGATTGTCCTTGCTCAGGGGTGTATGTGCAATCGTAAATTGCAAACTCTTCAAAGTTTGAAATGAAAGCACAAGGTGCTAATATAGACCAACCGTATGATTTAATTTGAAATGCGGCATTAGAATCCGCTTCAATGCTTACGGTAATATCCTTAGCATCAAGGAATGTTAATTTCTGTTTCGCTACCTTGAAGGTGTAATCAGGTCTTGTATTTCGAGATCCAATTTCAATCAGTCTTTCTTTCTCAGCTTTTGATAAGACTTTTTCTTGTAAAATTTGAGATGTATCTCGAACATCCCAACCAAAAATGGTCAAAAGCTCATTCAGCCAAGTTCTAATGGTCTCTTCAGAAGTAAGATCAAGTTTCCCTTGTTGTTTGAACTGATTGTACTGACCAATGAGTTCTGTAAGCCTTTGTTTTCTAATTATAGAACTCATTTACTTTTCTTTTTAATTTGGTATTTAATTTTCTCTTCTGCTACTTGCATTGCTTGTAATGCCAAATCTTCGTCTTGAACTTCATAATAAAGTTTATCTGAAAGCCAAGCAATTATAACTTCATTCTTTTGGTCTTTATAAAAGTTGGCAAGTGATTTTACTTGCTCTTTTGTGGGCATTCGTTTGTCTTGCTCGATTTTGCTTAAGATGGTTGGGTCAAGCGAAAGCTTAGCTCCAACTTCTCTAAGCAATAGTCCTTTTGCTTCCCGTAATTCTCGTAATGTCGTCCCAATTGTTTTCAATGTGCTTTCTTTTGACTTGACAGATATTGGCAAATGTAAAAATTATTTTTAGAAAAATGGTCAAAAGTTGACTGTAAATTTTCAACATTCCACTTGCAGGGCGGTGGGTGGGCTTGGGTGCGGTTGGGCAAAATTAAATGTGGTGTTTTTGTGTCGGCTTATGCGTTGGTAAAACACCTCTTTTAATTTTGCGAAGCGTTGGCACTTTGTATGTCATTTTTCTGTTCGTTTATTGTCGGGGTGTCGTCTTTTAGGGTGAGTGCTAACTAGTAGATACACGAAAGTTATTGCGTTTTTAACATTTTTTGTTTGGCAAATAACTTCCAACACGCTTTGTGTTTTATTTTCCAAAAATAAACAAAATACTGAATTACAGCGCGTATAGTTTCGGTTTTTTTTAAACCAATAAAATCATTTTATGAGATTCCTACGGAATGACAAACATTGTCAATGGCGGTTTCAATTGGTTTGACCACAAATTCACACAAATTCACACAAATTTGAAAACTTTGAAACTTTGAAACTTTGAAACTTTGAAACCTGAAACCTGAAACCTGAAACCTGAAACTTGAAACCTGAAACTTGAAACCTGAAACCTGAAACCTGAAACTTGAAACTTGAAACTTGAAACTTGAAACCTGAAACTTGAAACCTGAAACTTGAAACTTTGAAACTTGAAACCTGAAACTTGAAACTTGAAACCTGAAACTTGAAACTTGAAACTTGAAACCTGAAACTTGAAACTTGAAACTTGAAACCTTAAACTTTGAAACCTTCTTCTGAAAAACAAAACGTGAAGTGTAGCCCCGATGGAGCCGATATCCTCCCGTAGCCCCTTAGGGCAAGGGAGATAAAGGCGAGAGCGGGACAGGTTGGGATTAAAATTGGAGGTGGGTGCTTCTAAAAAAAAAGGTGGATACAAACATTTTTTATATATTTGAAAAAATATGTCGAAAAATTAATGAAAAAAACAACCTTTAAGTTACTACTTATTATTTTATTTGTACCAACTATTCAAGCTCAAAAAACGATGATAACACCTCCTCAGCTTCAAAAAGGCGACACAATAGCAATTGTTGCAACTGCTCGAAAAAATATTGATGACAACTTGAAACCCGCTATTTCGTGGCTTAAAAACTGGGGACTTGAAGTTGTTATTGGCAACACTATTGGCTTAGATTATAACCAACTTGCTGGTACTGATGAGCAGCGCGCAGCCGATTTTCAGATTCAGCTTGACAACCCAAATATCAAGGCTATTTGGTGTGTGCGAGGCGGATATGGAACCGTTAGAATGGTTGATTTGCTCGATTTTACAAAATTTAAGCAGCACCCCAAATGGATTATCGGTTTTAGTGATGTTACGGTGTTGCATAGTCATTTGAATACGCTTGGTTTTGCCTCTATTCATGGGATTATGCCGGTGAGCTCCAAAGCCTCTGAAGAGGCAAAAGAAACTTTGAGAAAAGCCCTTTTTGGCGAACCGTTGAGCTACAAGGTTCCTTGTGATGCCATGAATCGGTTTGGGGTGGCTAAGGGTGAATTGGTAGGCGGTAATTTGTCTATTTTGTACAGTTTGTTTGGGTCGGAATCGGCAATTGATTGTTCGGATAAAATTTTGTTTATTGAGGATTTAGACGAATATTTGTACCATTTGGATCGAATGATGATGAACTTGAAACGAAATGGTTGTTTGGAAAGTTTGAAAGGAATTATTGTGGGAGGCATGACCAAAATGAAGGATAATGAAATTCCGTGGGGCAAAAATGCACTGGAAATAATTGATGATGTAACCAAAAAATATACTATCCCGATTATTTATAATTTTCCTGCGGGTCACATGGCAGATAACCGCGCCTTGATTTTTGGAAAACAAGTAACTATGGATGTAAACAGTCTTGAAAGTACGGTTGTATTTGAAAAATAAGTGTATTTTGAAATGGCAGCACACAACGAATTAGGTAAATTTGGCGAAGAGTTAGCCGTAGATTTTTTGCAAAAAGCAGGCTACGAAATTTTAGAAACCAATTGGACTTTTCAAAAAGCCGAGGTGGATATTATTGCCATTAAAGATGAGGTTTTGGCAATTGTTGAAGTAAAAACTCGTTCGTCAATAGAGTTTGGTTCGCCGCAGGATTTTGTGAAACCCAAAAAAATCAATTTGTTGGTAAAAGCCATCAACGAATATGTTGTTGTTAATGATATTGACGCAACTGTTCGATTTGATATTATTGCCATTTACAAAGAAAATAAAGAATACAAAATTGAACATATTGAAGATGCGTTTTATTATTTTTAGAAATTTATTTTTTAATGATAAAAAGCAGTATTTTAGCATTTTAAATCAACTATTGAACACGAAGTACCATTTTCAGTAATTATAACTAAATTTTTATGAAAAAAGCCATTACATTAATTGCACTTTTAAGTTTCGTTTTTGGGTTTTCTCAAAACGAAATAGGTAAAAAAATTCGCGAATATGAACTTGAAAAGGCAAGTTTTACTCGTGTTTCGCCGTTTTCGGTAGTGTCTATTCCACACACTACATTAAACCAATATGTTGACAATGCTACGTATGCTCGTTTTAACCAAAACAGTATTAAATCCATACTTATTAACCAGCCCGAAACTATAGAAATTGAAATACCATTTAACGGGACTACAGTTTTAGTGGATTTGTACAAAGTAAATTTGTTTGCAGAAGGGTTTCAAATAGACACTGATAAACAAAAAAACATTGACTATAAAAAAGGCGTTTATTACCGTGGTATCGTAAAAGGTGATTACACATCGGTTGCAACATTCAATTTTTTTGACAACGAAGTAAATGGATTATTTTCAAACGAACAATTTTCAAATGTAATTATCGGAAAAACCGAAATAAATAACCCTAACTCGGATTACATCATTTTTGCCGATTCCAAATTAAAAATTAGCAACGAATTCAATTGTGGCTTCAAGGACAACGAAGAAACAAAAGTAAATATTAACGAAAACCCCTCACATAGAAACGCACAAAGCACTCGCTGCGTAACTATGTACTTCGAAATTGATAATAATTTATACACCTCAAACGGAAGTAGCACTACGCAAACAACCAATTGGATGACTTCTGTTTTCAATAACGTTCAAACTTTATTTTCAAATGATGAAATAACAACCTCCTTAAAATCACTATTTATTTGGACAACACAAGATCCTTATGAAGGAATTGGTACCTCATCATCAGCATATTTATTCAAATTTAACGAAGTCCGTCCTGTTTTTAATGGCGATGTAGGTCAGTTAGTAGGCATTGACCCTGGAGGACTGGGTGGTGTTGCAGTTAACATCAACGGATTATGCTCGCAAGATAATTTCAGTTATTCGGATGTAACAACGGCCTATTCGCCGGTATTAACCTACTCTTGGACCATTCAAGTTATCACTCATGAATTTGGTCATTTACTCGGATCGCCTCACACACACGCCTGTATTTGGAACGGTAATAACACCGGTATTGACAACTGTGGCCCATCAGCGATAGGGTCCTCCGGTGAAGGTTATTCCTGTATGACATCACCACCAACAATTCCGTCAACATCAACCAAAGGAACCATAATGAGTTACTGCCATTTGGTGAGTGGAGTTGGTATTGGTTTCAATAACGGTTTTGGCACACAACCTAAAAACGCCATCCTAAACGCAGTAAATTCAGGATCATGTTTAAGTACCGATTGCATTAACACCTGCATTAACACCGTGTCGCAAATTACAGTTGTTTACCCAAGTTCAACATCGGCAATGGTAAGCTGGACAGATTCAGGAAATTATACAAGTTGGAAAGCACGAATTTACCAATTTAACGGAAGCCCAACTGCTTGGAGCACCATTACCACCACTTTTTTCTCAGCAAACAATCTACTCCCTAACACCTACTACGTGTTTGAAGTAGCTCCAGTTTGTAACTCAGGTTTATCAATTGGAAAACGCAAACAACTATTTGTAACCCCCGCTAATTTTTGCTCAGGCATAACTTTTACCGATTCAGGGGGCGCATCGGGTAACTATACCGACATGGAAACCGTAGTAAGAACCGTAATTCCAAATGTAGCCAACAACAATATTGTAATAACCTTCAGTGAATTTTCGTTAGAAACCGATTATGATTATTTATATGTGTACAATGGAAATTCTACATCTGCACCGGATTTAAGTAACGGCGGATTTACAGGCTCCACCATACCAGGACCATTCACATCATCTGCCTCCGATGGATCGCTAACCTTCAAATTTACATCCGATCAAGCAGTTATTGATACTGGTTTTGTGGCAACGATTTCATGTGCCTCCAATTTAGGAATTGCAGATTACGGTTATGTAGATTTTACTTATTACCCAAATCCAAGTAACGGATTAGTAAATATTGCCTCCAAAACAAATATAAAAAACATTGCTGCCTACACAATTACAGGGCAATTACTCTACACAAATACCCCAAACAGTTTAACAACCACAGTAAATATTTCGGCATTTGCAACCGGAACCTATTTCTTTAAAATTCAATTTGAAAACAACCAAACGGCAACAATTAAAATACTAAAAAATTAAACAGCACCAAAATAAAGTAACACGTTTACTCCTATTGAATCAAATGGCTTGGGAGTTTTTCAAGCCATTTACCCGCTTTTCGATAAGCTCCAGCATCGAATGGCTAGAGAGTTAAAAGCGACTCTAAGACTGATTTTTTTACAAAAAACATGGTTGGTTACTTCTTAAAATAAAAAATATAATTTTACTTGCTATAGGTTAAAGGTAGGTTTGTTTTTAACCAACCCTATCTTGCAATTTTTGTAGGTGCTATTTTATTCATTTATCAATATAATACCAATTATAAAATAGCCCAATCTACTAGTTCTTTTTCTCCAATATTTCACAAAAAAATAATTACGTAGCCCAGCTATGAAATGATTTATTTATAAAATATTAAAAAAAAATAACGTCGCATCTTTAGCCTATTTTATAATTATAATTGGTATAAATTAATCTATCACCATTTCTGGTATGTCACCTTCTATAATTAATTCGGCTTCAGTTGAGGCTATTATGTGTTCTACGGTTACACCTGGTGCACGTTCTAGAAGTTTAAATCCGTTTGGGGTGATTTCTAACACTGCCAATTCGGTTACTACTTTTTTTACGCAGCCAACGCCTGTTAGCGGCAAGGTACATTTTTTTAGTATTTTGCTTTCGCCGGCTTTGTTTACATGCATCATGGCAACAATTATGTTTTCAGCTGAGGCAACAAGGTCCATGGCACCGCCCATTCCTTTCACCATTTTTCCTGGAATTTTCCAGTTGGCAATGTCGCCATTTTCGGCAACTTCCATGGCGCCAAGTATGGTTAAGTCCACGTGTTGCCCACGTATCATCCCGAAACTAAATGCGGAGTCAAACAAGCTTGCGCCTGGTAGCATGGTGATGGTTTGTTTTCCTGCGTTGATAAGGTCGGCATCTTCTTCTCCTTCAAATGGGAAAGGACCCATACCGAGCACACCATTTTCTGATTGAAACTCAACCGAAATATCGGTACGAACATAGTTGGCAACTAAGGTTGGTATGCCTATTCCGAGGTTTACGTAGTATCCGTCTTTTACTTCTTTTGCTATTCTTTTAGCTATATCTTCTTTTGATAACATACTATTTGGTTTAATGATTTGATGATTTGAAAATTAAGACTTCTTTGAAGAAGATATAATTTTAGAAATTTGAAAATTTATTGACTTTGTCATTTCTGATTTTCAAATTTGAAAATGTTCAAATTATTTTTGTCGAACGGTTCTTTGCTCTATTCTTTTTTCAAAATGTTCTCCTTGAAAAATACGTTGTACTAAAATTCCGGGAATGTGAATTTCGTTTGGGTCTAGTGCGCCTGCCGGGAGTAATTCTTCTACTTCGGCAATGGTTATTTTGGCAGCACCTGCCATGCAGGGGTTGAAGTTTCTGGCGGTTCCTTTAAAGATGAGGTTTCCTGCGGTGTCGCCTTTCCATGCTTTAATGATGGCGAAGTCGGCTTTGAAGGCGTGTTCCATTACGTGCATTTTTCCGTTAAATTCGCGTGTTTCTTTGCCAATTGCTACTTCTGTCCCAAAGCCTGCTGGGGTAAAAAAAGCGGGGATTCCGGCTTGAGCTGCGCGGCAACGTTCGGCTAGGGTTCCTTGTGGGATGAGCTCCACATCAAGTTCGCCTGAGAGCATTTGACGTTCAAACTCGGCGTTTTCACCAACGTAAGAGGAGATCATTTTTTTGATTTGTTTTTGTTGCAAAAGTAAACCTAGTCCAAAGTTGTCCACTCCTGCATTGTTGGATATGCAGGTTAGGTTGTTTGTTTTTTTGGTTACGAGTTGTGCTATGGAATTTTCAGGTATTCCGCAAAGTCCAAATCCGCCCAACATGATGGTCATGTTGTTTTCAATTCCTTGAAGTGCTTCTTGGACAGATGGTACAGTTTTGTTGATCATCGTTTGTATGTTTTATGTTTGTTTTCGTTTTAGCCCAGATAGAAGTGGAAAGCCTTTTGATTTTTTTTCTTGTTTTTCTTGAACAAAAAGAGCGACCAACGGAAGCTCCTTTTTGGTCAATAGAAAAACAGAAAAAAAATCAAAAGCTTGGAACGAATAGCTGGATTGGCTTCAAATTATAATTCAAATTCATCTGTATTTTGTTCTTCTTCAATGCTTAACGAATCGACGGGTTTTGCAGCTTTTACGGGTTCCCAACAATCGACTTTTATGGCAAAGTTTTCTGGTTTTTCAAAAGGATCTTTGGAAATTTGGAGGTCTTTGTCTTCGTAACATTTTTCCATAAAGTAGCCCCAAACGGGTAATGCTGCTGTAGCTCCTTGCCCGTAGGTGATGCTTTTGAAGCGTGCCGATCGGTCTTCGCAACCTACCCAAACGCCTGTTACAAGGTTGGGTACCATGCCTATAAACCAGCCGTCTGATTGGTTTTGGGTGGTTCCTGTTTTACCTGCAATTGGGTTTTTAAACATATATGGATACCCTGTCCAACGGTTGTCGCCGCTGCCTCCGCCTTCGGTTCGTAGTCGTTCGCCACTACCGCCTTCGGTAACTCCTTCCAGTAATTTAATTACAGCATAAGCAATGTCTGGGTTAAGCACGTCGTGCGATTCGGGAATTGGTTCGTAAATTACGGCTCCGTTTTTATCTTCTATTTTTGCAATAAATTGTGGTTTAATGTACACGCCTTTATTTGCAAAAGTGCTGTAGGCTGCCACCATGTCGTGAACGGTGATGTCAACGGCACCGAGCGCTATTGAGGGTTGCACAGGGATTTCAGAGGTTACTCCGAGTTTGTGGGTCATTTCAACAACTGCTTCGGGTCCTGTTTTGTCAATTAATTTTGCAGAAATGGTGTTGATTGAGTTTGCCAATGCGCGTTTTAATGAAACCATTCCACGGTATTTTTGGTCGGAGTTTCTTGGTTCCCAGTCTTCGGTAACGTGGTGGCGTCCTTTTCGTATCATAAAAGGGCCGTCAATTATAGTGTCGCATGGTGACATATTTAATTGTTCAATGGCTGTTGCATAAACAAATGGTTTGAAGGTTGAGCCAACTTGTCGTGCGCCTTGCCCTACGTGATCGTACTGAAAGTATTTGTAGTCTATACCTCCCACCCATGCTTTTACATGTCCGGTTTGTGGTTCCATTGACATGAGTCCTGCTTGAAGAAAATGTTTGTAATATCTTATGGAGTCAAGCGGTGTCATAATGGTGTCGCGTTCACCTTTCCAGGTAAACACGGTCATTTTTGTTTTTTTACTAAACGAGGCAATAATTTCTTCGTCTGTTTTTTCGTCGGCTTTAAGAATGCGCCAACGTTCAGAATTTTTCATTGCTTGTTTGATGATTTTATCTGTTTCGTCATCGGTAATGTTAACAAAAGGAGCGTTTTTATTACCTTTTTGTTGGATCCAAAATTCTTGTTGCAGGTTTTTCATGTGTTCAGTTACAGCTTCTTCGGCATGTTCCTGAATTTTTGAATCAATTGTGGTATAAATTTTTAAGCCATCACCATAAATATCGTAGTCTTCGCCATCGGGTTTTTTGTTTTCTTTTACCCAATTTTTCATAAAATCGCGCAGGTATTCTCTGAAATAAGTTGCGGTACCGTCCAAGTGACTTTCTGGGTGAAAGTTGAGTTTGATTGGTTTTTTTTCTAGTAATTCTTTGGCTTCTTTTTCAAGATGATTGTTTCGTACCAATTGCCCAAGTACAATGTTTCTTCTTGTTAACGCTCTTTCGGGAAAACGATTTGGGTTAAAACGTGAAGGGTTGGTAAGCATTCCGACTAAAAGTGCACTTTCTTCTATGGTTAGGTTGCGAGGTTCTTTGTTAAAATACACTTTTGCTGCAGATCGAATTCCTACGGCACCGTTAACAAAATCGACTTGATTGAAATATAGCGCAATGATTTCGTTTTTGGTATATTGTCTTTCCAATCGGATTGCAATAATCCATTCTTTGGCTTTTTGAACAATTCTAAAGGGTAAAAATTTAGACCCTTCGCCATGAAATAATAGTTTGGCTAATTGTTGGGTAAGAGTACTAGCTCCACCGTTTGAGCCTAATTGAAGTGCGGCGCCAAATGTACGTTTGGCATCAATACCTGAATGCTCATAAAAACGTTCGTCTTCGGTTGATACTAGAGCGTCAACTAGATGTTTTGGAAGGTCTTTGTATTTAATTGCGGTTCTGTTTTCGTTGTAAAACTTTCCTAAAACTACCCCGTCAGATGAAATGATTTCTGTAGCTAAATTGGATTCGGGATTTTCAAGATCTTCAAAAGAAGGCATTGCTCCAAACAAGCCCCATGAGGCAAACAAGAAGAATAAAAATACGCCACCAAGGGTATAAAAAAATAGTTTCCAAAATTTCTTTTGATAGTATTTAATGTCTTTTACAACTGTATTTTTTTGTGTAGTCTTTTTTTGTGCCATAATTATTTTTCTATAGATTCGATTCTAAACCCCACTTCGGTAATACCTTTTAGTTCTTTTTCACCAACAATTTTGCCTGTTTGTCTTACGGCGTGTTTGATGTTTATTTTATATATTCCTTTTTGTGTAAAGGATGTATTTTGTTTAAAAAATAATTTATTTTCTTTAATGTCCGAAAACCCTTCGCCAAGGAGAGTTCCGTCTGGATTTGCCATTTGGTATTCTAGTGTATCAACTAAAATTTCTTTGTTTGGTTGTTCTAAAGAAACAATTAAATGTAGGTTGTTAAAAGGGTAATCGTTATTATCTCTAATATTTACAAATAAGTTGTATTGTTTTGTTTCGTCAAGTTGAGGCAATTCAAAAGCAACAATACTGTCTTTGTTCCATGCGTTTCCAACAGATTTATATTCATCAAAAACCCGATTTTTATCGCAAGAAATAAGCGTTATAATTGCAAAAAGGCAGAGTAAACTATTTAGGGTCTTCATTTTTTTTAATGATTATAGGTCTTTTATCGGCTGGTTTTTTATTGTTTCTGTTTTTGTTGTTTCTGTTATTATTGTTAGCATTTCCTCTATTGTTTTGATTTGGATTTGCATTAGGGTTAGCGATTGGAGCTTTGTTTTCTTGTGGCGCTCTGTTTTCGTTGGCTATTTTTGGTTGATTGTTTGGGTTTTGATTAGGTTTTTTGTTTCTGTTATTGTTCGGTTTTTTTCGTTTTGGTTGGTCAAAACGTGTCAAACTTTCTTGCCCCATTGCATTGCTAAAGGTTGTTTCTTGTTCGGTAACAATTTCAATTGCAAAATCTTCCAAAGAGGTAACTTTAATTTTTTGTTTATTTTGGTCAATAATTTCTTTAACCTGATCAATTTTTAGTACATGCCAGCTAGCAAAATTATTGGTGTAAGCAAACCACATTAAGCCTTTAAAAATATCTTGTTTTTGACAAATTGCATCACCTTTTTCGGTTTGTAATTTGGTTTCAAAATCTGGAAAATCTTTTAATGCGTCAAGGTAAGTATCTAATTCATAATTCAAACAACATTTTAATTTGCCACATTGTCCCGCCAATTTTTGAGGGTTTAATGACAATTGTTGGTAGCGTGCAGCTGAAGTATTAACACTTCTAAAATCGGTTAACCAAGTGGAACAGCACAATTCTCTTCCGCAGGATCCAATTCCGCCCAAGCGAGAAGCTTCTTGACGAAATCCAACTTGCTTCATTTCAATTCGGGTTTTAAATACTTGTGCAAATTCTTTAATCAATTGACGAAAATCTACACGGTCATTTGCGGTATAATAAAAAATGGCTTTTGATCCATCGCCTTGAAATTCAATATCAGAAATTTTCATTTCCAGTTTTAAAGCTATTGCAAGTTCTCTTGCTTTTACTTTCATTGGTTCTTCTTTATCTCTGGCTTCGCTCCAAATATCAATATCTTTTTGCGATGCTTTTCGGTAAATTTTAGTAATTTCAGGACTCAAATGATTCACGCTTTTTTTCTTCATTTGTACCTTAACCAATTCCCCTGTTAAAGTTACAATTCCAACGTCATGCCCTGGCGAAGCTTCTGTAGCAACAATGTCGCCTATGCTTAGGGTTAGTTTTTCAGTATTTCGATAAAATTCTTTTCGTCCGTTTTTGAAACGTACTTCAACACAATCAAAAGGTTTTTCACCGTTTGGTAAATTCATGTTTGAAAGCCAATCAAAGACTGTTAATTTATTGCAGCTATCGGTGCCGCAAGTCCCATTATTTTTACAACCTTTTGGTGCACCACCATCAGAAGTTGAACAACTTGTACATGCCATAATTATATAGGTAGTATTGCAAAAAAGCAATTTAAATTCATAAAACGATTAATTTGTAAAGATAGTATTTTTAAAAAATAAATTCCAATAAAAAAATCCAAAATTCCAAGACTGAAATAACAGTTGAAATTTTGGATTTTTTAAAGTTGATTTATTAAACTAGTTACGCTAAAATTTTAAATAATTTGTCAGACAATCTAACTCTAAATGGCACCATAAAAGTTACTTTATCGCCCATTTTTGCTTTAGAATTTTCAGTTCCATTTACTAGCATTTTTTCTAAAATTAATTCTTGGTTTCCTGTAGTAGGCCCAGAAATTAAAATTGTATCGCCACTATTTAATTCGTTATTTTCTACTATAAAAAGTCCTACTTGCGCTTTTACATAATAATGTTCGGCTTTACCAATAAGTGTTTTCTTTACTTTTATTTTTTGACGAATGTCGTTTGTTTTTGTGGCTGTAGCCAAAGCTGTGTCTGAAAGTTCACCTGAATGTTTGAATTTTAACTTTTCAGATTTTCCCTTGCGAAAGACTTTATTACCTACTTGTTTTCCACGACGCAATTTAACTTGTTCGGCTAAAGGTAAATGGGTAATTTCTTGACATTCTGAGGAACAACAATTTTCCATTGCGGCTTTGCATTGGTCACATTGAATAAACAATAAATGGCATCCATCGTTGGAGCAATTAGTATGATTGTCACACGGTTTTCCGCATTGATGGCATTGCGAAACAATATCATCAGTAATTCTTTCGCCTAAGCGGTGGTCAAACACAAAGTTCTTCCCAATAAATTTACTCTCCAAGTTTTCTTCTTGGATTTGTTTGGCATAATTGATAATTCCGCCTTCCAATTGGAACACATTTTTAAAACCTTGGTGTTTAAAATAAGCCGAAGCTTTTTCGCAACGAATGCCGCCTGTGCAATACATAACCAGGTTTTTATCTTCTTTAAAGTTTTGTAATTGTTCGTTAATTTTGGGTAAACTTTCTCTAAAAGTCTCTACATCTGGCGTAATAGCTCCTTTAAAATGTCCGATTTCGCTTTCGTAATGATTTCTAAAATCGACTACAATGGTGTTTGGGTCTTCTAAAATTTGGTTGAATTCCTTTGCTTTTAAGTGTACCCCAATATTGGTTACATCAAAAGTTTCGTCGTTTAAACCATCGGCTACAATTTTGTCTCGAACTTTTACAGTTAATTTTAAAAACGAATGATCGTCATGCTCTACCGCCACATTCAATCGAATGCCGCGCATAAACGGATACACTTCTAAAGTTTCACGAAAGGCTTCAATATTTTCGGCAGGAACACTCATTTGTGCGTTGATTCCTTCGTGGGCGACATACGTTCGACCAAGAGCATCAAGGGGGTTCCATGCTAGGAATAGATCGTCTCTAAATTTTTTAGGGTCTTCAATTTTGGCATACGCATAGAAAGACAACGTAAGTCGTTGCTTGCCCGCTTGATCAATCAGCTCGGCTCTTTCTTCTGCGCTTAAGGTGTTGTACAGTTGCATGCTATAAACGTTTAAGTGAGAAATATGTTGTTAACTCTAAATGGAAGAGTTGGGTGCAAAGTTAAGATAAAATGTTTAATTATAAAATGGGTTACTATTTTATAAGTGTATTTGGCATAATTTAGAGATGTTGGGTTTTTTACTTTTAAAAAATGGAAATCAGTATAAATTATTAACTTAAATTTATTTTTTCAGGGTATTTAAAATATTATCTTCAATCGGCGCTTTTATTTTTACAACAGCGTCAGTGTTATCGTTTGGAATAGTCATAGAAAGCACATAATGTTTAATTTTCCAGCCATTTTCGGTTTTTATTAGCACACCACTTCCTCGGCAAATTTTCATTTGAGTTGAAAGTAATTCGTCAAACCAAGCCATTGAGCTGTCATTAGAAAAATAGATATTACGTTGTAATGAGGTAAAGTTCCAAGCTTTTCCTTTGTCAAAATACGGTTTAGCAAAAGCTTCAAATTGAGTTTTGTTCCAATTTTCGGTGGCATCGGTACCAATAAAAATGGAGTCGTCTGTTAACGCATTAAAGTAATTTTTGAAATTGGCATCAGCTGCATCTTTGTGCCAATTGTTTAGTAATGTGTTTATTTGATCGGTGTACATAGTGTTATTTTGTGCTATGCAAAAAGTTGAAAATGCGATAAAAAATAAGATTGATTTTTTCATTTTTTTAGTATAAAAAAACCGCAAAGTGACTTGCGGTTTTTGTGAAAAATAGTGTTTTTTTATAATTGTTCAAATGTTTGAGTAGTTCCAACAGCACCTGTTCTCACATTTATAGCTCTACCTGTTTCATCAATTACAAATGCAACAATGTCTAACTTAGCTGTGTTGGCTACACTTGATGGAACTGGAATTGTAAAAGTTTTGCTGTATTGGTCATTGTAATTTGTGCTTCCTGTGATTGCATCACCTGAAATATTTGTTACAACTTTTCTTAATACGTGGTTGTGCTCAAAATTTGCAATTGTTGATCCGCCACCGTAGTACGTTGTATAGTTTGTTTGATTATATATCAATCCGTTTTCTACAACATATACTACTAATTTTATGTTAGAAAAATCAAAACCAAATTTAACTTTTACGTCTGCACTAATAGTTCCGTTTGTTAGTGTTGAAGTTATAGCAACTCCAAGTTTAGGGTTAGCACCAGTTGTAAGGGCAACTGCTTGACTAACATTACTAGGTTCTGGATAAGTCCAAGTAGTAGTTCTATTTAGATTTGCTGTTGGATATCCCGATACGCTATAGGTTCCTGTACTGATATTGTAAGGATCATTTCCTTGGTGAATAGCTACTATTTCTGCATTCGAAGTTTCGGCTTTTACTTGTTCAATACCGAAAGAAACTCTAGGACACCAACCGCACCAAGTACCTGTAAAGTCTTCAATAAGTACTCTTTTTGTAAAATTAACTGGGGTAAGCACTTTAATTTGAATAGTGTTGGAAGTTAGCGTTGTATTACTTGAGTTTACGAATGTTGAATAAACGTCAAATGTACCTGCTGTGTTCATTTGTATAATATTTCCTGTTTGTAAAGTTCCGTTTACATAAAGTTTAGCTTGAGATGATACGTTGCTTACATTATTTGCTTTAGACACAAATGTTACTGACTCCCCAGCACTAATTGTTGTTTTGGTGCTTGATAATGTTAATGATGTGTAACCGTCACTTGTAGTTCCACTTCCTTCTTCTGAACTAGAAGAACATGAGAATAATGTAATTGTTGTAATAAACAACATTAGAATGCGTAATTGTTTCATAATATTCATTTTAAAATAGTTAGTAGAACAAAAAAACAAAATTTTTTATTAATATCGCTCTTTTTTTTTATTTATTTGCATATAAATTTTTTGAATATGAAAAAATACATCTTTTTGGCTTTATTATCTGTGAATTTTGCTTTTTCACAAAAAGAACTACCAAATATTTCTTTAAAAGACATTAACAATGAAACGTTTAACTTAAAAGAGTCGTTCATTGAAAAAGATAAATTATACATTTTTTCTTTTTGGGCTTCATGGTGTGCACCGTGTATTAATGAGTTGGATGAGTTAAATGACTTACAAGACGAATGGAAAAATACCGTAAATTTTGAAATAATTGCTGTTTCTACTGATGATTCTCGTACTCAAAAACGCGTAAAACCGTTGGTTAACGGTAAGGGCTGGGTGTATAAAGTGCTTTTGGATGTTAATCAAGATTTTAAACGTGCGCTATCCATTGTCAATATTCCTTATACAATTGTTGTAAAAAACGGCACCATAGTCCACATTCAAAACGGGTATGTGCCAGGTATTGAAAACGAATTATTGGCAAAACTTAAATCCTTATAAAAATGAAAAAAATTACTTTTTTACTTGCTTTTTTCTCTGCTTTTTTTGCTAACTCTCAAGAAAAAAAGGGTGCTTTTTATGGAGGTTTTGAGTCAAATTCACAATGGTATTTGAACGATACAGGGCTTAAAATTCAACAACCTAACAACCCTATTAGATCCAATAGTTATTTATTTTTAAATTATAATTATGACAAATGGTCGGCTGGAGTACAAGCCGAGGGCTACGAATCTGATGCGTTATTAAATTATAACCCAAAATTAAAAGGAACTAATTTAGCCACCTATTTTGTGCAATTTAAAACCAAAAAAATTGAAATTACAGCGGGTTATTTTTACGAACAATTTGGAAGCGGAATGCTTTTAAGAGGATGGGAAGACCGCCCTTTAGGCATAAACAATTCACTTAGAGGTGGAAGAGTTGTGTATAAACCAACAAATTCAATCACCTTAAAAGGAATTTATGGACAACAAAGAACAGGATTTGATGTATCTAAAGGATCTGTTTATGGTTTTGATTCAGAATTTACATTAACAGATGTATTAAAGCTTACCGAATCGGAAATTTCATTGGGTTTAACCTATGTTGGACGTTACGAAAAAATGGAAATTGAAAATCAAAATTTTTCGGACTTAACCAATGCTATCGCAGCTCGTGTTAATTTTTCGCACCAATCATTTTACTTAAATTCCGAATTTAATTACAAATCAGAAGACGCCATTATTGTCATCAACCAACCCGATAATAACTTTGTAAAACCAGGAAATGCTTTATTGGTCAACTTCGGATTTTCAAAAAAAGGGATGGGATTTGATGCCAACATTCGTCGAATGGAAAACATGAGTTTCTATTCGGAAAGAAAACCAGAATTATACTCACAAAACGGGGGCTCTTCAAGTTTTAACTACAATGATAAAATAATGAATTATGTGCCAGCTTTAACCAAGCAACATCATTATAATTTGGCAAACATTTATGTTTTTCAGGCCCAATCCAGAGTCGATTTTCCTGATCCAAACATTTTAAAATCAGGCGAAATTGGGGGACAATTCGATTTCTTTTACAACTTTGAAAAAGGAACAAAACTAGGAGGTAAATACGGAACAAAAATCGCCGTAAACATGGCGTCGTGGAACAATTTATCAGGTAAATATAATTTTTACCCAGGAGATTACAAAACAGACTTTTTTGGATTTGGCGAAAAATATTTTTCAGATTACAATATCGAAATAACCAAAAAAATTACCAACAAATGGTCAGGAAATTTTGTGTACATCAATCAATATTATAACAAAAAATTCCTTGAAGGTGGCGAAATCGTTAAAACAAATATTGTAGGTGCCGACGCAACCTATAAATTCAACACATCCAAATCCGTGCGACTACAAGCTGAACACATGTGGGCTGATGCCGACAAAAAAAATTGGGCAAGCGCAACGGCCGAATTTAACTTAAATTCAAAATTTTCAATGTTTGTAATGGACATGTACAATTACGGCAATTCAGACCCTGAAAAAAGACACCATTACTACAATATTGGAGGCTCTTTCCGTAAAAACTCAACCCGAATAGCACTAAACTACGGACGTCAACGTGGCGGATTAGTATGTGTAGGCGGAGTATGTAGATTCGTTCCAGAAAGCACAGGACTATCATTATCATTAAACACAACTTTTTAAACAACCACTAAAATCGGCTTTATTTATAGTAGCACACAACCCCGTTTCAATTGGCATTTTGTCCTGCTCTCGCCTTTATCTCCCTTGCCCTACGGGACTTCGGGAGGATATCGGCTCCATCAGGGCTAAATATGACGGGTAGTTTTTCAGAAGAAAATTAGTCAAATATAATACAGTTATAAACTAGCCCCGAAAACAAACTTAAAACCCTGTTAGAATTCAAAATCTAACAGGGTTTTAAAATTAAATTTTCTTAAAAACAACAAATTTCGTAGGGTTGTTCCATGTGGTTTTAAAAAATTATTTTTTTAAATAAATGTAAATGAACTAAATTTGTAAAAAAAATAATATGTTTCAATCTATAATTAATTTTTTTGAGAGTATTGACCCAGTTTTAGCGGCATTGTATGCCACGCTATTTACGTGGTTTTTAACCGCCTTTGGCGCTTCTTTTGTTTTCTTTTTTAAAACAATGAATCGAGTAGTTCTTGACGGAATGCTTGGTTTTACTGGTGGTGTAATGGTAGCTGCTAGTTTTTGGAGTTTGCTGGCGCCTGCCATAGAAATGAGTGGTGGTGAGGGTTTTACAAAAGTTCTTCCAGCATCGGTTGGTTTTTTCTTGGGGGCGTTATTTATTTTTGCATTAGACAAAGTTCTTCCACATTTACATATTAATTTTCAAGAATCAGAAGGGGTAAAATCGCCTTGGCAGCGTACCACTCTTTTAGTTTTGGCAATTACCTTGCACAATATTCCTGAAGGCTTGGCGGTAGGAGTTTTATTTGGTGGTGTAGCAGCAGGAATTCCCGAAGCATCAATTGCAGGCGCATTAACCTTGGCAATTGGTATTGGAATTCAAAACTTTCCGGAAGGGATTGCGGTTTCCATGCCTTTGCGCAGAATGGGAATGAGTAGAAAAAAGAGTTTTATGTACGGACAAGCTTCTGCTTTGGTAGAGCCAGTTGCAGGGGTTTTAGGTGCTGTTGCTGTTACTTTTTTCACACCTTTATTACCTTACGCATTAGCATTTGCTGCGGGTGCCATGATTTTTGTGGTGGTTGAAGAAGTAATTCCCGAAACGCAACAAGATAACAATACTGACATTGCCACACTAGGTTTTATAGGCGGATTTATTGTAATGATGATGCTTGATGTGGCTTTGGGTTAATGACACTTACAGTTATCACCACATTTTTTGCTAGGTTTTTTGCGTCCGAAAAATTTTTGAAATAAAAAAAATACGGCTACAGCCAAGGCAATGTAAGTTAAAATAGATTGTATCATTATTTTAAAAATTGATAAGCAGCTAGTGCAGTTAAATAGGCAATTCCGCTCATAAAAAACAATTGAATTAACGGCCATTTCCAAGAGTTGGTTTCTTTTTTCACAATGGCCAATGTACTCACGCATTGCATGGCAAAGGCATAAAATAGTAATAAAGAAACGCCGGTTGCTAGGTTAAAAATTTTGGAACCATCTGCATGAACTTCTGCTTCCATCCTGTTTTTTATGGTGGCTTCTTCATCGCTATGACTTCCTACGCTGTATATTGTAGCAAGCGTTCCAACAAAAACTTCACGGGCAGCAAATGAACTTACAACTGCAATGCCAATTTTCCAGTCATAACCCAGTGGTTTAATTACGGGTTCTATTGATTTTCCAATGATTCCGATATAGGAATTTTCGAGCTTGTACGAACTGATTTGATCTTCCAAAAACTTAGGGCTGTATTTTTGATTTTTGGCATCAAGTTGATTTTGAACAATTTGAGAAGCTTTACCAAAATCATTATCGGGACCGTGTGAACCTAAAAACCATAATATAATTGATAGCGCTAAAATTATTTTACCGGCACCAAAAACAAACGCTTTTGTTTTTTCAAGCACATTGATTCCAACGTTTTTAAACAATGGTATTTTGTAGTTTGGCATTTCAACAACAAAGTAGGATTTGGTTTTTAATTTCAATAATTTATTCAAAATAAATGCCGAAAACAATGCCGCTCCAAACCCCAAAAGATAAAGCAACATAAGTGTTAACCCTTGTAAACTAATAAAACCCAACACTCTTTTTTCGGGAATTATTAACGAGATTAAAATAGCGTAAACGGGTAGTCGAGCCGAACAAGTAATAAAGGGTGTTACCAAAATGGTAATTAATCGTTCTTTCCAGTTTTCAATGTTTCTGGCACTCATTATGGCAGGTATGGCGCAGGCAGTTCCCGAAATAAGCGGCACCACACTTTTGCCCGAAAGTCCGTAACGACGCATTATTTTATCCATCAAAAAAACCACTCGACTCATGTAGCCACTTTCTTCTAGCACAGAAATAAACAAGAATAAAAAGGCTATTTGCGGAATAAAAATCAGGATGCCCCCAATACCTGGAATAATACCTTCGCTGATTAAATTAGTAAATTCGCCTGCGGGTAAATTTGTTTTTGCATAAGAAGCTAAATTGGCAAACGTACTGTCAATAAAATCCATGGGAATACTTGACCAATCAAAAATGGACTGAAAAATTCCGAATAAAATGATAAAAAATAGTAAGTAACCAAAAACTTTGTGGGTCAAAACTCGGTCAAGTTTTACACGGACGGTATTGGTTTTTGTACCGTCTATTTTTTGACCCATTTTTAATGTATCATTAATAAATTGGTACCTTTTTATGGTTTCTTTTTGTTGTAGTCGCTTTAAATCGGCATGCGATTTTGTAAACGAATTTTGAATTTCTTTTCTATCTAAATTCAAAAAATTTACGTCTTGTGTAATTACCAACCACAATTTGTAAAGCAATTGATTTGGGAACGCACGACGCAATTTATTAAAATATTCTTCGTCAATTATAGAAGCGTTTAAGCAAGGTTCCTTAGATAAAGATTGATAATCTGCAATTAAATTTTTAATTTTTTGGATGCCAATATTTTTTCTTGAGCTAACTAAAGCAATTTTGGTTTTGAGTTCTTTTTCCAGTTGAGGGACATCAAGTTCAATGCCTTTAAGCGCCATTCTATCGCACATATTAATGACTAAAATGGTCGGAATTTCAAGGTCTTTTATTTGTGTAAAAAGAAGTAAATTTCGTTTTAAGTTTTCAACTTCGGTAACCACCACCACCACATCTGGAAAATTTTCGTCGTTTTTGTTCATCAACAATTCAATCACCACATTTTCGTCTATAGAGCTTGCGTTAAGGCTGTAAGTTCCTGGTAAATCAAGAATTGAGGCTTTAAGGCTTTCAGACAATTTGCACGAACCTATTTTTTTTTCAACAGTAATTCCTGGATAATTCCCTACTTGTTGATGCAGTCCCGTGAGTTGATTAAATACAGACGTTTTTCCTGTATTTGGATTACCAATAAGCGCTACTTTGATGGTTGAGTTTGCCATGAATTTATTTTTTTATAAAGTAACTTCAATTTCTTTTGCAGTTTCAAGTCGGATGGCAACATGCGAGTCGTTGATATTAAAATACAACGGATCGCCAAAAGGCGCAATTTGAATTAATTCAACATAATTACCTGGCAAACAGCCCATTTCAATTAATTTCAATGGAATTTCTTCGATGTTTACATCAGAAATAATTCCAGATTGACCTATTTTTAAATGAGATAGAGTTGTTTTCACTTCTTTATTTAGATTGAATTAAAATACAAAAATACATAAAGTAAAAGGAAATAAAATGATAAATATCAAGTTTCCGTTATTTTTATAAAATTCGTTACTCTTTTTGCTCAGCAAGCCAAATAATATCTTCAAGCAATTGCGTAACATTTTTAATTCCGGGCTCAGTTGGCCCATCAAGGTTGGTGCCGTCATAAAAGCCACGCACTCTTTTTTTGGCATCAACCAACACAAAATTTTCGGTATGCACCATGTCATAAAGTTCTTCTGGCTTACCTGTTTTTACTACCAAATACGATTTTCTTGCTATGTAATAAATGTCTTTTTTGTTGCCCGTTACAAGGTTCCATTTGGCATCTATCACGCCTTTTGATTTGGCATACTCGTTCAGTACAGACACGCTATCAATTTCGGGCGTAACCGAATGAGAAAGTAACATAACCTTTGGGTTATTTTTTAATTGTTCTTGCAACCAAGCCATGTTGTTGGTCATTTTGGGGCAAATGGTTTTACAGGTTGTAAAGAAAAAATCGGCGACATAAATTTTGCCTTCATAATCTTTTTGAGTAACAATTTTTCCGTTTTGATTGGTAAACGAAAAAGTATCTATCGTGTGATCAATACTAATGTGTTGTACTGTTGTGTCCACCAATTCGGGATTTACATCTGACGGATTGTAAATTGGAAGTGTCTTTTTTGGTTTTAGTACAAAATAAAAAGCGGTCAGCGTAACGGTAGAAAAAATAAGGAAAAAACCGATAAATAGTCTGTATTTTTTGATGAAATGGATCATGATTTTTTGTTTGGATGCAAAGATACAAATTTAATGAAAGACGGCTTATGAAAACTGGTTTTTTAGCCCAGTCCCGAAGTTTCGGGAGAAATGGAAAGCCTTGCGAACATAAAAGTGATTTTTTCTTGGTTGGCAACAGCGACCAACGGAAGCTCGTTGCAAGCCAAAGAAAAAACACTTTTATGGAGCAAGCTTGGAATGAAAAGCTGGATTGGCTTCTACCCAAAAAAAATAAAATAGTAATTGTAAGGAGCACCCAACCCGCTTCTTAAAGTCGTTTTGTCCTGCCCCCGACGCTTCGGGGCCTTTATCTCCCTTGCCCTTCGGTCCCGACGCTTCGGGACGGGAGGATATCGGCTCTGTCAGGGCTAGACTTGACAAATAGTTTTCATAATAGGTTTGTTTTAACACACTTATAAAAATAAATAAATTAAATAGGGCTAATTTCGTTTGAAAAAAAATAGTATTTTTGAAAAAAATAACGGGATTTTACAATTTCGGATAACCTATTAACTAACAAAATTAATGAAAACAAAAGCTACATTACGATTGGGTTTGATTACCTTAGGTTTGCTTTCGCTGCAACAAGTGGAGGCACAAAAGAAAAATCCAGGAATCAACTTAGACTTGATGGACAAATCGGTTCGTCCAAATGATGATTTTTTCAAATTTGTGAACGGAACATGGGTTAAAAACACGCCTATTCCGGCTGATAAAACCCGTTGGGGAAGCTTTGATGAATTGCGTCAAAATACAGACAAAGATGCATTGACGATATTGAACGATGCCGCAAAAAACCCAAAATACAAATCAAATACCGATCAAGGAAAGGCAATAAACATGTTTAAATCGGCCATGGATACCGTAGCACGAAACCAAAAAGGCATTGCCCCATTGAAACCCTATTTGGCTAAAATAAATGCGGTTAAAAACATTTCTGATTTACAAAAATTAATGGCTGCTACCGAATCTACTGGTGGTAATGTTGGTTTTTTTGGAGTGGGTGTTGGCGCTGATGATAAAAACAGCACAAGAAATGTGGTGAGTCTTGGGCCTGGCTCATTGGGTTTACCAGATAGGGATTATTATGTTTCTGAAGACAAAGATTCCAAAGAAAAGCGTGAAAAATATGCGCTACATGTGGCAAGAATGTTACAGTTTTTGGGCGAAAGCCCAGAACAAGCCAAAGCAAATGCAGAGCGTGTTTTGGCTTTTGAAATTGCCATGTCTACACCTCGTTTGGATAGAGTGGAGCGTAGAGATAGCAAAAAACAATACAATCCAACTGCTGTTGCCGACCTTCAAAAAATGTTGCCAACAATCAATTGGGCGTCTTACCTAAAAGAAGTTGGATTTAACAAACTAGACACCGTTATTGTAACCCAACCACGATATATTGCATCGCTAGAAAACACGCTAAAAACCTTTGCTGTAGAAGACTGGAAAGCCTACATGCGATGGATGTTGTTGCGTGGTGCATCGGGACAATTGACTACAGATATTGAAACTGCCAACTGGGAGTTTTATGGAAAAACCCTAACTGGAGCCATAAAACAACGTCCTAGAAACGAAAAAGCATTGCAAACCGTAAACGGTACTGTTGGCGAGGCTTTAGGAAAGTTATATGTAGAAAAATTATTTCCGGCTGAGGCAAAAGATAAAGCACACAAAATGATAAAAAATGTGATTCGTGCTTATGAAATTAGAATCAACCAACTGGATTGGATGAGTGCCGACACTAAAAAGAAAGCCATTGAAAAATTGAATAAAATTACGATCAAAATTGGTTATCCAGACAAATGGGAAGATTATTCAGCTTTAGCAATTAAAAGTCCTGAAGAAGGAGGAACCTATTTTGACAACATCAAAGCCGTATCTGCTTGGAGCTGGAAAAAAGATTTAGAAAAACTAAACAAACCTGTTGACAAAACCGAATGGGGCATGTCGCCACAAACCGTAAATGCGTATTACAATCCATCGTACAACGAGATTGTGTTTCCGGCAGCTATTTTGCAACCTCCTTTTTATGATTATAAAGCGGACGAAGCTGTAAATTATGGCGGAATTGGAGCAGTTATTGGACACGAAATTTCACATGGTTTTGACGATCAAGGTGCAACGTATAACGCAGACGGTAACTTAGTTGATTGGTGGACAGCAGACGATTTGAAAAAATTCACCGATTTAGGAGGTGCTTTGGCAGATCAATATTCGGCATTAGAGCCATTGCCAGGCATACATGTGGATGGTAAATTTACTTTAGGCGAAAACATTGGTGACCTTGGCGGAATCAATGCAGCTTATGACGGTTTACAATTGTACTTAAAAGAAAACGGTAACCCAGGATTGATTGATGGATACACGCCAGAGCAACGTTTGTTTATTTCTTGGGCAACCATCTGGAGAAGTAAAATGCGTGATGAAGCACTTAAAAATCAAGTAAAAACAGACCCGCACTCACCAGGAATGTACCGTGCTTATGTGCCTTTATTAAATTTAGATACTTTTTACAAAGCATTTGATATTAAAGAAGGTGACGGCATGTATGTAGCGCCAGAAAAACGAGTTAAAATTTGGTAAACCAGCAAAATGCTTTAGGCTATAAATTATAAGCAGTTTCGACTGTTTAGAGCTTATAGCCTTTAGTTTATTGTTTAAAACCTAAATAAATAAAAATATGAAAACAATACAAACCATTGCCCTTTCGGGGATGCTAGGCTTAGCGCTAGCATGTAGTACAAGTACACAAACCGTTTCTTCCTCTGCGCCACCGCCACCGCCAATAGCTGCAACAGCACCAGTTGTTGCAACAGTTGAAGCACCAGCTGAAAAACCAGATAATGGCGTGCACGAAGCTACCCAAAAAGAGTATGAAGCAGCACAATTAAAATACAATGATGTAACCACAGAACAATTGAAAGAAGGTTACAAAATATATGCTCAAGGCGCATGCATCAATTGCCATGAGGCAAAAAACATTTACAAAAGAAGTGAAGAAAAATGGGTGCACATCCTTGATGATATGGCAGAAAAAGCAGCTTTATCAGCGGTAGAAAAAGCAGCTGTAACAAGATATGTTTTTGCTATAAAAGCAGGGCAGAAGTAAAAGAAATTTTATAAGTTTTATTCCCGTTCTCTGAGGCTTTATGGTTCTAGAGAGCGGGATTTATTTTTACAATTCTTTGTAGAATTCTTTCTACAAAGAATTATGAAAAGGAATCGTTATTTTTGGTAACTAATTAGGTATTTACACGCAGAATAACTATAGTCAATTAATTAGGGAAATTGAGGATGTATACATGCGCAATAGTACAACTGGCGCAAAGCGCCCACTTGTTGGCAGATACATTTCAGAAAAAATATAAACTAAATCAAAAACATTTAAAATGGGAAATAATACTAAAAAAACATCAGATGAAGTTGCAAAATTAGCATCACAAGTTTTAAGAAATCCAAATTCTTCAAAAATTGCAAAAGAACTTGCAGGATCTGCGCTATCACAAAAAAATACAAATAATCAAACTGGAAGCGAGATTGAAGCTAAAGCATCTAAAGTTTTACAAAGTGAAAAATATAGTGAAGAAACAAAAACTCTCGCAGGTTCAATTTTATCTCAATCCAAATTAGAAAGATAAACTAAATCATGATAAATAGAATTGACTTCGCAAAAATTGATTTAGAAGTTAGAACAACTATACAAAACTCATTTGATCTCTTACTGAAAAATTCGTTAAAAGATTTTATTTTATTTCTTGCAGATGGCGAATACATAGATTCTTTTAAGAATTTAACTACGAAACTAAGTCCATATGTAATTGATTACAGAATCGATAAATACCGAGATGAATCTAGATTATTATTTTTGACAAAATTCCTAACCGAACATTATAATTTCCCTACATCGCAAATTCAAAATGATGATGATGAATACAGAATGCAAATGGAACTTATGATTTATTGTCATACTTGGGAATCCAAACCATTCTTAAAAAAAATCTATAGATTAGCTCATTTAGTTAATGGAGAAAAATATGAATGGGATGTAAAAGTTCCTAATATGTCAAAACACGAATTTATTAGGTTTAATATTAAAGAAATTTTAAAATCAAATAATAATAATATTAGTGAAATTATTAAAAAAGGTTATCATAGTTCTTTAAGAAATGCTTTTGCACATTCAGAATTCTCTTTTGACAAGATAAATAATCACAATAGAATTAATCTTTATAATTATTCTGGCAACAATTGGGAATTACAAACTATTAGTTTTGACGATTGGACTAAACGATTTGTTTACAGTGTATTATTCTCGTTTCATTTATTAAAATTAACTTATAATTATAGAAATCTAATTATTGAAAAAACAGGAAAAAGTATTTTCGAAATAGAACATCCAAATTCATTGGGAGAATTAAATATTGTAAAAATAGAATATAAAAAAGAACAAGATTCTTTCATCTTTGTAAGATAAACACATCTGGCAACAGCTAGAGTTTCGTTGCGGCTGAAAGCCGAGCAATGAAACTAAGGTTGAACAGCTTGTCCCGAACCTTCGGGAGAACCGATTACACTCAAACCTTTATGGGTTTATCGAAAAGTTTTTTATTAGGTTTTAAGAGGATTTAGTTCCTCTTTTTTTTGAGGTATTTACAAATTCCTTGTATATGTTGCATGGTTAAAAATACGAAAAAAAGTCTTTTTTATCCAAACTTTTTTCTATTTTTGTAGGAAAGATTATGAGGTTTTTTCATGGTCTGACGTTGGCAGCAAACTTTTCAAACCTTAAATATGAAATCAATACAATCAATAGAAGAAGATGCATTTCAGTTACCAAAATCTTACGACAACTCTATTACATTTTTAAATTTTATAGAAAAATCTTTTAAAGACTATTTGGAGATTATAGAAAAAATTGATGAAGGTAGCATTGTTGAAAAATTGGAAAGTATAAAATCAAAAATTCATAATTTGTGCGAAGAGTTAATAGAATCGTATAGACAGTTATATTTAGGTTTCGTTTCTAAATCTTATTTTCATTTTGATAGAGGTATGCAACAAATAGAAAAATATTTAGTAAGTGAACATGACGCTAGACATCCGTTAAGCGAAAATAAGCTTTTATTTAGAGGAAGACAAAGCGACAGAGATCTCGATAGAGATGGAATGTTTCATTTACCATTTCAATTAAGACATAAAGCAACAACTCAAAGGTTTAGTATACCAGGATTGCCTTGCCTCTACCTTGCTAATTCGACTTATGTTTGTTGGGAAGAGCTAGATAGACCAGAATATAACAATTTCTATATTTCGAGATTTGAAATAAAAGATTATATGAAATTGAATGCGTTAGACATTTCTTTAACTCCAAAAAGCTTGGCTACTCTTATCAATAAAACAAGTTACATCCTCGAAGATGGAATTGACGGTTATGATTCCATGATACTTGATTACATTATCAAATGGCCCTTGATTTTTTGTTGTAGTATTAAAGTTTTGAATACTGATGCAACTTTCAAACCTGAATATATAATACCGCAATATTTGCTGGACTGGGTAAGACAAAACAAAAGATTGAATGCTATTAAATATTTTTCTGTAAAAACTCATTTAAATCAGGACAATGATTATTCAAAATTCGTTAATATTGTTTTTCCTGTTCAAGAAATAAAAGATACTGGATATTGTTCACATCTGTCGAGTAGTTTTGCTTATACAAATCCGAGGTGTTTTGCAGACATAGAAATTACAAGTGAAATTGCTAAAGAAGACTATGAAAATTACATCATGAATTTTCACCCAGAAACTTCTCTTTTGTTAAGTGAATTAAAAGGCTTTGATAAAGGCTATACTCAAAGTCATTTTGGACGATTTGAAATGAATGCGTGTGTTGATGAAGTCAATCAATAAGCCAGATGCTAACAGCCTTTTCACGCAATTGCGAATTTAGTTGTGAGTTCACGTTTAAATTTCGCAAGAAATTTTTTCTTTGACCGAAAATAAACAGTTCTGAAGTTCGACACTACACCAAGCATTAATATATAAAAACTAAACATGAACGACAAAGTATTTATTAGCTATGCAAAGGAAGATTATAGTTTTGCTGAAAAGTTATATGATTTTTTAGCGGAAAATAACTTTAATCCTTGGCTTGATAAAAAAGGAATATTACCAGGGCAAAACTGGGATTATGTCATCAAAAAATCACTTAGAGAAGCTAATTATATAATCTTACTACTTTCTAATATTTCAGTTCAAAAAAGAGGTTATGTTCAACGAGAATTTAAACTTGCACTAGAATATTTTGAAGAAAAGCTAGAAGATGATATATACTTAATACCATTAAAGATTAACGACTGCGAAATTCCACAAAGTTTATCAAAATTCCAATGGGTTGAATACAATAGTAGAGAGTGTTTCGATTTAGTTTTGCAATCACTTTATCTGCAAAGACAAAAATTTGTAGAGTTAGAAAAAAAACTAATTGCATCTAAAGAATTATTTGAATTTAAAGAATATGAACTAAACTTTGAATATGGAGACAAAAATATCTTTAGAATTAACACTAACTATTTTCAGTTCTTAGATGAAACAAATCCTGGCTTATTAGAAATAAATTTAATAATTAGAGGAAAAAATGCGGAACAAATAGTTTCCTCAAGAAAGGATTTTTTTGAAATTTCTGGACAATTAATTATCAATGATTTTTCAACACATGATTGGGAATATGATATTTCGTACACTCCAAATTTAATTTCTAAATCAGTTATAAGTGTAAATGAAAATTTTTACGCTTACACTGGTGGAGCACATGGAAATGGCTTTATTAATGGAATTAATTTTCATTTAAATCCAACATATAAAATTAATTTAGAAGAATTGTTTGAGTACGAAGAACATAATAAAATATTAAATTTCCTTTCAGATTTTTGTTATTTAGAATTGAGGAAAATATATAATGAAAGTTTCGAAGTTTCTGAAATTGAAATCGAAAAACAAGAAAAAAACACATTATTTTGGGAGGATAGTTTATCGCCTAAATGGGAGAATTTTAGCACATTCTTAATTTCTAAACAAGGGCTTGAAATTATTTTTAATGCTTATTCAGTTAGCGCTTACGCATTTGGATTGCATTTCATTCAAATTCCTTTCGACAAATTAATTAATATTCTGGACAATAATAACAAAATAAAATACCTAAAAGATAAATTAAAATAATTCAACCGCCAACAGCCAGAGTTTCGTTGCGGCTGAAAGCCGAGCAATGAATTATAATCATCGAATACCAATAAAAAATAAAATAAATGAGTTAAACTCCGGTTGAACAGCTTGTCCCGAACCTTCGGGAGAACCGATTACATTCACACCCTTATGAGTTTATCGAAAAGTTCTTTGTTAGGATTATAAGAGGATTTAGTTCCTCTTTTTCTTTGAGGTATTTACAAATTCCTTGTATGTATTTCATGGTTAAAAATACGAAAAAAAGTCTTTTTTATCCAAACTTTTTTCTATTTTTGTAGGAAAGATTATGAGGTTTTTTCATGGTCTGACGTTATGGGTTATGCTAAAAAAAACGTACAATGAAAAAGATTCTTGTTTTTTTAATATTCTTACAATTTTCCAATCTTTTTGGACAAGATATTGATTTTAAAAATCAGAAAATTTGTAATCAAATTAGTCTCGCTTTAAAACATATAAGCCAAGACAAAACAGAAAGAATCAAAAAAGTCAACTTGCAAGATTCAATCAATAACGGAAGGAATTATAGTAATTTAGCAAATGAATATGTAGCATTTAAATTGAATACTGAGCCAGAAAAAATTTTTAGTTTTTCTTCTGAAATGCTAAAATTACATTTCGAAAAAATTGAAAAAGCTACTTATAAATTTTTTAGATTGGATTCTGATTGTATTAATAATTTTGCTGGTAAACCAAATGCATTTTTGTCAAAATTAGATGATGAAACTCTTGTTATAAATATTGTGAAAAATAATATTGATGCTAATGAAGGAGCAAGCGGAATAACATATTTATTTTGTTTCAATGGAGAAAAATTAGTTAGAGTTTTTAAAAAGCACTGGATTTCATAAAAGCACAATCCCGCTCCGAAAAATCTCACGACTTTGAGGAATAATAAAAAAAATCCCTCAATAAACAAGCAATTCATCAATTTGAAGAAATTTTCCTTTTGAAACGTGTACCCGCGCCCCGACCTGAATGGAGCTCTTTTTTGGTTTGTGGGTTGCCCAGCTCCTCGAAGAGCTCATTAGCACCGTAAAGCTCTGCGATGGTCTCCCGACCTCGCAGCAATAATAAAGACAAAACCACAACCCTAAAAAGTTGTTGTTTTAAAACCGGCAATTTTAACCAAAAAAACGAAATAAACACAAGATTACGGTATCAAACCGAATTACAACAAATTTAAATCTTGTCAAAATTTTAGCTATTTTGCTATGTTTTCAATTTTGCAATAGTATTCTCATTACCATAATAATCGTGAATAAATGGAGGAAAAGAACTCAATATTTTCACTTTATTACTAGGAATAATATATTTTTCTAACTGTTTAGAAAAAATTTCAATCTGAGAAATTAAAACTTTAGGCAGTTCAAACGTATCATTACATAAATAATTCATCGCATTTAAATGCAAAATGATTAACTGCTTCCAAATTTTGAAGTCATATTTCGTAAAATCAATTAATTCGTTAATAGCCTCTTCTGAAACTAATTTTTTATACTTAATATTATTTTTACATTCAATTGAAGCATCTTTAAAATTATCATAATCTGAAATATGTTTTAGAGCTTCGACCATTGGATAACTTATGTATAGTTTTCCTTTTTCAGTTTCTTCATTGAAAAAATTTAAAAGTTCGCTTAATTTATCATCATCAGCTATTTTGGAATGCCCATCATAATCAAAAAACAAATATATTTCAGCGAAATCATCTCTAGTATATTCTGCTAATTTTGCTTCGTTTTCAGAATTACGTTCTTTAAGCAAATTAAAAGTATCTAGATCATCATCATATTTAATCTCCTTGAAAATTTGATATATTTCTGCACCATAAATGCAGTGTACAGTTAAATTTTCATTAATAAAAAACTTATTCAGATTTTCAATAATCTGAATTTCAGTACTAGCACCTTCAAAAACAAATAAAATATTATTCGACATAAAAAGAACCTGCTTTATACATTTTTTCAATATTGTGAGCTTCTCTTAATTCTTTTGCTGTACTTTTAGAAAGAGAACGGATATTATGTTTACTCATTAAAAAATAGCAATCAGGTCTTAATAAATCATTTGTGATAACAGAAGTATTATGAGTTGTTAAAATAAATTGAACTCCTGTTTCTTTTAGTTTTTCAATAATTAAAGCAGACAATGAATGATGATAAAACGCATCAAACTCATCAATAAATACAAATGATACTTTAGACGATTCTTTGATGTTTTGATACCAAAAATAAAATAAAGCTAGTGCTGTTGTTCCTGTAGATGCTACCTCTGGAAATGGAATTTTTTTGCCATTGAAATCAAAAGCAATTGTTTTTTTATCTATTTCATCTATAATTGAAAGATTACATTCAATACCTGCATTATTTAAAAATAATTCAAAATCTTTTACATTATTTTTTTTAACAATATCTTCAAATATAGGTTTACTACCAATATCTAAACCAATATATGTTCGATCTAATAATGATCTAAAATAAAGCATTTGCTCAACAAATGTAAACAATGATGAAAAAGTATTGTTAATATCATTATTTTCTAAGTCTGAATTATTTTTAATATATTTTAAAATTGATAATTGATCGTTATCAATTTCTGTTTTTAAAGTTTCAGTACCTTTTAAGTCAATTTTAGCAGAATTATTCGAAATTCTATCAAATAAAATCGTTTCAACTTCATCTATTATTAGTTTCTCATAAATAATTGTTTTGTAATCAGATTTTTTATATTCATAAATTACAATTTTAGAATTTATATAAAACTCATAATAGAAAGAAGCGTATTCGGATTTACAATAAGCATTTAAATAATTTTTGTACGATATTTCATTACGTTGTTTATCTGTAAGATGTTCAATAATATCAAAAATGGCTAATGCAAGATTTGATTTACCAACACCGTTGTGTCCATAAACGAGAGCATTATTAATAATTCCATTTTTAACAGAATCTTTATTAAACTCATATCCATTAACTGCCGTTAAATCTAGCTCAAAGTCTTTTTCAAAACTTTTGAAATTTGAAACTTTAAATTTTCTAAGCATTTTGAATTTATTTTTTTTCAAAGGTAAAGAAAAAAAGTGTCCGTAAAAAAAATACGGCAATAATTTAAGCTTTTTTTGGGGTATTACATCTAACAATCAAGAAAAGCCAAGCAATGAATTAAAATCAATGTATCCCCTCTCCCCATTCTATGATATAAAACAACTAAAAAAAATTAAAACCATTTGTTTTTTGTTAACTTTTAAGATAACTTTGCTGCATGAGTAGAGAGATTATATTTTATGAAAATCATTTTATTGAGTTTTACCAAAAACAAGATGAAAAGGTAAAAGAAAAAATGAAATACGTTCTTGAATTAATAAAACAAGTCGAGAAAGTTCCAGAGAGATTTTTAAAACATTTGACAGGAACAAATGGTCTTTATGAAATAATACCAAATGGACATATAAAATAGCCCAATCTACTTGTTCTTTTTTGCTAAAATTTTTTAAAAAAATATTTCCGTAGCCCAGCTATGCAAAGATTTTTTCTAAAATTTTTATCTAAAAAATTACTGCGCATCTTTGGACTATTTTATATGTCCATTTGGTATAAGAATAGAATATCAATCAAATATTTATAGAATATTTTGTTGTTTTGACAAAGGAAAATTGGTTGTACTTTTTAATGGTTTTCAGAAAAAATCACAAAAAACACCAAAAAATGAATTAGAAAAAGCACTGAGTTTAATGAATGAATATTTTCAGCAAAAAAACATATAAAATGAAAGATTATAAAAACATACAAACGTTTGATCAACTTATAGATGTTGAGCATGGAAAAATAGGAACCGAAAGTAGAAATAGCTATGAAGAAAAATCACAGATGTTTATCATAAGTGAAATGCTTAAAAATGCTAGAAAAGAAGCTAATATAACGCAAGAGCAACTGGCTGAAAAAACAGGAACAAAGAAAAGTTATATTTCTAGAATTGAAAATGGAAGAGGAAATATTCAGCTTTCTACTTTAATCAGGATTTTTGAAATAGGATTAAACAAAAGAATTGGGTTGACATTTTTATAAAAAGTAGTACAGAACCCGCTCCGCTCCGCATTCTCCCGACTTAGAGGAATAATAAATAGAAAAATAGTAAATGTAAAAAACGTACCATATTGAAGTTAATAGTATCGAAGTCAGTATGTCGCTATATCAGGATACTTTGTGGAGCGGGAAAACTTAAATTTGGACATTACTATGTAATAATATTTGTTTCATTGTTTTGTTTTATAATGATTAGAAGTTGTGTTATCGAAAACGATATTGATAAAAGCAAAACTGAAATAGTTGCGAAATTTGTTAGAAAAGAAAAATCTATAAAAACTACTGCTTTCTGTTTTGGATTTTATTACCAAGGGAAATACTTTGAAACCTCTGGTACTGGAATAAGTTATTCAATGTTTAATTCTGATAAAGAAACCGAATTAATAGATAGTCTAAAAATTAACCATTTCTATTTAGCGAAATACGACCCAAAACACAAAAGAAATATAATTGTTAATCCTTCAGCAGAAGTTAAAGATTCTACAAAAATCACAAACGCTGGATTTGAATACAAACACTAAAAAACCTACTTCTCCGCTACGAAAAGTCTCCTCGCTTCCGAGCGAACATTGTCATTAAGTTAACTCTGTTTTGTCATTCCGACGAAGGAGGAAACGCATTAGTTGCTCACTTTATGTGATTTAGCTTCGCTGAACTAACGTTTCTCCCGTTGGTCGAAATGACAAGATCACACCCGCTTCGCAAAGCCTCCAGTCTTTGAGGAACGGGTTTTTTTATAATCTTGGTCTTTTGTTTGGGTTGCGTTTGTTATGAAAACAAGAAAGTACCCGAACCGTATTTTTATCTTCGTTGATGATAAAATATAGTTCATACGGGAATTTTTTGAGTTTTAAGGCCCTAACATTTTTGTAACGAACTCTATAAATTGGGGTTGTTTCTAATGTTTTGTAGGCTTCTTTGAGAAAAGTAATAAAGCTTATAGGAGCATCTACGCTGTACAATTCGTAGTAATCAATGGCGTTTTCAATTTCTTTTTGAGCTCGTGGTGAAACAATAATTTTATAAGCCATACTTTTTATGGAGTTGCTTTATAGACTCTTCGGCAGAAATATAAGTGTTTTCGTCTTCCTGCAAACGTTCGTCCAAAACGGCTTTCATATCTGTCGAAAGTTCAAAATCGCTGTCGTCTTCTTCCACAATAATGGTAATGGGCTTAGATTTAAAGGTAGCCTTGATAGCGTCCAGAATATCTGCATTTACTTCTTGTGCTGATGACAAATGATATGTTGTGTACATAAATCTAATTTTGAAAATTGAAAAATTTGCTCAAAAAGTATTGAAACCACTTTTAACAAAGTTAGTATTTTTATTTTATTTTAATTATATTTTTTGAAACTATTTTTATTTGTCTTCAAAATAGATTGCCTACAAATCTTGATAACAATGGTTTTATAAATATAAAATTAATCCTTTTTTATCGAATTCAAAGTAAAGGTAAAGTCGAGAGATTTAAGAGAGGTTTATTTTTTTGTTATGGTTACCCTCAATAAATAAGTAATTCATCAATTTAAAACACCTTTCCTTTTGAAACGTGTACCCGCGCCCCGACCTGAATGGAGCTCTTTTTTGGTTTGTGGCTTGCCTCTTGGGCGGTTGCTGCGTGGGCAAGCCACAAACCAAAAAAAGCGGGAATGGAGGACGGATGAGGCGCCCAAAAAATAATTATTAGCTAAATTTCTTTTTGGAACGAATAGTCTAAAAGGTCATAAAGTGCGTTGCAATGCACTGTTTTTCCGATGGAATTATTGGTGTGCTGAAATTGGGGCAAAGGCAATCCGAGCTCGGTGGCTTTGTTTGTATAATACGCTTTTCTGGTAGGATGTTGGGGTGCAACTGCATTGAATGTGGTGCCCCAAGATTGTTTTTGCAGTATGGTGTAAATAATTGATATACAATCGTTAAGGTGAATGAGGTTTACGGGGGCATCGGGATTTTCGAGGTTTTGTTGACCCGATAAAAAACGTGCTGGATTTCGGTTGGGACCAATTAATCCGCCAAACCGAATGATGGTTGTACTGAACTTGGATTGGAGTAATTGCTCCGCTTCCAAAAGTTGTTTGCCGCTATCGGTTTCGGGATTTGTGGGAGAATTTTCATCTACAACAGGTTGATTTTCGCCATAAACGGCTGTAGAGCTTATAAATAGTACTTTTTGGATGGTTGATTGTTGTATGTGCGGAATAAGCAATTGTATTTTTGATACAAAATTTTCTGCATTTGATTGTCGCAATTTGGGCGGAATTGCAATAATCAAGACTTCGGATTCATGTAAAAAAGTCTTGATTTCTCCTTTTATTTCGTTTTCAGTCAAATTGATTGCAAACGGAATTATTTTGTTTTCTAAAAACAAATCAAACTTTTCAGTAGATGTTGTGCTTCCTTTTACGCAAAAATCGTTTTCAATAAGATATTGAGCCAACGGAAACCCGAGCCAACCACAGCCTAAGATGCTTATTTTATTCATTTATGATTGATTTTACAAATCGATTGACGTGCCATTTTTTGGTTTTTGGTGCAGGCAACGTGTCTATTTTTGGCGATGGTTTTACTTGTTGTTTGATAACAACGGCATCGTTTAACACAAAAGGTGTGGCAATCATCCAACTGGATCTTGGTTTTATTTTCATCAATGGATTTTGTAACAAATCGAACGAGCTTTCCATGAGGTGCAGGTCTAATTTTTGCGAAAGCGGAATCGAAAATTCAAGGGTTAGCGGGATGTTGTTGACCACATAATAACTCAAAATTTTATTGGTTTTTTTGTTGATGATATTACTTTTTATATCCAATGATTTGGCATTATTGGCTTTCAAATTACTGATTTCTAGTTTTTCGTTGGCAAACAAATCGTAGCGGTTAACTTTTCTGTTTGGAGTAATCACAATTTTGTAAAAATGTTTGTTTCCAAATACTGAGTCGGTTACAAAATCGATGGTTGGTTGGGGCACTTTTATCAATTCAGCATTTTTCATAAAAGTAAATTTTGAGCCGTATTTGCTATACAATTTGTCTGTATTTAAAGCTTCTGCATGTTGCGGATTGTTGCCCAAATACGTTTTGGTCCAATTGTCTAAATTTTGGTCATAAGTCGTCCAATAGGCTTTTTGGGTATCGGCATTAATCAAATAAAGTAAACTGTTTGGTTTTGCTTTTCCTTCAGCATAATTGGAATTAAAATGGGCATTGATAAAAAACCCAAAGCTAACCAGCAAAAATAAGGTTCCCCACAATTTTTTACCACCAAATGTACCAAAAACAGGCAACATTAATACAAATGCTAAAACGGTTAAAATGGCGCTTCCGAACATGATTTTTAGTCCAAGTCCAACAGGAAACATTTGTACAAAAGGAGCAATAATTAAAATGGTTGGAATAGAAAAAAGTAACGACAACCACCAAACATTTTTTTGCGTAATTACATAAAATCCTAAAGTAAGAACCGCAAAAAACACTGGAATAATTAAAAACGAAGCCCCTTTTAACTGGTAAGCCATAGCAATAGTTAGTCCAATCCAAATCAATAACGGAACAATTAATTGATTCATTTCAGTGCCTGCTTTAGTGTATTTGCTGTAGCTAAAAAAACAAATAGCAAGGGTTAAAGCAATAAAAGCATAGATATAATCATTACCATTGTATGTAAATCCGTGCAGTATGTCGGCATACTGCGGATAAATAAGCAGTAAAAGTTTCCAACCCGCAAAAGTGAGTAATCCGCTTAAAATAAGGGATTTAAATAAAGGAATTGCGCCTTTAACAACGTCTGTAAATACTATTAATCTTTTCCCTATTCCTATCAGAATAAACAAAACAAAAAGAGCTAAAACACCAATCCACATTGGGTTAATCCAATTAAACGGGTAATGAATAAATGTAAACGGAATGGTAAAATATACTTCGTCAGCTTCAGAGTTTAAGTTAGACAAATCAGCATTTGAAAAATAACTAAGCAAAGGCATCAAATAACTTCCTTGGTGCGCAATGGTTTTTGGGGATATATTTTCAAAATCATCCTGCATGGTGTGGTAGTTATAATGGTGGTCAATAAAGGCAAAATTAAAACCTTGAATAGCGCCTTTTTCACGGAAAACTGTTAGGTCGGTATCGTTAGGCAACATTTTATAAATGCTATACATCAACGAGTTGGACGCCGGAAATTTTGAATTTCCTTCATCAAAAGCTTCAACCATTTGTGCATTTCCCTTATTCGTTTCCATTAACATATAACTAGGTCCTGCCGAGCCACGTGCCTCAAAATTAAGCACCAAACCCACATTTTTAGCCCATTGGTGTTGGGTTACAAAAAGCGCTGCACCGTTTAATCCTAATTCTTCTGCATCAGAAAAAAGGATGATAATGTCATTTTTATTTTTAGAATTATTATACAAAAAAGCCCGAACACTTTCCAAAATCGTTGCCACACCACTAGCATCATCACTTGCGCCTTTTGAAAAAGAATGTGGTGCACTATCATAATGCGACAACAACACTAGCGCTTTTCCATTTTCAGAACCTTTAATTCGAGCCAAAATATTTTTTGATTGCACTAAAGTCCCTTTTTCAGTCATAGTAAATCCCTCCTGAAACGAAGTTTGCAAACCAAGATTTTGAAGTTCCTTTTGCAAATATAAAGCTACCTCATCGTGATTTTTGGAGCCAACATAATGCGGTTGTTGTGCAATTGTTTTTATTTTTTCAAGTGTCCTTTTGGTTGAAAATTCTGATAATGGAACCGAATTATTTACAGAAATTTGCGGCATCATAAAAAAGAATGTCCCAAAAAGAACCGCTAGTAGCAAAAGCATTACAACTATTGAATTGTAGTTTTTATTCATGGTTTATAATTTTAAAACGTAATCAAAAAAATGTTTTTTATCTGTCTTTTTTAACCAAAATTAAATAATCATTCTCTAAGGTCATATACCCTTGATCATATACAAAATGGTACGTATTTCCCGTTTTAGTATGTAAAACTGAGGTTAAATATTCAAAATCAAAACCTTTACTCAGCAACTTTGACCGCGTAGTTTTTGATTTTCCATCAGTATTTACTTCACATAATATCCTATAATTTTTCCGCAATTTATTATTCACATTGCGCATAAAATTAGTACTGTCTTTATTAATTTTATTATTATAGGCATTTCTGCAGCCATCACTGCAAAATTTTTTATCCTCTCTACCTACAATTTTTTCGCTGCACTCCGGGCAAGTTTTAATCATGGCGTTTAATTTATTTTATACAATTTTTGCAAAAGCAATAAAATCAATCAAATATATAAAAAAAAATCTATTTGCAAACGTTTACAAATAGTTACATTCGAAAGTAAATAGTTAATTACCGAATACAGTTTTGCTACATTCTCAACTTTGCATCGTCGAAAACAACAAACGACAAGTAACTTTTAGTAATTAAAAAAAATTATCGCCATGAAAAACAAAGTACAATTAATCGGTAGAGTAGGTCAAGATCCAGAAGTAAAAACTTTAGAAGGAGGAAAAAAATTAGTGTCAATTTCTATTGCAACCAGCGACTACTACTACAAAGAAAACGGAGAAAAAGTAGAACAAACCGAGTGGCATCGAGTAACCGCTTGGGGCAAAACCGCAGAAATCGTAGAAAAATTTGTCACAAAAGGTAGAGAAATAGCCATAGAAGGCAAACTTTCTCACAGAAGTTATGACGACAAAGACGGCAACAAACGCTACGTAACCGACATCATTGCCAACGAAGTCCTACTTATTGGAAACAAGCAATAACAACAAAAAAGCTTACAAAATAGTCCAAAACACCCACTTTTTTCATCAAATCGTTTTGGGCTATTTTAAAAGCCTTTTTTCAATTTTCAGGAGCAATACACTAGGCATTTTCAATAAAGGCTAGTTCCCGCCTTTCGTTCCAATCTTTTTGTTTTTGAAAAAAAAACAAAAAGGATTTCCACTTCAGTCGGGGCTAAAGGACAAAGGCTTGGGCGAGAAAATACAGGATTCAAAAAAAACAATCAGCTACAATAATTCCTGCAATTTTTCCAAAAACAAACCTACATGATAACCATCAACCAACCCGTGGTGCACGTGTACCGAAACAGGAATGGTTTTTTTACCATTTTCAACTGTTAGTTTGCCAAAAGAAATTTTAGGACAACTGTCAGGCCAAGTAAAACTTCGGGCGTGCGAAAGCGAGGTAAAATCAATCCACGGAAGTGCCGAAAAATGGATTAAATTTTCGGGATATTCTGTGGTAATAATTCCAGTGGTAGTTTGTATTCTATCTATTTCAGTAGAAACGATAGTAGCAAAGTCTTGCATATTTTCAGTAAATTCCATCAATGAAAACCCAAAAGTTTGGTCTGCTCTCATAACTGTTGCTGAGGCGCTAATGGAATCAAACAAAAAAACCTCCTCGTTGCAAATGCGGAGCCTAAAGTTTTCAACAGCATTAACCGCCATCAATGTTTGGTGCAAATAATAGGTAAAAAACGATATGCCAAGTTGTTTGGATTCGTTATACCCTTTTGTACAATCAATGGTTGTAGTGATGCCATAGAAAGGCTCTTCCATTTGCTTAAAAAACAAAAAATGTTCTTTTCGATTCCAGGTTTCTAGGTTGATTTTGGTTTTCATTTAGAGTAAAAAAGGTAAAATATCCGAAATTTTCTCAACCGTTTTAAAGTTGGGATGTTCAATGGTATGGTTTATTTTTTCGTGCTCCCAAGTGGTATGAAACGGAACGTGAACGGCGTGTCCGCCAATGTTTAGCACGGGCAACACATCCGATTTTAAAGAATTACCAATCATAAAAAATTCGCTGGGTGCTATATCCAATCGTTTTATCAAATCGGTATAATCTACTTCTTGCTTGTCAGACATAACCTCTATGTGATGAAAATAATTGCCCAAACCTGATCGATGCAATTTGCTTCGTTGGTCTTTTAAGTCGCCTTTTGTTGCTACAACCAATTTGTATTTTCCGTGCAATGCCTGTAATGTTTGTTCCACATCATCAAGCAATTCGATAGGTTTTTGGAGCAATTCTTTACCATACTGAATAATTTTCTCAATCACCTCAATAGAAATAGTGTTGTTAGAAATCTTCATGGCAGCCTCAATCATAGATAGCACATAGCCTTTGATGCCATATCCATACAAGTCGAGATTTTGAATTTCGATTTTAAACAATTCTTGCGACAGCCCTTGTTGTGACAGGTAATCACTCATCAATTCGCAAAACTTATGTTCGGTTTCTTGAAAATAAGGTTCGTTTACAAAGAGGGTGTCGTCTGCATCAAAAGCTATTATTTTTGGGGTCATTTTTGATTTCAAAATAATAAACTATTCCTTAATAAATTTTCTACTTATTAATTCATTATTTTTTGAAATGGTAACAAAATAAACTCCATTATTTAAGTCAGAAACATCTATAGTAGAAACAACTTCTTTGGCGCCTTTAATAAATCTTCCAGTTACATCGTAAATCGAAACTGAAAAACTATCTGTTAAGACTGTTGAGGAACTAATATATAAAGTATTCTTTACAGGATTAGGGTGTATTTTCACCAAATTATTTAAATCAAAATCAGTATTTGAGAGGTTTTGAACATAAGTAAGCGCGTTATAAGCATTAACTCTTCCTGCTCCATAATATTGATCCCAACCTAAAGTGTCTTCAATTGGATTACCCACTAAATCTTGAGCGGTAGTGCTTAATATTGTTCTAATTTCGTCAACTGTTAGATTTGGTTTAATTGAAAGCATTAGACTCACTATGCCAGCAACTAATGGCGTCGCTTGGGAAGTACCCCCCCAATATGAACCATAAGAAGTGTCTGAGGTATAAGACAAGCCATACATGAAATTTCCAGGAGCAACTACATCAATATGACTACCATAATTACTTCCACTTGTAGTACTCCAAAAAAATGGATTTGTTCTAGTGTCATTTGGGTTTGTGGAACCTACTGCAATAGTGTTTGTAAATGCAGCAGGGTAATAGGCTACGTTATTATTAAAATTCATCATACAAGCAATTACAGGTATATTTAGAGAATATGCTTGATCAATTACGTTCTGGTATGCAGATGAAAAACCAGTACCACCAATTGAGATACTAATTAAATCAACATTTCTATTAATTGCATAGTAAATTGAGGCTATAAAATTTGATGTAAAACCAGAATTATTATTATTTAAAACCTTTAAAGGCAATAATTTACAATTCCAATCTACACCGGCATAACCTATAGTATTATTACCATTTGCCATAGCAATACCTGTAACATTAGTGCCATGCCCATGATCATCAGTAGGATCATTATCATTATTTACAAAATCCCAACCCTTTAAGTCATCAATATATCCGTTATTATCGGTATCTAATCCGTTTAAAATTTCTGCATTATTTAAATGAAACCTTCCTGAAAATTCGGGATGACTCATTCTAATTCCAGAATCAATAACAGCCATTATTACATTAGAACTTCCAGTAGTTATTTCCCAAGCTTCAATCATATCAACATCGGCATCTACAGTAGAAGGACTTAGCGAAAATGAACCGTCATTGTGCAAACCCCATTGTCTAAAAAAATATTGGTCATTTGGAGTCAAATTAAATGGCGTTTTGTTTTCAACAACTTTTATGTTTTCTTCCACTTTTTCTCCTGAACCTTTTAGAATATAGTCAGGTTCAACATAATCAAATAAATTTGATTTTTGCAGTTTTTGAATTAACAAATCAATAGTAATTGCATCATTAAAAATCAATACTAAAGGTCTTCCGTTTAAACTCTTCGATGGAGAAATATCAAGCGGTTTAATAGTGTTAATAGAATATTCTGTAAACAAAAAATCTAATTCTTTAACTTGTCTTAAATCTGTTATGGATTCGTTTAAATCATTTTTTAAACCAGCAATAATCCTGTTACTAGCATAAGGAGCATTTTGAGCATTTAATCCTATTGATAGCATAAATAAAATAAAAAGCACTTTGTTTTTCATATGTAAATATTTATTGTTTTTTAAAGATTATATAGTATCGCTTTATTTTCAATGCTGTTTGCAAGCAAACGAGTTTGTTTATGGCGATTTCATAAGTTTTAATTTTAATCAAATATAATCATTTTAACAAATCACCGCACCATCCTCTACCCCATCCGCATCTGGGTTTACAAAAACCAGTTTGCCTTGGGCATCATTTGCCAACAATAACATCCCTTCGCTTTCAACACCACGCAAGGCTCTTGGCGCAAGGTTTATCAAAACAGTCACGCGTTTTCCAACTACTTCTTCAGGGGTAAAATGCTCGGCAATTCCACTTACTATCGTTCTTGTGTCTAGTCCAGTTTGTACTTTTAGCACCAATAGCTTGTTGGCTTTTGGCATTTTCTCTGCTGATATGATGGTGCCAACACGTAAATCAATTTTGGCAAAATCTTCAAAAGTTGCCGTTGCTTTTTGTGGGTCTATTGTTTTTTCTTCCATGGCATTGGCGGTTTTGGTCGCTTCTAGTTTGTCTATTTGTATTTGAATTTCGGCATCTTCAATTTGTGCAAACAATATTTCGCCTGCACCAATCGTGTGTCCAGCAGGCAATAAATCGCTTCTTTCTGCAATTGATTTCCAGTTCAAATCGTCACTAGTTTTCAACATTCCGGCTAGTTTACAAGCCGTAAAAGGTAAAAACGGTTCGCACAACACACGCAATGCTGCGGCTACTTGAAGAGCAACATACATTTGAGTTTTTACACGTTCGGGATCGGTTTTCACCATTTTCCAAGGCTCTTCATCAGCCAAATATTTGTTACCTAAGCGGGCTACGTTCATCAATTCACCCAGTGCTTCTCTAAATCGGTAGCGCTCAATTGAACTCGAAATCACCGCAGGATAAGCTTTTAGCTCATTCAACACTTCATTGTCATAATCCGTAAAGTTAGGAGATCCCTCTTCGGGAGTTAGGGGGCTTGGATTCGGCACAACGCCATCATAATATTTATGCGTTAGTACGACGACTCTGTTTATAAAATTTCCAAAAACAGCCGCCAACTCGTTGTTGTTTCTAGCCTGAAAGTCTTTCCAAGTAAAATCATTATCTTTTGTTTCGGGTGCATTTGCAGTAAGCGCATAACGTAAAACATCTTGTTTGTCTGGAAAATCAAGCAAATATTCGTGCAACCAAACTGCCCAATTTTTAGAAGTCGATAATTTATTGCCTTCTAGGTTCAAAAATTCATTAGCAGGAACATTGTCGGGCAAAATAAAACTGCCTTCTGCCTTCAGCATAGCCGGAAAAATAATACAATGAAACACAATATTATCTTTTCCTATAAAATGAACCAATTTGGTATCGTCTTTTTTCCAATAATCTTCCCAGTTTTTTCCAACACGCGCTGCCCATTCTTTGGTTGCAGATATATATCCAATAGGTGCATCAAACCACACATACAGTTTTTTTCCTTCGGCACCAGGCACAGGCACATCAATACCCCAATCAAGGTCTCTAGTCACGGCACGAGGCTCTAGTCCGCCATCTATCCACGATTTTACTTGACCCAATACGTTGGTTTTCCAGTCTTTGGCATGCCCTTCCAGAATCCAACTTTTCAAAAAATCGGAATACCTGTCCAACGGCAAAAACCAATGTTTGGTAGCTTTCAACACAGGAACCTCGCCCGTAATGGTCGATTTTGGATTAATCAAATCGGTAGCATTCAGCGTTGAACCACATTTTTCGCACTGGTCGCCATACGCCTCTGGATTATCACATTTTGGGCAGGTTCCCGTTACAAATCGGTCGGCCAAAAACTGATCGGCTTTGGCATCATACAATTGCTCCGTAACTTCTTCTATAAAATCGTTTTGATCATACAATTTTTTGAAAAAAGCAGATGCCGTATCGTGATGAATTTGAGACGATGTTCTAGAATAATTATCAAACGAAATTCCAAAATCTATAAACGATTTCCGAATAATACCATCATATTTATCAATCACTTCTTGAGGCGTAATTCCTTCCTTCTTTGCCTTCATCGAAATGGCAACCCCATGCTCATCGCTACCGCACACAAAAGCCACATCTTTACCTTGCAGTCGCAGGTAACGCGCATAAATATCTGACGGAACATAAACACCCGCCAAATGACCAATATGAATAGGACCGTTTGTATAAGGCAAGGCAGCAGTAATTGTATATCTCTTCGGATTTTCTAACATGATCAATTTTCTAATTAAGTTGCAAAAATAAGCAAATCCATTTTCATACAAAGCTATTTCCTAACAACGGTTGCAATATTTTTTAAAATCAGAAGCACACAACCCCGTTTCAATTGGCATTTTGTCCTGCTTTCGCCTTTATCTCCTTCGCCCTTCGGGACTTCAGGAGGATATCGGCTCTATCAGGGCTATGCCTCACGTTTTGTTTTTCAGAAGAAAACTAGTCGAAAGAAAATAGTTTTAACCGCCGAAAAATTTGAAAGGTAGTTTTTAAAATTACATTTTGTTGCGTTTCAAAGTTGTGGAACCAAACTTTGCTCCTTTGTGAGAAAAATAAAAACTCAAAACTATTTTTTTCTATCTTTGAAAAATAAAACACCAAAACACATTACTGTTTTGAAGTAATTTGCCAAACGAAAAATATAAAAAATAACTTTTATGTGTACACTAGTTAGCAGATATTTTACCTTAAAAAAACAATAAATGAAATCAAAAAACATATGTGTACTTTTTATAATTCTTTTATTTAGTAACCTGCTATTTAGTCAAGAAAAGAAATTTACTATAGAAGGATGTAAAAAAATAGACCGAAATGAGTTTATCGAAATTCAAAAAGCAAATCCGAAAATTATCATCAAGTCTATATTCGAAAATGGTAAGCCATACACTAAAAAAGAAAATGATTCGTTACTAAAAATCTCGAAAATTTTAAATTATACGCAGCTACTTTTAAAAGATACAATAAATAACGAACTTGTAATTTTGAATAAAGAATTAACTAAGGAAGAAATCAAAAATAAAAAGACAGCTACTAAAAATAAACTTAAAGCTGAAAAAGAAATTAGAAATGAATTAGATGGTTCAAAAATTGGCGAACTAAATATTGAAGATTTAAATGGTGAAAAATTTAATCTTGAAAATCTTAAAGGAAAAATAATCGTTTTAAATTTTTGGTTTACTCAATGTAAACCTTGCGTTGCCGAGTTTCCTGAATTGAACAACTTAAAACAAAAATACATAAATCAAGAAGTAGAATTTTTCGCTGTGACTTGGAACGATAAAGAAACTATAGACAAATTTTTATTAAATCATAAATTAGATTTTAAAATTGTGCCAAACGGAAAAATAATTATTGATAAATTTAAAATTCCGCATTATCCTTATAACATCATAATAGACAAAAATGGGAAAATTGACTATTTAAATGATGTTTTAGTAATTAACGTACTAAAAAAATTAGACTCTAAAATAAATGAATTATTAAAAAAGTAATAAAATCTAGCAACACCGAAATTATCATTCTAACTGAAAGCACAGCAATGTATAAAACCCATTACATTTACGTCTTTTATTGGGTTATTGAAGTTCGATTTTAAAGCATTTCAAGAGGCTAGCGTTCATTTGTTTATTTTAAACCTACACGGTTTTCAATTCACAATTCTAAAAAAACCCAAACGTTTGGAAAATGTCCTAAACATGGAGCGTTACCCCCGATTGAAGCGAAAATCCTTTTTGTTTTTTTTTCAAAAACAAAAAGATTGTAGCGAAAAGCGGGAAAATGGCTTGAAAAATGCCCGAGCCTTTTGGTTCCAAAAAAAATAGTGTGCCGAAATTAGTTTTTGTTTTTTTCGAAATGGTTTAATTGGTTCAAAATCACATTTCTAGTTTCTTCTTTAATTGCTTTTCTGTCGGCGTCTGTTTTTTCTTTTGTTTCAATAAACGGATGAATTTTTACCCGCATTACACCTGGGCTTCCGCTGAAAAATGTGTATGAAAAACGTTCTTTGTTGTCGCCAAATGTCATGGGTACAATGGGGATTTGATGGTCAATGGCTAGCCTAAATGCACCGTCTTTGAACTCGTCTAACACCACCGATTCGTCGGGTACGCCGCCTTCTGGAAAAATACAAATACTCAATCCTTGGTTGAGTCTTTTTTGGGCGCTTTCAAAAACTTCGCGTCGGCTTTTTGGGTTGTTTCTGTCAACTAAAATACAAGTTCTTTTGTAGAAAAATCCGAATAAAGGGATGTTTTTTAAATCGTGTTTGCCTACAAAAACGAAGGGGTTTTTGACTATTGCAAGCATCAACATAATATCGGCCATTGAGGTATGATTGGCGGTGAGCATGTAGCTTTTGCCTGATTCTATGTGTTGGTCTTGATCTAATTTATACTGAAATCCCATGCCAAACAAAATGAATTTTGCCCAAATTCTTGCCATTATAAAAAAATAGGGGTACCATTTTTCTTTCAAAATAGAAATTACCAAAAACGGAAACATAGCGAGTATTGGTAGTGCCATTAAAATATAAAACCATATACGGTAGAGTGTCCAAAAAAAGTATTTTATTATCTTCATAAGTCCAAAAATAAATCAAATTTTATTAAAAAATGTAAAAATCGTGTTTAACTTTGCAGTAAATAATAAAAAGATGTCAAAAATACTTACTGGCGTGCAAAGTACAGGTACGCCCCACTTAGGAAATTTACTTGGAGCAATTATTCCGGCCATTGAACTTTCAATGCAAGCCAGTAATGAATCTTTTTTATTTATTGCCGATTTACATTCGATTACCCAAATAAAAAATGGAGCAGAATTACGACAAAACACGTATAGCACTGCCGCTGCTTGGCTTGCGTGTGGTTTGGATGTGAACAAAGTAACTTTTTACAGACAAAGTGATGTGCCGCAAACGGCTGAGCTTTCGTGGTATTTGAGTTGTTTTTTTCCGTTTCAGCGATTGACTTTGGCGCATTCATTTAAAGACAAATCGGACCGATTGGAAGATGTAAATGCAGGATTATTTACCTACCCGATGCTTATGGCAGCCGATATTTTATTGTATGATGCCAATTTTGTTCCTGTTGGAAAAGATCAAATGCAACATATAGAAATTACGCGCGATGTGGCTTCACGTTTCAATCATCAAATGGGCGAAACTTTTGTGATTCCAGAAGGGAAAGTGCAAGAAGAAACAATGTATATACCTGGAACTGACGGAAATAAAATGAGTAAATCCAGAGGAAATATCATCAATATATTTTTGGATGACAAGGCTTTGCGCAAACAAATAATGAGTATTGAAAGTGACAGCACACCACTTGAAGAGCCTAAAAATCCAGATACTTGTAACGTATTTGCATTGTACAAATTACTAGCTAACAATGATCAAGTTGCGCAAATGCGTCAGAATTATGAAGGCGGAAATTATGGCTATGGTCATGCTAAACAAGCACTTTTTGAATTAATTTGTGAAAGGTTTACAACCGAAAGAGAAAAATACAATTACTTTATGGCTCATTTGGACGAGGTTGATGCTTTGTTAAAACAAGGCGCAACAAAAGCCCATGTAGTTGCTGATTCTGTATTGAAAAGAGTACGTGCAAAACTTGGGTTTGAATAGTTAAATTACTTCAAACAATTTTCCAGGCAAGGGTCTGATGCATCCTTTGAGTTCCATGTTTAACAACAACGAAGAAATTTTAAAAACTTGCATATCACATTCAAGCGCGATTATGTCAAGTAATTGTTTGCCATTTTTTTGTAAATAATCGTACACCTTTTGTTCCTCGTGATCTAAAGTTACAAACAGCTGTTTTTGAACCCCTTTGTTGGATTCTTTTTCTTGTAATTCCCAGTTCAAAATATACAAAATATCAGCTGCCGAAGTCAATAAATTGGCTCGTTGGGTTTTAATAAGATTGTTGCATCCTTGGCTGTATTTATCTGTAATTCTGCCCGGCACTGCAAACACGTCACGGTTATATTCGTTGGCAAGATTTGCGGTAATTAGCGAACCACCTCTCTCGGCACTTTCAATAACTATTGTTGCTTCGCACATACCTGCCACAATGCGATTTCGTTTCACAAAATTTTCTTTTTCAGGATTGGAAGTACTCCAAAATTCGGTCATAAAACCTCCATTTTCTTCCATTTTGGCAACGTATTTTTTGTGCGGTTTTGGATAAATTTGATTAAGTCCGTGAGCCACAACACCAATAGTTTGTAAATTATGTTCCATTGCGGCTTTGTGTGCCACAATATCAACGCCATAAGCAAAACCACTAACAATAATTGGGTTTAAAGGAGCCAAATCTTCAATTAATTTTTTACAAAAATCAGCACCATAAGACGTAACCTCTCTAGTACCAACAATAGAAATAATTTTTTGAGTGTTTAGATTAATATTCCCTGAAGAAAATAATAATAAAGGACTATCAATACAATGTTTTAATCGAGCGGGATAGGTTTCGTTTTGATAAAAATGTACTGAAATGTCATTATTTTTGATAAAATTATACTCCGATTCTGCCTCAGAAAAGCCTGATTTAGCCTTAATTTTTTTAATTGTAAACTCCCCTATTCCATCAATACTTGCAAGTTGCGATGCTTTTGCATTAAAAACATTTTCCGCAGTACCACAATGAGATAGCAACTTTTTTGCTACTACGTCACCAATTCCATCCGTTTTTAATAGGGCTAATAAAGCAATAAGTTCTTGTTCTTGCATGGCTATAATTTGGAGGTCAAAAATAGTGTTTCTTTAAATTGTTAACAATTTTTGTTGATAATTTTTTTACATGACTAAATATTTATTATTTTTACCATCATGAATATAGAACACTACATATCGCAATTGCTATACCGTCATCAATGTGTAATTATGCCAGGATTTGGAGCATTTTTAACAGAAATTCAATCGGCAGAAATTCAAGATGCAACACACTCCTTTTACCCACCAAAAAAGGTGATTTCATTTAATGCCTACTTAAAAAGTAACGACGGACTACTGGCTAATCACATTGCACAGTCCGAAAAAATAGAGTACACACAAGCTGTAAACATTATTGAAAACGAAGTAATTAACTGGAAAAACAAGCTCAAAAACGCAGAAATTTTATCCCTAAAAAACATAGGCGATTTTGCCCTAAATTTGGATAAAAATTTAGTTTTTACACCATCAACCCAATTAAATTACTTAATGCAATCATTTGGGTTAACCGCTTATGTTTCGCCAACCATAAAGCGCGAGGTTTTGCAAGTAGTAGAACCCGCTGTTGAGGAAATGACTGAAAAAGTCCACTTTTTGGAACCAAATAACAACCCTGGAAATCCGTTTTTAAAATATGCCGCCCTATTTGTTTTGGGTGTAGGTGCCCTAGGCGCTTTAGGCTATTTTGGCATCAATTATTACGAAAATAAAATACAAGAGGAAACTTTACTTGTTCAAACAAAAGTACAAAAACAAGTAAATCAAAAAATTCAGGAAGCAACCTTTGTAATTGCAAATCCATTACCAACGGTAACGCTTACCGTAAATGAAACAAACACAAAAAAACCCTATCACATTGTAGCAGGATCGTTCAGAAATGAAACAAACGCAAACAAAATTGTGTCCGAGCTAACTCAATTAGGTTATTCACCCCGCAAGCTGAAGCCTAACAAAAATGGACTTTACCCCGTATTTTATGGTAGTTATTCCAGTTATTCCGAAGCTCAAAAAACACTCAGCACCGTCAAAAAAAATCATAATCCCGAAGCTTGGCTATTAATTGAAGAATTATAAAAAAAGCTGACCTTAGATAAAGGTCAGCTTTTTTTATAATCTCAAAATTTGATCCAAAACACTTTGTCATCTTACCTGCCATAGTTCTGCTTTAGGCTCCAATCTTTTTGTTTTAAAAAAACACAAAAAGGAATGATTTTCATATGCTTTGAGACTGGAGTAAGCCTCTAATTTTGGTCTTTTCCCAAAAGTTTGGGATTATTTTAAATTAAACTATTCGTACTTAAAAGTGTAACGCCTTTACTGATTTTAGTTCAAAAACCGAATGACATTAACTTATTAGCAAAATTCAGCAAAAGCGTCTTGTAAGTTTTCAGCAATCAATTCAGCTGGACGACCTTCAATATGGTGACGCTCAAGCATGTGAACCAACTCACCATCTTTAAACAGAGCCATACTTGGCGAAGATGGAGGAAAAGGAAACATGTGCTGACGTGCTGCATCAACCGCCTCTTTGTCAACTCCTGCAAAAACAGTAATCAAATGATCGGGTTTTTTAGCTCCGTCTAAACTCATTTTTGCTCCTGGACGGGCGTTTCTAGCTGCGCAACCGCAAACTGAATTAACCACTACCAAAGTTGTTCCGGCTGCTTTAATGGCGTTTTCAACAGCCTCAGCAGTATTTAAATCTTGAAAACCAGCGTCCACTAATTCTGCTTTCATTGGTTTTACCATTTCTTCTGGATACATAATTATATTATTAAAGATTAATGATTTTTATTGCAAAGATAAATAGAAAACTTGTTTTTTAAAGGTAACAAATCATAAAGATTTGTTAGTCTTTACGGAAGCTTTTAAAATTTTATAATCCTTTCCAGTAATGCCCGAACAAAAAGTCCTTTTGGGCATTTCCAAATAACCTGTAAGTCTTCCCAAAAAGAAGTTTCTTCGTCCAAAAATTTAAACACTAAAGTTGGGTTTCCTTTTTTAAACAATGCCGAAAAAACACTTGATCCTAAGTCATTTCTTCTGTAAAGTACATCCAAAAATAACATGTCATACAACCAAAATTTATCTCTTTTATGTAGTTTTTTAAAATCGTTTTGTTGAATCAAAAATTGAATTAAAGCTTTCGATTTTTTAATTGAATTTTTAAAAGTATAGCCCGTACTGGCTTTTGTCCATCCTCCTGCCGACCCTATATGAAGAATGTTTTTTGAATTATGCTTCCAAAATTGATAACTTGTCATTGGGATATTCCCTTGTTCTTTTTCGATAATTTCGTAGTTTGTAATTCCAAGGTTTTTAATGTACCGTTCGATTTCATTTTCATATTCTGCCTTTGGGAGCAAGTCTTTGGAAAACAAAGTGTATTCCAACAAAGCCTCGTTAGTTGAAGTTGGCAGTACATACATAAACCGTGTATTTTGTTTTTGTTCCACAGAAAAATCCATGAAAGTTGCCATTTCTGGATTAAAAACCTCCTCTTTGGATTTGATAAACCAACCAATAAAATGCTGTTGTAGCAAGGGATACTTTGTTTGATTTTTTACAATTTCAGGGTTATAAATAGAGTTTAATAATTTACTGCAAGTATAGTTTTCGGAATCTGTTGTAACCTCACAATGGCTAGTTAAATCAACAAAGTTGTGTACTTTTTGGTTGGCAAATTCAATTTTTCCGTGTGATGCAATTGCCTCAAAAACATGTTGGTAAAAATCCAACCCTTGAATCATTTTATATTGGTAAGGTTGTAGCTCTAAATTTCTTTCAAAATGTGCGTCTGCATATTTTGCTATGTCCCATTTTTTGGAAACTATTTTATCCATTTTGCCTTCGTAATCCCAAAAACACCATGTTCTGTCGTTTGTTTTTTTGGTGTTTTGGTCCAACAACAAAACAGAAGCATTAGAAAAATGAGGGCACTTTGCCATTTCATACACTGTCATAAGTGCCGAAAGACCAGCTCCGGTGAATATGTAATCATAGTGTTTCATGTTTCAAAAATAGTGGTAAATCGATAGATTTTTACAAAAAGCTGAAAAAATTGCGCTATTTTTATGATTACTTCAAGAAAATAAAGTTTCTCAAGACAAATTGTCTTGTTTGGATGTGCTTTTGAAACTCTTTTTTCTTTTCTTTAATCTTCTACTCTAACTTCGCTTTCATAAGTTAGAATTATAATTGCCAAAACATTTAATAATTCTGAGTTAAGATCTTCTAAATCTATTATTAATTTTCTTTTCCAAACCCAAAGTTTTTCTTCTGATGTTGCAATTTTTTTTCCATCAAGAAAATATTCACTTTTGTTTTTAAAAGTAAATAATTCTTTATTTCTTATAATTTTAGTACTATTGTTAAGTAGTGTTTCGTCATTAACAATTGATTCTATTTTTAGTTTTGAAATTTCATTTTGAAAAATTATTTCATACTTTGGTTTAAAAAAACCACCATACTTTATTTCAATTAGCTTTTCGGAAACCTCATTAAAAATTTCAATTGATTTTTTAAGCCAAGAACGTTTAAGTTTTGAATAAAATATTTTTTTATCTTTTTTAAAGATGTCTAAATCATAACCTTTTGATTTTAATACAGTTAATTCCATTTAATTATATTATTTAATTTCAATCTGATGCGAATTCTCATCCAATAACAAAATTCTTTTATGAATAAATTTTTCAGATACAATCATTTCATAAACGGTCATCAAAGCCGAAAGTCCTGCTCCGGTGAATATGTAATCATAGTGTTTCATGTTTCAAAAATAGTTGTAATTGACATTGTTTTTACAAAAGATTGAACTATTTTAACTTTTTTATTAGAATCGTTTTACTTTGCTTACTACAAAACGATTGGAAAATGCCTGTAGTTGGAGGCTACCCCCGATTGGAGCGGAAATCCTTTTTGTTTTTTTTTCAAAAACAAAAAGATTGGAGTGTAAAGCGGGAATAGGGCTGGGAAAGTGCCCAAGCCTTTTGGTGTAAAAAAATTGAAAAAATGCGCTTTTGTTGAATTAGTTGTTTATATATGTGAATGTTGTAAGTATTGCTCATAATAACATAACAGCAAATTTAGGTGAAGTGACCAACTTTGTGTTGTATAAAAATGAGTATTAATTTTAATTACAATATAATGAAACACAAACAACTTTTTTTGAGCTTATACATCGGGTTTGTCCTGCTTTTTGTGGGGTGTGCCAAGGATGATTTTATAGAAACAGTTGGCGTTTGTCCGCTGGTAATTGCTACTGATCCTTTGAATTTGGAAACGAGCGTTGCACTGAATAAAGTGATTACCGTAACTTTTAATGAGGAGATGAATTGGTCCACGGTTAACGAAGATTCTTTTACTATAGTTACGGGTACTACTGCTGTTGTAGGAGTTATCACTTTTGACGGTGCAGTTGCTACGTTTGTACCTGTTATACCTTTAGTTGCTGGGTCCACGTATATTGGTAAAATAACGACTGATGCAATGGATGCAAATGGGAATGCGCTACAAGAAGATTATATTTGGAGCTTCAGCACAGGGGTTGAGTTACTGCCGTTAGTAGTGGCTACTGATCCAATTGCTGACGAGGTTGGGGTAGTATTAAATAAGGAGGTAACGGCTACTTTTAATATGCCGATGGATGCGTTAACGATAAACACAAGTACTTTTACCATTACCCAAGGTGGTGTTGCTATTGCTGGAGTGGTTAGTTATACTGGAGTTGAGGCAAGTTTTGCACCAACTGTTGCATTATTATCAAATACGGTTTATACGGCAACTGTTTTTATGGGAGCCAAAAATTTGACTGGAGTTGGTATTGCAGCTGATTATGTTTGGAGTTTTACAACGGTTGCAGTGGTTGCGCCACAGGTTGTTGCTACTGACCCGCTGAATAGTGCAATTGGTGTTAGTTTGTCAAAAATTGTTACAGCTACTTTTAACATGCCAATGGATGCTGCTACACTTACTACTTCGCAATTTACTTTAAAAATGGGGGCAACACCTGTAACTGGTTCAGTAACTTATGCGGGGTTGGTTGCTTCATTTACTCCTAGCACAGCTTTGGCTAACAATACCACATATACAGCAACAGTAACTACTGGGGCTAAAAATTTAGCTGGAATTGGGTTGTCTGTTGATTATGTTTGGTCGTTTACTACCCTTACTACACCCCCACCACCAGCTGGAGTTGATTTGGGTACTGCAGCTCGATTTGGAATTTTGGCAGGGGTTGGTATTAGTAATAACGCTGGTTTTAGTGAAATACATAATATGGATGTTGGTATAAGTCCTGGGGCTCGTTCGTCAGTTACTGGATTTCCACCTGCGGTTATTGTTAATGGAGCTATTTATGCCTCAGACGATGCTTTGCCTGCTGGTGTTGCAGCCATGTTGGTGTTGGCAAAAGAAGATTTAACCAACGCCTATTTGTTTGCTGAGGCAGCTTCGTCACCTGCTCCTGCTTCGGTTACAGGAGATCAAGGTGGATTAACTTTGTCACCTGGCATATATAAGTCAACTTCTACATTGTTAATCCAATCAGGAGATTTAACATTGGATGCCCAAGGTGATGTTAATGCAGTTTGGATTTTTCAAATAGCGTCTGCCTTTACAACTGTTGGAGGGGCTGGTGGAAGTATTATTTTAACAGGTGGCGCACAAGCTAAAAACATTTTTTGGCAAGTTGGAAGTTCAGCTACAATAGGTGACGGAACATCGTTTAAGGGAAACATTTTGGCATTAACCTCAATTACTATGGGAAGCGGCGCGGTAGCAGTGGGCAGAATGTTGGCAATAAATGGAGCCGTAGTACTGACAAGTACCAACATAATAGACAAACCATAAAACTAAACAATATGAAATTAAATTCAAAAATAAAAACAGAGTCATTAGGCTTTATGTCAATGAATTTACCAACCGCTTTTGAGTGGCTAGTAATAGGATTTTTGTGGTTACTAATTGCAGCTTCTGCTGTTGCACAAAAGGTTCTTTATACAAAACCATCTTGGAAATTTGGGGTTGCTGCTGGAGCAAATTTTAATTATTACAATGGATCAACCCACAATTTAACTTCGTCATTTACACCGCCCGTTACATTTCATAAAGGCGATGGAATTGGGTTATATTTGGCAACATCAATCGAATATTATCGTCCAAAATCATATTTAGGATTTATTTTTCAGGCGGGATTTGACAGTCGAAAAGGGGAATTTAATCAAGTGAATTCGCCATGTAATTGTGCTGCCGATTTGGAAGCCAATATCAACTATTTTACCATTGAGCCTAGTTTGCGATTGGCACCATTTAAGTCCAATTTTTATTTGTACGGTGGACCTAGATTGGCTTTTAATTTAGACAAGTCGTTTGTATATAAACAACAAACCAATCCCGATTTTCCGTTGCAGGTTGCCAATGTTGATCAAACAGGTGATTTTAGCTCTGTTGAAAAAACAATCGTTTCCATGCAAATAGGAATGGGATATGATATTGATTTGACATCTGAAGGAAAAAAAACACAGTTTGTACTATCTCCATTTGTAGCATTTCAGCCCTATTTTGGTCAAAATCCTAGAAGTACCGAAACCTGGAATTTGACAACTTTTAGAGCAGGAATGGTGTTGAAAATGGGCAGCGGAAAACGAATTGTACCTATAAAAACTGAGACTAAACCAGTTGTTTTTTCTGTTAATGCTCCACAAATTGAACGTGTTGAAACTAGAATGCGCGAGGTTTTTCCGTTACGAAATTATGTGTTTTTTTCAGTTGGATCAAACGAAATTCCGAATAGATATGTGCTTTTGAATAAAGATCAAGTGAAAGATTTTAGAGAAGATCAAGTACAATTTAGTGTTGCAAAGAAAAAGCCAAAACGGGCAGAACGTCAAATGACGGTATATTATAATTTGTTGAATATTTTGGGCGATAGGATGCAAAAAAATCCTGATTCAAAGATAAAATTAGTCGGCTCGTCAGAAAATGGAGAAGCAGAAGGCGTGCTTATGGCAACAGAGGTGAAACATTATTTAACAAATGTATTTGAAATAAATAGCTCCCGAATTGCGGTGGAAGGACGAACAAAACCGGTAATTCCGTCGGAACAACCTGGAGGAAAAAGAGAGCTTGATTTGTTACGTGAAGGCGACAGAAGAGTTACAATTGAAAGCACATCGGCAGAGTTGTTAATGGAATTTCAAAGTGGCGATGCACCGCTTCGTTCAGTTGAAATTATTAGCAGTAATGTGACTGAAAACAAAGATCAAATAACGCTAAATGCAACGGGAGCTAAAGATGCGTATAAAAATTGGGTTTTGGAATTAAAAGACAGTAACGGAAAAATAGTAACTTTTGGTCCATATATCAATGACGAAGCCTTAATTTCCAGAAAAACAGTCTTAAAAAACCAACAACAAGGAACTTTTGTGGCTGTTTTGATTGGAACGAAAGATACTGGCGAAATTGAGAAAAAAGAAACGACCTTGCGAGTGATGCCGTCAGAAAGTGTTCAAATAAAAGAGAGCATTCGGTTTAGTGTGATTTATGAATTTAATGAATCCAAATCGAATGCTATTTACGAAAAGTATCTAACTGAAGTTGTGGCTAAAAAAATACCCGCAAATGCAACCGTGCTCATTAAAGGCTACACAGATGTAATTGGGGAGGATAATTACAATAAAAACTTGTCATTGGCACGAGCCACAGACGTAAAAAACACCATTGCAAATAGTTTAGAAAAAAGCGGCCGAACCGATGTAAAATTCGAAATTCATGGGTATGGCGAAGACAAACAATATGGTCTTTTTGAAAATAATTACCCTGAAGAACGTTTTTATAATCGTACCGTTGTTATTGATATTTTAATTGCACAATAAGTTTTAAAAACCCTTTAAAAGGAACTTTATTAGCAAAAAAAAATAGATCAAAGCTGAATTGATTGTAATTAACAAACAATGAAAAGAACCTTTGAACTACTTTTTTTGTAAAATAAGGTTCTTTTTTTGTAAAAAAAATACCAACCTTAAATTAAAAAATGATGAGTAAATTATATCATACTGTTGAAAAAGCATTTGAATTATTGACTTTTTTTTCAACTAAAGTACTGGGGAATTCAATTACTTTTCTTATAGCCTTTGTACTTATTATTTCGTGGTGGTCCACTAATTTGTTTACGTCAAATGATACCCATCAAAACATTGGCGATATTATTTTTGGTATAACCTTTTTGAGTTTATTTATTATTCAAAAATCGGTTAATAGGTATTCCGCATTAATTGATTTAAAATTAAACGAACTGGTTTCTAGTAACAAAGGCGCTAACAACTCGGTATTGCACACCAATAAAAAGTCTGAAAGTGAAATTATCGAAATGTCAAAAGAATACGCCGAAGAGGAAATTGAAAAGGTAATAGTTAAAGAAATTGACAAACTGATTGAAGTTGTAACAAATGCAAAATAAAACCAAAACACATTGTATTTATTCTAAAAAAGTATGAAAAACATAACTTTTGAATGAAGTTTTGCAACATATTTTAGAGGAAACAGAAGCACCTTTGTAGAGTAATAACTCTATTACAATTAATTCTAAAAAAGATGAAAAAAACGAAACTAATCATTGCCCTTGCTCTTATGTTGGGTACACTTCAACTGGCAAATGCACAAGATGGTAAATTTAGATTTGGTGTAAAAGGTGGGGTCAATTTCTCAAACCTTTATACTGATAATGTTGACGACGAAAATGTACTTGTAGGTTTTAACGCTGGTTTATTTGCAAAGTTGCCAATTACTAAATTCTTGGCCATTCAGCCCGAAATTTATTTTACAACCAAAGGTTCGGAATTGGTTTATAATAACACTTTTGTAACAGGAACAGCAAAATTTAACTTAAACTATGTTGAAGTTCCAGTACTTGTAGTAGTAAATTTAGGGAAACATTTCAACGTTCATTTTGGACCATACGTGGGGTACTTACTTGATGGAAGTATTACAAACGACTCAAATTTAAACGTATTTGATTTTGAAAACAGCATTAACGAAGACGATTTTAACAAACTTGATGCAGGAATTGCACTTGGACTCGGAATGGATGTTGACGCATTGAGTTTTGGAGTGCGTTACAATTACGGCTTAACAACCGTTGGGGAACTTCAAGATTATAACGGCACACAATACACTTTTCCTGACGGAAAAAACAGTGTAATTAATGTATATGTAGGCATCGCATTAAACTAAAATCATGGGCAATTTACTCTATACCATCGCTATTATTTTAGTCATTTTGTGGGCTGTTGGAGTTTTTGCTTATGGCGCAGGATCGTTAATTCATATTCTGTTAGTTATTGCAATAATCGCCATTTTATTACGAATAATTCAAGGAAAAAAAATATAACAAATTAAATAAAAAAATCATGGAATCAAGTAAAGTAGTAGTAGGTGTATTAGGCGGAATAGCTATTGGAGCTATTGCAGGAATTTTGTTTGCACCAGCTAAAGGCTGTAAAACAAGAAAAAGAATTATGAATCAAGGTAAAAATTATGCCGACGAATTAAAAGATAAATTTGAAAGTTTATACGAAGAAATTACAGACAAATACAATGAAGTAGTTTCAGAAACTAAAGAAATGATTGCTGACAACAAATAATTTCTAACAAAAAACCTGTTCATTTTTGAGTAAATGAGCGGGTTTTTTTACTTATTATTTTAAAAAATGAACTATGGAAAAAGCAACTACTATTGAAAATTTAATTGAAAAAGCCGAAGTATATGGCAAAACAACTTTTGAATTATGCAAATACAACACCGTTTATAAATCAGCAGATATAATTTCATCCATTGCTGTAAAAGTGGTAATTCTTTTGATTTTGGTTTTGTTTTCGTTGTTGTTAAACATTGGCTTTTCTTTATGGATTGGCGAATGGCTAGGCAAAACCTATTTTGGATTTTTTATCAGTGCCGGATTGTATTTACTAATAGCATTTATAGTATATCTTTTTAGATACCGATGGATAAAAAAACCTATCAGTAATTTTATTATTAACCGAATGGTAAAAAAATAATAGCATGAAAACCATAGACGAACGAAGCCTTTTAAAACAAAAAATTATCGCCTTAGAGTTGCAACAAGCAACCGATTTGGAAGATTTAAAACACCAATTGAAAATAACTTATAGCAGTATTCAACCCTTAAATTTAATAAAATCAACACTCCACGAATTAATTTCATCGGTTGACGTACAAGCCGATTTGGTAACTGGCGCAGGGAATGTACTCACTGGATTAGTATCCAAAAACCCACTACTAGCCACTTTTCAAAAACCAATAAACAAAATTATAAATGCCTTACTACGAGTAATTATAAAACGGTTTTCAGATAAATAAAATTAATAAAATTTGTCTTTACTTTGTCTAATGTACACTGATGGCGTAATTCCTTTTCGGGCTTTAAAAGCATCTATAAACTTGGATCTAGACGAAAAACCTACGTCCAATGATATCCCTTCAACCGTTAGTTTATTTACTTTACCTGCATCAATCATTGAACAAGCATAATCAATCCGCTGGTTATTTTTCCATTCACTAAACGAAATCGCCAATTCAGAATTAAAATAATTTGACAAAACTCGTTCCGACAATTGCAAATCAAAAGCCATTTTTGATAAACTAAAACCTTTAACTAAATAAGTTGCTGCAACAAGATAATGACTCAATTGCAAAGATATATCCTGATTGACTTCAGGTGTGTTTCCTTTTTTTAATTGCGCCAACCTAGTTTTTGCAAAAGTTGCATCGGGATAAGAAATTGTGTCAAATAAAATTTTTGGAAACAAAAAAAGAAAAATGTTTTGAAGAAAAAAAGCAATGCCTAAAAACCTAAAATAATTTTCTTGATTTATAATTCCGGCATAATCATTCAAAATAAAATCGGCGTACGAATCAAGTAAACAATAAGATGAAATAAACAATTGAACACTAATTAAAACATAAATCCACTTTTTAATATATCCAAAATTAATTGGAAGTTGTCCGTATTTTGCTATTCGTGTTTTGGTGTCCATTTTAAAATAAACCAAGCTAATAATACAATATAAAAGCAAATGCAAAGGGCGATAAAACAACATTTTTTTTAACGAAAAATAAGAAATTGTAAAATCGTAATTCTGTGTAACCGCCTGAATATGATGTGCAATTTTTACCTTTTCAGAAAAAGGCAAAGTGGTATAAGGGATGCTGTAAATCACAACTGCAATGGCTGGAAGTAAATGTAAAAAATCTATAGGTTTTATATTTTTATTATCAGAAACAGCATATTTTACATAATAAAACAATAACGGACCAATTAAAAAAGATAAAGGCATAAATTGAACAAAAAAAACACCTTCCCAAAACGGATTTTTGGTAAAATGTAATCCATAATAAACTAATACTATGAAATTACTACATAAATAAAATAACGCCAAATAAAAATTTGACTGGTTAAAATCTTTTCTGTAATAAAAAAGAATAAACGAAGTAAAAATCCCAAAAAAAGGAGTAAGCATTTCCATAAAGAACTGATATATAGATGTGGGATTGCGAATATACCAATTTTCTAAATGCAAATATTAATTTTATTCTACTTATTAAAAACTTAAAAATGTTCCTAAATGCAAAAAAGGTACATCTTTAGTTATTGAAAGTTCATCTGCATTAATTACTAGGTCTATTTTTGAAAAAAAACCAAATTCATGAAAAAAATTATTTTATCCATTTTACTTTTAACTTTTTTGTTTTCCTGTAATAAAACAAAAAATACTAAATCCGAATTTGATTTAGCGAAAGCCAAAAAAGAAATTGAAGCGGCTAATCAAAATTTAGTAGAATTACTAGCAAAGAAAGACTCTGTTGGATTTGCCAATTCATATACTGAAGATGCCAAATTTATGGGTTACAACCAACCATCAACAGAAGGACGTAAAGCCATCCAAACTGTTTGGGCACAAAATATGAATGCAGATGCTACCAATATCTCATTAACAACCTTGGAAGTGTGGGGTAATGAAACAACCATTACAGAAGAAGGGCTGTTTGATTTTAAATCTAAAGAAGGGGTTACCTTAGATAAGGGTAAGTACGTAGTTGTTTGGGTAAATGACAATGGAACATGGAAAATTCACAGAGATATTTTTAATTCTGATTTACCAGCAACTAAATAATTTCCCACATGAAACAATATCTATTACTTGTTGTAGCTTGTTTTTCTATTAATGGATTACAAGCCCAACAATTAGACAAAAAATCCAATGATAAAGTGATGGATAGCATTGCTAAAAATAATCCATTGCCTACTTTCATCGTTGGAGGCATTAACAAAAACGGATTTTTTTACGAATACCGTCATGGAAATAAACTTTGGGAAGGAAACGAACCTATCACCAACAACCATATTTTTAGAATTTATTCAATGACCAAAGCTGTAACTTCAGTTGCCGCAATGCAATTAGTGGAAAGCGGAAAAATTACTTTGGATGAACCCTTGGATAATTTAATGCCGGAAATGGCTGAAATTCCTATTTTAACCAAAGACGGCAAATTAGTAAAAGCAACCAAATCCATCACTTTACGACAATTGTTAACGCATACCGCAGGTTTTGCCTATCCTTTTCTTCACAATGGTCTTAATAATTTCAAAAAACCTGCCGACTGGAAATACCAAGATTTTCCTAGAGTATATGAAGCTGGCGAAAAATGGCAATACGGAACCAATATTGATTGGGTAGGTAAAATTGTAGAAAAAATAAGCGGTCAAACTCTTGAAGTATATTTCAAAGAAAATATTACTGGCCCTTTAGGAATGACACGCACTTTTTTTAGTGTCCCTGATGAATTAGTTAGCGAGATTACCTCATTTGGTCACTTGAAAGGCGACCAGTTTGTTCAAGACAAAGAATGGCAATACAGAGATTTAAAAACGACAAAATACGAAGGCGGAGGCGGATTGTTCAGTACGTTTCATGATTATGGAAAATTCATTCAATGTATTCTCAACGATGGAACATTGAACGGCAAAAAAATTCTTAAAAAAGAAACCATTGATTTAATGTTTACAAACAACATGGGAGAACATTTTACTGTGTATGACGACCCATGTTTAGAACATACCTATCTATTTAACATGACTGCAAAAAATGTTGGTGTAAATAAATTTGGATTAGGATGGGCAGTAGATCAAACAGGGCGTAAAGGAATTAGAGCATCAGGGACGGTTTATTGGTCGGGAGCAGCTTGTACTTTTTATAGTATGGACCGCAAAAACGGGAAAGCTGTCTTATTCTTTTCAAATACATTGCCTTGGTCCAACATTCATGCGGAATCAGCCTATATGAAATCAGAATCCATTTTATATGGAACAAAATAAAAACAATAATTAATATCTAAAACCCACTTTATGAAAAAAGTACTTTTTATGTTCGCTTTGGCAACATCAATGACGCAAATGAATGCGCAAACAGAGGGAGGAAAATACCTTGACCCAAAATCAGAATTCAAAGGAAAACCTTTTGTTTTCTCTAACAGAGGTGAAACAGAAGCCATCATCAAATTAGTTGAAGCTTATAACAGAATGGATGTTAAAACATGTGCGTCGTTATCAGCAGAAAAAGTAAACGTAACAGATTTTGATGGTAATAAAGTCGTAATGACTCAAAAAGATTGGGAAGGTTATTTTGCACAATACAAATCCTTAAATTGGGAATTAAAAGCAATCGTTCCTATCCGAATAAAAGATACAGATCCTTCGTCTGGAGTATTTGTAACTGCAACTGAAACTCGTGTTAGTAAAGACGGAACCGTATGGAAAAAAGAATTAAATGAATTTTTTATGTTCAATTTAGACATGAAAATTGACACAATTATTCAATATTATCAAAACATAAAATAACAAATTAACCCCACATTATTATGAAAAAAACTATTGCTCTTATCGCTCTTTCAAGTTTACTATTGGTTTCTTGTAAAAAAGAAGGTGCAGCAGAAGCTACCGCTAAAAATCCAAACGAAGGTGGTGTCAACCTTATTACGTCTGAAAACACAGATATGATCAAACAAATGAACGTATTTGCTAGTAAATTTGATACAGTAAGCATAAAAAAATTATATGCTCCTGGTGCTGTAATTTATGACAATTTAAATTCAATGACAATTGAAAAGAACATGAAAAATTTAGCCAACTTGCAAGCGCAAGGTGTTACCATTACTTTACCAAAAGATCCATTGGTATGGGAAGCTGTAAACTATAAAGCGGATGAAAAAACAGGAATCAAAAATTATGTGTTCTCTTATTATGAAGTTACGTTTACTAAGGGTGAGAAAAAAGCAAAAATTATCATGAATATGAATTTTAGTATCAAAGATGGTAAAATACAAGAAGAATGGGATACGTATGATACAGCTCCTTTAACTGAACTATTAAAATAATAAAATACTATGAAAAAAATAGTTGTACTTCTTGTTTTTAGTGCGTCGTTAATGTCATGTAAAAAAAGTTCAGAAAAAATAGCTCAAGATAATGTAACATTTTATTCAAAAGTTTGGGATGTCGCTATTAATGAAGGTAAAATTGATGTGTTGGATACTGCTTATTCAACAGATATTGTATTGCATACATCACCAGAAATTAAAGGTGTAGCCGATGCAAAAGCGTACTATGCAAATTTTGTAACTGGTTTTTCTAACAGACAATTCATTGTCAAAGATATGTTTGCACAAGGCGAAAAAGTAACCAAATATTGGCAGTTCAAAGGGACGCATACGGGAACATTTATGGGAATTCCTGCTACCGGAAAAACAATAGACATTGAAGGATGTACCATTGCTCGAATTGTGAATGGAAAAATTGTTGAAGAACGCGATTTTATGGACAATATGAGCTTTTTAAAACAGCTTGGTTTAATCCCTTAAATAAAGGATATTAATTCAAAAAAAATACCCCAAATCGTGTCTCACTTTTTGGGGCTTTTTTATTTCTAATTCTTCTCTACAATACTAATCGCAAACCCACCGCCTGGAACAGTAAGTTGTGATAATTTGGTTTTGTTCGTTACCACCATTTTTTTGATGGTGTAGGCTTGTGGGTTGGTTTTAAAATGCGCCTCTTTTGCATCAGCATAAATAATGGCTTCGTATTTTTTCCCTTTTTCTAAAAAGTCTAATGTAATGTCAGATGTGCGTGGTGTTTCTCCATTTACATTGCCTACAAACCAATTATTTGTCCCTTTTGCTTTACGTGCAACTGTAATGTATTGTCCTGGTTCTGCTTCCAAATATTTTGATTCATCCCAATCTATGGCTACATCTTTAATAAATTGAAATGCATCCAAAAAGCGATTGTAATTTTCAGGTAAATCGGCAGCCATTTGCAGTGGCGAACTCATTACCACATACAATCCCAATTGGTTTGCCAACGTTGTGTTAACATGCGAATTATTGTTCGGATTTAATTTGGCAATATCCATTTCAAAAATTCCAGGTGTGTAATCCATTGGTCCACCCATTAATCTGGTAAACGGTAATATTGTTGTATGATTTGGTTTCGACCCTCCAAAAGCTTGAAATTCTGTACCCCTAGCCGCTTCATTTCCAATTAAATTTGGATATGTTCTGCAAATTCCTGTTGGACGAACCGCTTCGTGAGCATTAACCATGATTTTATAATCGGCTGCTTTTTCTATCGCATATTGATAATGATTTAAAACCCATTGGCTGTAATGGTGTTCACCTCTTGGCAACATATTTCCAACATAACCGCTTTTTACAGCATCATATCCATTGTCTTTCATAAACTGATACGCTTTGTCCATGTGACGTTCATAATTTCTTGCCGAACCCGACGTTTCATGGTGCATTATCATTTTAATTCCTTTTGATTTTGCATAAGCATGAATTTCCTGAACATTAAAATCTGGATAAGGAGTCACAAAATCGAAAACATAATCTTTTGATTGTCCAAACCAGTCTTCCCAACCTTCATTCCAACCCTCTACTAAAACACCTCCAAAACCGTGAAGCGCTGCAAAATCAATATATTCTTTTACGTGTTTTGTGTTTGCTGCATGCGTTCCGTTTGGTTTCGCTTTCGAATAATCGGTAACGCCCAATTGAATCGCTGGAAAATCATTGGTATAGGACCAAGAGCTTTTTCCTGTAATCATTTCCCACCAAACTCCAATATACTTAACTGGTTTTATCCAAGATGTATCGTCAATTTTGCATGGTTCGTTTAAGTTTAATGTTATTTTTGAAGCTAAAATATCTTTGGCATCATTACTAACTACTATTGTTCTCCAAGGCGAAACACACGGTGCTTGCATATACCCTTTATCGCCTTTTGCATCGGGTGTTAAGTGCGATTGAAATACAAACGTTTTGTCATTCAAATCCAAACTCATGCACGAATAATTAATCAAAGCAGCTTCGTGAAGGTTGATGTAAAGTCCGTCAGCCGTTTTCATCATTAACGAAGTTTGCACTCCCGTTTCTGAAAATTGTTCTTGCGAAGCATTACCTGTAACTGCATTTTTAAATAAACCTCTAATCTCTGATAATTTAGACGTTGTATAATCATACTCTTGCGTGTCATAATCACCTGGAATCCAATACGCTGTATGGTCACCTGTCATAGCAAATTCGGTTCGTTCTTCTTTAATGATGAAATAAACCAAGTTTTTTTGAGTCGGAAATTCATATCTAAATCCCAATCCATCATTAAACAATCTAAAACGAATGATTATTTTTCTATCGGTACCTTTCTGATTTAAAGTAACCGCCAATTCGTTATAATTATTTCGAATGGACGATTGCTCACCCCAAACAGGCTTCCAACTTTCGTCAAAAGTGCTTGTTTTAGTATCCAAAATTTCAAAATTTGAAAGTAACGACGTAGCATCGTTTTTAAGCTCAAGTCCAAGTTTACTAGTTTTAATTACTTGCTTTCCATTAAATGTCAAATCATAAGATGGCGTTCCGTCATTTAGTAACGAAAAATGTAAAGACAACTTTTCATTCGGTGATTGTAATTGTTGGGCTGTAACAATGTTTAAAAAAACAAGAGTGAACAGACATGATAAAAGGATTTTTTTCATTTTCATTTGATTAATTATACTAACAAAAACATCAGGTTAATGTTGATGGATTATTTATGGGTTGTAAATGTAAAAAATATTTTTGATTAAAGTGAAGTAAAAACATATAGCCAAACATTGCTGTTCCCAAAAAAGCCTTAACGTTATGTTTTTCAACCAATTACACCTCAACTTAGTTGTATTAGGAGCACCCAATCCCGTTCCAATAGCCATTTTGTCCTGCTATCGCCTTTATCTCCCTTGCCCTAAGGGGCTACGGGAGGATATCGGCTCTATCAGGGCTAGGCTTGACGAATTGTTTTTCAGATGACGTTTTCAGGTTTCAAGTTTCAGGTTTCAGGTTTCAAAGTTTTCAAATTTGTGGTTAAAAAAATTGATTTTTGATATTGCCATTGACAGAGTTTGTCATTCCGTAGGAATCTCATAATATAATTTATTGGTTAAAAAAAACCGAAACTATACGCGCTGTAATTCAGTATTTTGTTTATTTTTGGAAAATATATTTAAAGTTACTTGCCAAATAGAATATGTTAAAAACGCAAGGACTTTCGTATATCTAATAGTTACCAGCAATATTTTATGACAAATTTCTTAAAATACATCTTTCTTTTTTTTCCAATTATTGTTTTTGGACAATATCCTTTTGAAAAATTTAAAAGCCCACAAAGTTCTTCTTTAGAATTTAAAATGACTGAAAAAGAGAACGCTTTAAATTATTCTAAAGTTATAAAATCATTTTTCAATGATAATTCTGATTTAGAAGTTACCATAAATGGAAATACCGAAAATTCAAAAGAAACTTATGTAGAGGTGAAATCTACATCGAAAAGCAGAAAGTACTTTGAAGAAATTCCTGCTCAAGGAACTGATGGATTTTTTATTGCTGACTTTAACGGTGATGGAAAAAAAGATTTTAAAATTGTTTGTTATTATATGGGTTCTGGACTTGCCTCATTAAATGTTAGAGTAATTTACTTTTTCCAAAAAACTAATAAAGAATTTACCAAAATATCTTTTGACGATAAAATTGGAGAAAATATGACGGAAAGAGATTTGAATGGTGACGGAAATTTTGAAATCATTACAATGACTCTACAAAATCACAAAAATCATAATTATTGGCTTTTCAACCTTTATAATTTTGTCAATGGAAATTTGGTTTGCGTTAATAACAAAATGAATTATCCTATAATGGTTCAATACTTATACAAAGACAATTATAACGTGACTAAAAAATTGACAAGAAAAGAAATGAAAAAGTATGAATTCAAAAAACCAGAAGAATTACAAATAGAAAATTAATACTGCTGGTAACAGCTAGAGTTTCGTTGCGGCTGAAAGCCGAGCAATGAATTGTAATCAACGAATACCAATAAAAAATAAAATCAATGAGTTAAACTCCGGTTGAACGAAATGAAATTCACTGAACTCCAATAAAAATAAATATTGGTGAGGTACACCGATTACATTCACACCCTTATGGGTTTATCGAAAAGTTTTTTGTTTGGTTTTAAGAGGATTTAGTTCCTCTTTTTTTATGTTTTAAACCTACAAGGTTTTGAAAACCTTGCAGGAGGGAAAGCGTAATTCGTAATTCAATTTCAATATTAATTTCAATTTTTTTTTACCACAAATTAGCACAAATTTATAAACTCAAAACTTTGAAACTTGAAACTTTGAAACTTTGAAACTTGAAAAAAATCATCTGAAAAACAAAAAGTGATACCTAGCCCCGATAGAGCCGATATCCTTGCGAAGTCCCGGAGGGCGAGCAAGATAAAGGCGAAAGCGGGACAAGTTGTGAACCGAAACGAGCTTGTGTGCTCCTTAAAAAAATTATATCATTTCTATAAACTCAAGCGCTTTGTTGATGCTTTTTACGTTTTCGAAGGTGAGCAAAAGGCGCAATCCGTTGGGGGTTTGTTTTTCTTTCATGCGGCACAGTTGCGGGTGGGTTTGTACAAAACGGAGTACTTTTTCAAAATGGGTGGTTTGGTAGTAATCGCTTTGTTGATCGGATACGAAATAGCAGAGCATTTTGCCTTGTTTCATGATTAGTTTTTCAATGCCGAGTTGGGTGGCGTGCCACTTGATGCGGATGGAATTGAGTAATGAAATGGCTTGTTTGGGTAATGGTCCAAAGCGGTCGATGAGTCTTTGTTGGAGTTCCAGCAAGCTTTTGTCATCTTTGATGGCGCTCAGTTCGTTGTACAAATTGAGTCGCTCGGTGATGTTGTTGATGTACTCATCTGGAAAAAGAAGCTCAAAATCGGTGTCAATTTGTAGGTCTTTTACATATTGTTTGTTTTCGATGTCGTTTTCGGTTGGATACAGGTCTTTGAACTCGTTTTCTTTGAGCTCATCAATAGCTTCATTCATTATTTTTTGATAAGTGTCAAAGCCAATGTCGTTGATAAAACCGCTTTGTTCGCCACCCAGCAGGTCACCCGCACCTCTAATTTCGAGGTCTTTCATGGCTATGTTGAAGCCGCTTCCTAGTTCGCTAAATTGCTCTAGGGCTTGGATTCGTTTGCGGGCATCGTCGGTCATTGCTGAGTAGGGCGGCGTGATGAAGTAGCAAAAGGCTTTTTTATTGCTTCTGCCCACACGCCCTCGCATTTGATGCAAATCAGACAGTCCGAAATTGTTGGCGTTGTTGATAAAAATGGTGTTTGCGTTAGGTACATCGAGTCCGCTTTCGATGATGGTTGTTGCCACGAGCACATCAAAATCGCCGTTCATAAAGGCAAGCATAAGTTCTTCTAGTTTTTTGCCATCCATTTGTCCGTGACCTATACCCACGCGGGCGTCGGGCACCAATCGCTGAATCATACCTGCCACTTCTTTGATGTTTTCGATGCGGTTATTGATAAAAAACACTTGTCCGTTTCGTTGAATTTCGTACGAAATAGCGTCTCTAATAAGCTCTTCGTTAAACCCTACCACGTTGGTTTCAATGGGGTATCTGTTGGGCGGAGGCGTAGTAATTACCGACAAATCGCGGGCTGCCATTAACGAAAATTGCAGTGTTCTAGGTATTGGTGTTGCCGTTAACGTTAAGGTATCAACATTGGCAGAAATGGTTTTGAGTTTGTCTTTTACGTTGACACCAAATTTTTGTTCTTCGTCAATAATAAGTAATCCTAAGTCTTTGAACTGCACGTTTTTGTTCACCAATTGATGGGTTCCAATAATGATGTCTAGTTTGCCTTCGGCAAGTTCTTTGAGGGTTTCGGTTTTTTCTTTTGCGGTTCTGAAACGGTTGAGATAGCCTATGGTTACCGGCATTTCTTTGAGCCTTTCGGTGAAAGTGCGGTAATGTTGGTAAGCCAAAATGGTTGTAGGCACTAAAATAGCAACTTGTTTTCCGTTGTCCACCGCTTTGAAGGCGGCTCTAATGGCAACTTCCGTTTTACCAAAACCAACGTCTCCACAAACTAGTCTGTCCATTGGGCGGTCGTTTTCCATGTCGGCTTTTACATCGCGCGTAGATGTAATTTGGTCGGGCGTATCTTCGTAAATAAACGAACTTTCAAGCTCTTTTTGCAGGTAACTATCTGGTTTGCAAGAAAAACCACGTTCCAACCTTCTTTTGGCGTACAACTGAATTAAGTTGAATGCAATATGTTTTACTCGTGCTTTGGTTTTTTGTTTTAAAGCCTTCCAAGCACCCGAACCCAATTTGTAAATTTTAGGTGGAGCGCCATCTTTGCCGTTGTATTTTGCAATTTTGTGCAGCGAATGAATGCTTACATACACTATATCGTTATCGGCATAAACAAGTTTGATGGCTTCTTGAGTCTTGCCTTCTACCTGAATTTTTTGGAGTCCACCAAACTTTCCAATTCCGTGATCAATGTGGGTTACGTAATCGCCAACCGTAAGGGATGTAAGCTCTTTGAGCGTGATGGTTTGTTTTTTGGAATACCCATTTTTGATATTGAATTTGTGGTACCTTTCAAAAATTTGATGGTCGGTATAGCACGCAATTTGGTTGCCTTCGTCGATAAATCCACCAAAAAGAGGAAGCACTATCGTTTTGTATTTTTTCTGAGCATCTTCGTGGTTATCTTCATCAATGTCTTCAAAAATTTCTTTGAAACGCCCCGCCTGATTGTCATTAGAACAAAATAAATAGTTTTTTATGCCATTGAAATGATTTTCAGAAAGATTGTTCAATAGCAAATCAAACTGTTTATTGAAAGACGGTTGCGGTTTTATTGAAAACTGAATGGTTTTATTGCAATTAAAAACAGGTGAATTGCTCAATTCTACTACCGGAAAATACAGTGCTTTTTTCAGAAATTGTTCTTTATTAATGAACAATTCTTGGGGTGCAGCATGCTTGATTTCTTTGGATAATTTGTCAAAAATTTCTTTTGATTTTTCAAATGCTCGATCCAATTGTTGGGTTAATAAATCGGTATTTTGAATAATAAGAACTGTTTTTTCATTGATGTATTCTAGGAAACTTTCTCTGTTTTCTTCAAAAAATTTATTTTCAACATTAGGTATAATGGCAATTTTTTTGAGACGTTCTACCGATAGTTGGGTTTCTACATCAAAGCTACGGATGCTATCTACTTCGTTACCAAAAAATTCTATTCGATACGGGTTGTCGTTTGAAAACGAAAACACATCCACAATACCCCCTCTAACTGAAAATTCGCCGGGTTCTGTTACAAAATCTACTCTTTTGAAATTGTATTCAAACAAAACTTCGTTGATAAAATCTATGGCAAGTTTATCTGAAACACCGATTTTAAACGTGTTTTTTTCGAGTTCTTTTCGGGTCACTACTTTTTCAAAAATTGCTTCAGCGTACGATACAATTATAGCAGGTTTTTTTCTGGAATTGATTCGATTAAGCACTTCGGCACGGAGCAAAACGTTGGCGTTGTCCACATCATCAATTTGATACGGGCGACGGTAAGATGCTGGATAAAAAAGTACATCTTGATCATTTATAAGTTGTTCAAGGTCATTGAGATGGTAGGCAGCTTCTTCTTTATCATTAAAAAGCAAGAGCAACGGAAGTTCGGTTTTTTCAAAAACAGCTTGAACCACAAACGATAACGATGACCCCAAAAGTCCTTTAGCGTTTATTTTGGTATCTCTATTTTGTAATTCTTGCGCCAACTGTTGCACGTTGACCGATTTGGAATAGACCGATAAAATTTTCGATTTGCTCAAAAGATATTGATTTGAAATTATTGGTTAACAACGCCTCTTGGAGTTGGAATGGCTCTAGTTGTATCTTTTATTTTGATAAAATCGGGTTCGCCTTCTTCACGTTGAATTTGGCTTCTTCGAACAATTTCTTCAAATTGTAAGGTTAACGAAGTGATTTCGATGTTGCTATCATTTATAAATTGAATTACTTTTTTATCCGGAATTTGTTGCAAATGAATGAACAAATCCAAGGCTTTTATTTTGGTAGTTAGCACAGTAATTCGGCTTCTAATTTGAGGTTTATTAAATTCTAACGGAATATTGTTATTGAGTTCAATTACTTTTTTTGATAAAATGGTGGCTTTCTTTTGAAATGCTCCAATGGTGCTTTTGGGTTTCTGGTTTATTTCGGTTATAAACGCTCTCCACTCCATCCAATTATTGATTTTTGCTTGGGCAATTGGACTTGTTTGCGGATTGGTAAAAACCCATCCTTTACTGATGTTTGCAAAAATAATTTCCTTTTTTTGAGCCTCTTTTTTTTGATCAGCCAAACGTTTTTCAGAATTATCTTGGCAAGAAAACGCAAAAAAAGCAAACGTTAAAATATATAAAATAGGTAGTTTCATTTAAAATGTAGCTTAAAGATTTGTGGATACAAAAGTACTATTTATGTTTAATAGATTTTGTGAAAGTAGTATTAAAAAAGATAGAAATCGAAAAAAATATTTCATTAAAATAGAAATGATACATTTTACGAAAACGTTATATTTGCACCAACAAACAAACACAAAAATGACAAAAATATTAATTATTGGTGCCTGTGGGCAAATAGGCACCGAATTAACACTTCGCCTGCGAGCTGAATATGGTAATGACAATGTGATTGCATCTGATATTAGAAAGTTAAATACTGACATTGTAAATAACGGTATTTTTGAAGTAGTTAATGCTTTAGATTATAATCAAATTGAGCATTTGGTTGAGCAATATCAAATTACAGATGTGTATTTAATGGCCGCTTTATTATCGGCTACAGCCGAAAAAAATCCAGCATTTGCATGGGATTTAAACATGAACTCGTTGTTTCACGTTTTAAATTTGGCGAAAGCCGGAAAAATAAAAAAGATATTTTGGCCATCAAGTATTGCGGTATTTGGACCCACAACACCTAGAGAAAACACGCCGCAATACACCATAATGGAGCCTACGACCGTTTACGGAATTTCCAAACAAACCGGTGAAAGATGGTGCGAATATTATCACAATCAATATGGCGTTGATGTACGCAGCATTCGGTACCCAGGATTAATTAGTTGGACTACTGAGCCAGGTGGAGGCACAACTGACTATGCGGTGGATATTTACCATAAAGCATTAAAAAACAATAGTTTTGAATGTTTCCTTTCGGAAAACACTAAACTACCTATGATGTATATGGACGATGCGATAAATGCTACGGTCAACATAATGAAATCACCGTCTGATGCTATTAAAATTCGATCTTCTTATAACCTTGCTGGAGTAAGTTTTACACCAAAAGAAATTGCATTAGAAATTAAAAAGCACCTTCCAAGCTTTGAAATAACCTACCAACCTGATTTTAGACAAAAAATAGCCGACAGTTGGCCCGCATCTATTGACGATTCAAGCGCAAGGCAAGATTGGGGTTGGCATCATCAATTTGATTTGGAAGAAATTACCAATGAAATGTTAGAGAATTTAAAGAAGTAGCTATTCTGAGCACCGTGATAAAATCAAAAGAGTGCAAAAAAATTAATTTTTACACTCTTTTTAGTACAAAACGTAGGGCATTTTGCGAGATATAGTCTAATATTTATATATTTTTTTAGAGGTTTTTATGCCTTTATCGGTTTCTTTAGTTACGATATTGAACGTATTTTTTGGTAGTGAATTAAAGATATGTGTTGAATTTATTTCTTCACTTGAAAGTTGTTTGTAGTGTATGGAACCGTTTCCTAAATTGGTGGTTGTTGCTATGTTAATGGCCACATATTTTTGTTTAACACATACATATTCGTCAGAAATAACAGGTTGAATTTGTACCAATTTGTCTTGGTCTAAATTAATCATTTTCACATTGAACATTGATTTTACTGTTATTTTAGGAGTGTCTTTAGTTTCAAAGAATTTTTTAGATCCGTCTTCTGAAATAAAAGTATATTTGAATCCTTTTTGAAATTCGTAGGCAACTCCATCCGTTTTTTGACAAACGTTAGCCATTCCTAAGTCGTTTTCATCATCAGAAACTTCCATTTCGTTTGCAGAAACTACAGCAATTTGTTCAATAGGTTCGTACAATTTATCAATTGATGTTTTGGCTTTGTTGTAACCGTACATATTACTTGGACTATCGATGTAATTTTTTATTTGATCTCTCATTCGGAAGCCTTGCCCAGCTGTAAAAAATATTTCGTTTGCTGAAAAGTTATCGCCTAAATCGCGGCAAGGATTGTCGTGACCCATTATGTTTGCAATTTGAACATCTCTAAATTCAACACCCGCACAGTCTTTAATTTTTAATGAATTTACGTAGGAACAACTTGATGAATAATCACTTGAAGGTAAAATTAAAGGCGCTGCAGGTGTGTCGGTTACGAAATCACCAGCTGTAGCAGCGTTTTCTCCAGAAACAAGTTCACATTTTGAAGTGCCACTCAAATTATAAGTATGCTCAAGATTAAAATTATGACCAATTTCGTGAAGTAAAGTAGTGCTTAAAAAAGAATTATAGGTAAAAAAACTAACAGTTCCAGGTAAGTAACCAATTCCGTTTGTAGCACTTCCGTAGGTTACAGGGTTTTCATTAATGTTTTCTACAACAAATATATTCAATGCGTTCACATCATAAATTGGCTTTTCAGTTCCTGTTTTGCTGTAGTTTACGAGTTGGTTAATTGTAGGGTGATTCGGGTTTGTGTTTTTATTGGTAGATCGTATATTTTTGTAATCAGAATTATAAATATAGTCAAACCCAGATAATTTAAAATAAATATTGATTTTGTTATACGTTTCGTTTAAAATCAGCATTGCGTTTTGCGCTTGCTCTTTGCCAAAATTAACTCCAGTACCATTAGTATTTTTTATGTAATGAATTTTTACATTAAACACATACATTTCTTTACTTGGTGCAACGGCAACCCCTTCTCTGTTTGCAATGGTTTTTGTTGGTTGTGGCTCGTCAGGGTTTAAAAAACGAGGACATTCAAGATCTTGTGCTTTAGAAGCATAAGTAAATAAAAATAAAACCAAAAGTGTTGTAAATTTTTTCATAATAAATGATTTTTTAAAATTAATCTTTAATTGAAAATTTTTGATGCTAAATCTAAGATCCAGTGTTAATCAAAAATCGATTTTTAACAATATAGTTGACGTATTGTTATTTTTAGAAACTATTTGTTATTAATTTCTATGCAAATGTCAGATGTTTTAATCGATTTTAAATTTGATACTTAGTAAAGTGTGGGTTTTGGTTTTTCAATTGCGAAAAGCAGTGTTTTTTTATTTGATTTATAATAAAACTTTTGCTTTTAATTGTATTATAGGCGCATAAAGGATTTCGTGTGCAATTTATACACCCATAACTTTATTGCAATCTCAGTTTAAAAAATTTCTTCATTAATAAATTTTAGTTACTAATTTTTTTTTGTTACTCTAAATCAAAATCGCTGCAGACAATTTGTGATTTTTTTGTTGAAAATCAACTACAAAGATTTGTTGTTGGAGTTACATGGTTACCTATATATATAGTGTACTAACACATCGTAACTATTGACAACTTCAATTTTGTTTAACAAATTAATGAAACAATACAACAATGCAAACTATGCTATAGTATAAAACTGCATGATTTTTAGTATAAAAAAAATAACAAAAACTCACTAAGGACGAATAGTATAACACTTTAAGACAAAAAAAAACTTCACTAAAGTTGAAATTTTTTACCACTTAGGTGAAAAATGAAGATTGCTAAACTTAATTGCTTAATTTTGAAGTATTGAAATTAATTCCATGTCTATTAACTTAAAATACCGACTTTTTCGTGTCGCCAATTACGGCGTATTAGGCACTGATAACTTCAAAGAGAAGAAAATTTTACAGATATATAATATTTTCATCTTACTTGTATCAATTAATGTATTTATAATTGGTGTTTTATTGTGGATTTTTTCGTTTTATTTTCAAATTATTGTAGCTACTTCATCATTATTTGCACTTATGTTTTCCTTGTATTTAAATAAAAAAGGGCGAACACTGATTAGTAAAATTTTTATTATTCAATATTTTATCATTTGTGTTTTATTGGCATTATGTGTATTCAGTTTTTTGACAATTTTTCCATTGTTTTTCTTCCTAATTATTTTGTATTGCACACTTATTTTTTCTGATAAAGAAAAAAAGTTAATGTTGTTTTTTATAATCCAATGTGTTTTACTTTTGTTACTTTCGTTAACGTCGCTATATAAATTATTGCCAAACTATAATTTATTGCCAACTTCTGAATTTGCAAATATGAATTTTATTTGTATTGTTGGTTTTATTTTTTTCTTATTTACTTTTATATATTTCCACACCGATTATCAACGCAAACTGGAATTAAAATACTTTGCCATGAATAATCGTTTACAAAAACGGAATGAAAGTAATGCACAAAACAATAGTAACAATAAAAAACTATTAACCATAATTTCGGTTTCATTACAACAAAACCTTGCTGATTACAAAACATTTTTTGCAGATTACACCAATTTATTAAAAAATGGAGCGCATCAAACTATAAAAATGGAGGAGCTTTTTGAAAAAATGAGCTTTAAGAATAAAAAAATAGAGGAACTTATCAACTTTAGATTCACAAATAATAGAGATATGCTTTTAAAAGATAATTTTGAAAGATGTATAATTCAACAAAAAAGTGAAGAAATTATTACTAAGTTTGGTATCAAAAACACTATTGTAAATAGAACTACCGATTTTGAAATTAAAATTTATTCCGATCTGTATAATTCATTTTTAATAGAAATTTTAAAAGAAAAAAAATTGATGTATAAACCAAAAAAAATTGAACTTAATTTTCATATTTCAACAAAATTAAATTTAGGTGAAATAGATACAACTTGTTTTGATTTGCTTGGGATTAAAGTACATCATTCATTTGATGCGCAATTAGGATTATTAGTAATTGAAATATGTTTTTTGAAAAATCCAGATAATACGGCTATTTATTATGCGTAAAACTTTAGAACAAAAAATAGAATTTTTATTTAGTAATCCAAACCTACTTGGAGCTAAGCCTTCATATGAAAAAGAGGATGTTGATTTTATAATGAAAACAAATTTAATCAATATTTATTGCGCTTTCATCTGCGGAATAGCTTCTATTTATTACCTACTAATTCATGAAAATATTGATGCGCTAATTTACATTTTTATAACAATTATGATGTTGTTTAATTTTTATATTAGTAATAATAAACATATGTATTTTTCAAAATTTATCACAATTTTTATAGTGAATTTAACTCTATTAATAGTTTGCGTATTCTTTAAAAGAAGCGAGTTTTATGTGTTTTGTTTTTTTATTACAATATATGTGACAAATATTTTATTTTCATACAAAAAGCTAAGCTACATCATTATTTTAACGCTCCAATCAATCTTATGTATATTTATTGTACATTTTTTTAATGGACATGTACTTTTGCATCAAAATTTAGAAAAAAATATACTGTCAAATTTTTTATTCCTAATAATTATGTTTTCAGGAATAACCGTAATTGCCGCAAAAATAAATTATTTAAAAGATGTTGAATACATTAAGGACAAAGCCAAATTGTTTAAAATAAACAAATCATTAATTAAAATAAATACAGAAATTGACCAACTAAATGTAGCTGCTTTACATTCAATGAAAACGCCATTATACGTTGCGGAAGACTTTATCAAACAGTTGCATAAAAACACAATTCCACAGAAGGCAAATTTTGACAGTGACGAATATATAACTTTAATTAACAACAGTATTCATTTATCTGAAATGTATGTCCAAAACCTGTTTACTTATGATGCAATTATAACAAATACAATTACTTATGAGTATTTTAATGTGTTGGAAAAAATAAAATTTGTGTTGGAAATAGCCACAAAAAAAGCAACAAATGTTTCAATTACAATTGATTGTAAAGATTTTATGGTACACACTAACGAGTTTTGTTTTTTAGTAATTTTAGAAAACCTAATAACCAATGGATTAAAATACAATAACAGTGACCGTAAAACATTAACTATATCAGCAAGAAAAAATAGATATGAAACTGTTGTCAGAATAACAGATAATGGCATAGGAATTGAGCCTATTTATTTTGACCGAGTATTTTTCCCATTTGTTCGAATAAATCAAAATATTCAAGTAGATGGAACAGGACTAGGATTGTCAAGTGTAAAAATAGCCGCATCAAAAATTAATGGAAACGTAAAAATAGTAGAATCATCTAAAAAAGGAACAACATTTGAATTTAACTTTAAAAATAATTAATCATGATTAGAACCGTATTTGTAGAAGACAACATGGTATTTCACAAAGGATTGAAAATTGTATTACAATCCTCAGATGAAATTGACTTGGTAGGCATGTATAGCACAGCCGAATCATTAATCAACGATTTTGAGTTTGTTAAACCCGATATTGTTATAATGGATATTGATTTGCCTGGAATGAACGGCATTGAAGCGATTTCAATTTTGAAAAAAAATGAAGGAACAACCAAGTTTTTAGTGCTAACTGTGCATGAAAATGAAAATTTAATTAATGCGCTTAAATCAGGCGCAGATGGTTATTTAGTTAAAAAAAATTCATTTAATTCCATTGAAGAAGAAATTGTTAAATTGCATAAAGGAGGCTTTCCAATAACTCCAAACATTTTAGACGAACTAAAAAACTATTTTCAAAATTCAAATTCTGATAAAAAACAAAAAAACAATGCGATTTTTGATGTATTAACTGAAAAAGAAAGATATGTTCTTGAATTGATTTCTGAAGGTTTTTTAAATAAAGAAATAGCAAGTAAAATTAACCTATCTATAGATTCTGTTAAAAAAATAACACAGCACGTTTACGAAAAACTCGAGGTTAGAAACAGAAGTGAAGCCGTAAATAAATACTTATCCTACAGAAATTAATATTTTTTTAAAGTTCTTTTCGTAATGCAACAATCTGTTTGTTATAAGCTTGTGGCGTAATGCCTGTCACCTCTTTGAAGGATGTAAAGAACGGATTATAAGATGAGAAACCAACCTTTGAAGCAAGTGAATCAAGGGTATTCGCTTTTAAATAGTGGGCATCTATAAGCTCTATTGAGTCATACACACGTATTATTTTTTTAAACTCGGTAAACGAAACTTTTGAATGGTATTTAAAAATAAAATTCAAATGACTTTTTGGAATTTCCAATTTTGCTGACAATAATGTTTGATTGGCATCGGGATTTCTGAACCATTTTTTACTCAAAGCCAGCGTTTCAATCCCCATTAAATGATGGGTTAAGTTTTCCCTTATTTTGGTTCTTAATAATTCATCTTGTACATTATTAATTTTGAAATTATTGGTTACTATCCAAAGTTCAATTAACACAAACTGACTTGATTTTTGTTCGTTTATTTTATTATATAACGCATTATAACCAAATAAAATCTCGGGCGAAATTAATATTTTAACAAATAAAACTATCAATATTAAAGACGAAACCCATTGAAAATTTAAACCTAAAGTGCTTTTTGGAACTGACAAATCATAAAACATTGACGTTAATAAACGGATTGAAATCAAAGTTGAAATTACAAACATAAAAGTTGTCCACTTGCACAATAACTTGTTTTGTTTATCTACAATTGCCATTGAAGTATTTCGTTTCCATATTTTTTTTCGTAAAATAAAAAAAGATAATACAAAATAGTACACTACAAAAACAAAAAATGAAATATGAATAAAACTTCGGAAGGGAAAAAAAGGAAAATCATCCGAAGGCCAAAAAATATTACTCAAACCAAAAATTACAGGCACAACAAAATGTATTAATTCTATGTAATTTATTTGTTTTGAGTTTTCGGCAGTAGTCTTAAAATATAAATAGGTTAAAGGAAATAGTGCGCTTAAAAAAGGCAAAAAATTGAAATATACATCGTTTGAAAGTTCAAAAACATCTAATTTATTTAAACCATCGAACAAAAATTTAAACGACACCAAATAGAATATAATCACCAAATAAACATTAGCAACTCGATTAATTTTGTAGTTAATTAATATGATTGATGCAGAGATAATTCCTAGCAATCCTGTAAGTAAATATAAAAAAGATATGATCATTTTATGAGTGGGGATTAAAATGAAACGGATTATTTTGTTCAAAAATACTACAATATCATCAATTAATAGCTACTTAAATCGGTTTTTTTCTACAACAACACCTAATTTTTCTTACTAAAAGGTTTAAAGACTATTATCAAAAACCAAAAAATGGTTACTATTTATTATAAAAACGGCTAAAACAAAATTCGTAAGGATTTCATGATGAATGAAATAAGTAAATTTGAAAAAAAAAATGAATAAAGTTTTTTTATCTCTAATCTTTTTCACTTCTTGGTGTGGTTTTGCTCAAAATGTACATCACCAAATGATAAGCTCCCAAGGCAAAAATGCTTCCATCACCAACGGAATCATCGTTAGCCAAACCATTGGTCAACAATCACTTACAGGCACATCTACAAATGGTGTTACAGTACAACAAGGTTTTCAGCAAAGTAACTGGAATAAAATTATTACTGCTGTACCAACAACATCAATTGTAACTACAACCTACCCTAACCCTTTTGTTGATTCATTAACTTTTCAATTTTCAACAGCACCGAGCAATTTGGTTCGTATTGAAATTTATGACATTTTAGGCCGATTACTTTATAATGAAAAAAATGAAGTAACTGATTTTAAGACTACAATAAATCCTATTCAGTTACCAAGTGCCGAATATCTAGTAAAAATTACTGCCCAAAATTATACCTATTTCACTAAAATTATTAAAAAATGATGAAAAAATTTCTTTTATCACTCCTTGTTGTAGGAGTTCAGTTTTTTGGCTTTTCACAGAAGGCCTTTATAAGTTATGGACATAACTTTACAAAATACGATTACAAAAACTCAAATGGAGATTCAAATTCAAATCTGAAAGGAAATGATGGGTCAGCAATTGAAATTGGCTACCAAATGCCACTTAAAAAATACAAAACCGTTGATTTGAGTAATTTTTACTACACAGTCAGTTTAACATTGGACCAATTCAATGCTAAAGGAGGTGATTTAAACAATACTTACAACTGGGAAACAACTTACGTTGGTTTACAAAACAAATTTGGCTATAGTCTTTTCAAAAAAAAATCGGGTTTTGAGGCAATAGTTTATGGAGGATTTAATTTTACAAGTATACTAAAGGGAGAACAAACTATCAACCAAATTGTTTACGATATTTCAAAAAACGAAGAGTTTTCGGGTGTACTCATCAAACCTTTTTTAGAATTTGAGATAAAATATGCAATCTCAGAAAAAATAGATGTCAAAATGGGGTATTCCATTTCTAGAACATCCCATTTGACCAACCAGTCAACCGAAAAATTAGCATTTAACAATAGCCAAATTCAACTTGGTTTTTATTTTCCAATTAAATAACACAACAAATGAAAAAAACACTACTCTTAATTGCCTTATTTTTTGTTGCAATCGGTTTTTCTCAAACAAACGGGATAACCTACCAAGCAATAATTTTAAATCCTGCAGGCGAACAATTGCCAGGGATAAATAATGCGTCAACACCTATTTCTAATAAATCCATTTGTTTGCAATTTTCTTTTATAGATCATAACACACTTTTGGAATATGTAGAAACCATCCAAACCACAACAGATGGTTTTGGAATGGTTAATTTAGTTATTGGATCGGGTGTACAAGTTGGGGGTTATGCCACCAATTTTTCTGATATTCTATGGAATAGTAATGCCAAAAGTTTAAAGGTAGAGCTCGATACAAAGGGGCTTTGTTCAAATTACATTGAAATTAGCAACCAACCATTTACCTATGTGCCTTTTGCAAAATTTGCCTTAAATACCGAAAACACAGCCGACATTGAAGCAAATGCGTTGGCAATTAGTGTACTACAAAGTGATGTTGTAACTAATCAAGCAGCTAGCAATGCTGCAGACACAAACCTGCAAAATAACATTTCTAATTTAGCTTCTACCACAAGTACTTCTGTTACTAATTTACAAAACAGCATAGACAACTTGCAGGTAGAATTGGATGCTACACAAGTTGGTACCGGATTAAATACTGATGGAAGTTACACAACAAACCCAGCAACTAATTATTTACAAACTTCAAATTCATTAGTCAATGCAACCGAAAAGTTAGACAATGAATTAAAAACTGCTAATAACTTAATTGTAACAAATGCGTTGATTGCTTCAAACGCAATTTCATTAGTTCAATCTGATGTAGATGCAAATCAAATTGCTTCTCAAAATGCTGATGCAGTTTTACAAAACAACATCGATTCGTTGGCAAATACCACTTCTATTGCGGATGCAGCTTTGCAAAACAATATCAATGCGGTTCAATCTGATGTGGATGCCAATCAAATTGCTTCTCAAAATGCGGATGCAGCTTTACAAAACAACATCACTTCGTTGGCAAATACCACTTCTATTGCGGATGCAACTTTGCAAAACAATATCAATGCGGTTCAATCTGATGTGGATGCCAATCAAATTGCTTCTCAAAATGCGGATGCAGCTTTACAAAACAACGTCACTTCGTTGGCAAATACCACTTCTATTGCGGATGCAACTTTGCAAAGTAACATCAACGCGGTTCAATCTGACGTGGATGCCAATCAAATTGCTTCTCAAAATGCGGATGCAGCTTTACAAAACAACATCACTTCGTTGGCAAATACCACTTCTATTGCGGATGCGGCTTTACAAAATAATATCAATGCTGTTCAATCGGATGTAGATGCTAATCAAATTGCCTCTCAAAATGCAGATGTAGTTTTACAAAATAATATCAACGCGGTTCAATCGGATGTAGATGCCAATCAAATTGCTTCTCAAAATGCAGATGTAGTTTTACAAAACAATATTACTGCATTGGCTTCAGCCACATCAAATGCAGATGCAACTTTGCAAAGTAACATCAACGCGGTTCAATCGGATGTAGATGCCAATCAAATAGCATCTGAAAATGCTGATGCAGCTTTACAAAACAACATCACTTCGTTGGCAAATACCACTTCTATTGCGGATGCGGCTTTACAAAACAACATCAACGCATTAGCTGTAGCCACATCAAATGCTGATGCAACTTTGCAAAGTAACATCAACGCGGTTCAATCTGATGTGGATGCTAATCAAATTGCCTCTCAAAATGCTGATGCAGCTTTACAAAACAATATTGCTTCATTGGCAAACGCAACCTCTATTGCGGATGCAGCTTTACAAAACAACATCAACGCGGTTCAATCGGATGTAGATGCCAATCAAATTGCTTCTCAAAATGCAGATGTAGTTTTACAAAACAATATTACTGCATTGGCTTCAGCCACATCAAATGCAGATGCAACTTTGCAAAGTAACATCAACGCGGTTCAATCGGATGTAGATGCCAATCAAATTGCTTCTCAAAATGCGGATGCAGCTTTACAAAACAACATCACTTCGTTGGCAAATACCACTTCTATTGCGGATGCAGCTTTACAAAACAATATCAATGCGGTTCAATCTGATGTGGATGCCAATCAAATTGCTTCTCAAAATGCGGATGCAGCTTTACAGAATAACATTACTACATTGACCACAGCAACAACAAATGCGGATGCAGCTTTACAAAATAATATCAATGCTGTTCAATCTGATGTAGATGCTAATCAAATTGCTTCTCAAAATGCGGA
>JBILQQ010000008.1:0-99317 GCA_044373115.1 Flavobacterium sp.
TTTCGCCCATAATGGCTTTTATCATCGTCGATTTTCCTTCACCATTTTTACCCACAAATGCCACTTTCTGACCTCGTTCTATCACCATATTGGCATCGTTAAACACCACATGATCGCCATATTTTTTTGTCAATCCATCAACCACCACAGGATATTGACCTGATCGTGGCGAAGGCGGAAACTTTAATTTCAATGCCGATGTATCTACTTCATCTACTTCAATAGGTACAATTTTTTCTAGCATTTTAACCCTTGACTGCACCGATTCTGTTTTGGAAAAAGTTCCTCTAAATCGGTCAATAAAGGCTTGATTTTCGGCTATAAATTTTTGTTGTTCATCGTACGCTTTTTGTTGGTGAATACGTCGGTCTTTTCGCAATTCCAAATATTCTGAATACACCGCTTTGTAGTCATAAATTCTGCCCATTGTTACCTCAATAGTTCGGTTGGTAATGTTGTCAACAAAGGTTTTATCGTGCGAAATAACCATTACCGCTTTTGCCGAATTGATTAAAAAATCTTCCAACCATTGAATACTCTCAATATCCATGTGATTGGTTGGCTCATCTAGCAAAATCAAATCTGGTTTTTTCAATAATATTTTAGCCAATTCAATGCGCATGCGCCATCCGCCCGAAAATTCTGAAGTTAATCGTGTAAAATCTTCACGTTCAAATCCCAAACCTTTCAACACTTTTTCTACCTCCGATTCGTAATTTACTTCTTCAATAGAATAGTATTTTTCAGACAATTCCGAAACCCGTTCAATCAATTTCATGTACGCATCACTTTCATAATCCGTTCTAATGGTCAGCTGCTCATTAATTTCGTCAATTTCCTTTTTCATATCCAAAACATCAGCAAACGCTTTAGATGTTTCCTCCATCACCGTACAATTGTCCGAAGTCAATAAATGCTGTGGCAAATAAGCAATAACCGCATCACTTGGTGCCGAAATAGAACCACGAGTAGGTTTGCTTTCACCCGCAACAATTTTCAATAAGGTCGATTTTCCTGCGCCATTTTTCCCCATAAGGGCAATTTTATCATTTTCATTAATGGCAAAAGTAACCTCGCTAAAAAGAGTTGTACCGCCAAACTCAACGGCTATATCATTTACTGTAATCATGTCTCGATTTTTTTTTTAAAGCGGCAAAGTTATGCTTTTAGAAATTAATCACAAAACGAATCCATTCCTCAAAATTTCCTTTGAAATTATCAGGAGCAGACCATCCCGTTTCAGCTCACTAACTGTCCCGCCATCGCCTTTATCTCCCTTGCCCTTCGGGACTTCGGGAGGATATCGGCTCTGTCGGGGCTAGACTTCACGTGTTGTTTTTCAGAAGACGTTTTTGAGTTTAAGGTTTAAGGTTTAAGGTTTCAAGTTCAGAATCTCAAATCTGTGTAATCTGTGTAATCTGTGTAATCTGTGTAATCTGTGTAATCTGTGGCAAAAAAAAAGATTTAAAAATTTAAAGATTAAAAAATTTAAAGATTTCAGATTTGTGCCAATTTGTGAAAATTTGTGGTTAAAAAATCAAAGAATTCAAATCTGTGACCCGAGCAAAGCGAACAGACGAAGTAAATTTGTGGTTACATAAATTGATTTTTGAAATTGAAATTCACCACAATTCGCAACTACTTTATCCACAAACTTGTCATTCCGTAGGAATCTCATAAAATGATTTTACTAGTTTAAAAAAACTGTAACAATAACCGCTGTAATTCATTATTTTGTTTATTTTTGGGAAATATATTTAAAGTTACTTGCCAAATAGAATATGTTAAAAACGCAAGTACTTTCGTTAATTTAATTGGTTAGCAGAAATGCAAAAAAATGAAAAATAAACAATTTGAAATAGAAATTTTAGACATTCATTGGTTGGAGAATATACCAGAAGAGATTGACTTGTGTGCTCACGGACATGTTAAAGTTAGAATAGGAAACGAAATTATTGGAGACAATAATGAAATGGGAAATAATTGGACTTTAAGTGCTATGTCAATTCATTTATTAAGAACAGTCAAAAATAACCATAATTCTGAAAATTTAGTTGGAGAACATTTAATTCCTTGTTGCGGACACCATATTGATCACTTGGAAAACAATAATGATGTTCATATTCAAGGTTGTTTTACTGGGATAAATTATTGGGTTGAACATAATCAGCAAAATGTTAAGTTGACAACTGAAACTAAAAAAGAAATTATTATTTCAATAAACGAATACCAAGACGAGATAATGAACTTTGTTGATAAAGTTGAAGAGTTTTATAAAATAAGTAGCCCAAAACAATTACCCGATGAGGAATATGACAGAAAAGGTTACGAAATGATGTGGAAAGAATGGAAACGCAGAAGATCCGAATTGAAAAAGAAATAAATAAACCATCCGCTAAAAAAGTTAGTTTCGTTGCGGCTGAAAGCCGAGCAATAAATTAAACCATTACATTCACTTTATAGGTTCATCAAAAAGTTTTTAAAATAGCATTTCAAGAGGATTTAGTTCCTCTTTTTTTGTGTCTATTTTACACCTACACGATTTTGGAAACCCTGTCAGGGTTTAAAACCCTGACAGGGTTGAATAATTCGTAATTAAAAAAAAACCAAACGATTGGAAAGTTCCCAAAAGTTGGAGGCATACCCCCGATTGGAGCGGAAATCCTTTTTATAGCTAACCCTGACAGGGTTTTGAACCCTGTCAGGGTGGGCTATAAAAAGATTGGAGCGTAAAGCGGGAATATGGCTAGGAAAATGCCCAAGCGTGTTGGTCATAATTTTATGAACAGTAGTTAATTTTTTGTATTTATTTTGATGTATCTTAATTTTTAATTAAGTTAGCAACGTATTTAATAACCTTTTAATCCCCTAACAGATGCGTAAACAAATTAGTTATATTCTTGTTTTTTATTTATTTTGCACTGCTTTATTTTCTCAAAACAACGCTACTATGAACCCTTTTTTTAATAAATATACTACGCCTTTTAATGTTCCGCCGTTTGATTTGATAAAAAACGAGCATTTTAAACCCGCACTTATTGAGGGAATGAAACAACATGCAGCTGAAATTGAGGCAATTGCAAACATGAAAAATAAACCAACTTTTGAGAACACTATAATTGCTTTGGAAAATGCAGGCGAATTGTTGGGTAAAGTAAGTGTTGTTTTCTCGAACATGAATGGGGCTAACACCAACGATGAGTTGCAAAAAATAGCTAAAGAAATTGCGCCGCTTCAATCGGCACATAATGACAATATTTATTTGAATGAAAAGCTGTTTGAAAAAGTAAAAAAAGTGTGGGACAACCGACTGACCTTTAAACTTACACCTGAGCAATTGGTGCTTTTGGAAAAAAAATACAAATCGTTTGTGCGCAGTGGTGCCAACCTCAACGCTACTCAAAAATTACGATTGAGGGAATTAAATGCTGAATTGGCTGTTTTGACTTTAAAATACGGTCAAAATATATTGGCAGAAACCAATAGTTTTGAATTGGTTGTTACCGATTTGGACGATTTAAAAGGATTGCCAACCGATCTTATTGAGGCAGGTGCTGCCGAAGCAAAGGCAAAAGGGAAAGAGGGTAAATGGGTGTTTACGCTATCCAACTCAAGTGTGATGCCGTTTTTGCAATATGCTGAAAACAGAAAATTACGTTTTCAGATTTGGGATGCTTACCAAACTCGTGCCAACCATGATGATGATTTTGACAACAAAGCCAACGTTATTGCTATTTCAAATTTGAGAAGTGAACGCGCCATTTTGTTAGGCTACGAATCGCATGCGCACTATTCGTTGGAAGAAACGATGGCTAAAAATCCGCAAAAAGCCTACAAACTGTTAAACGATTTGTGGCAACCGGCATTGGCTATGGCAAAAATTGAGGCCGAAGATATTGAAAAATTAATGCGAAAAGATGGCATTACATCGGCTGTTGAACCTTACGATTGGAGGTATTATACTGAAAAAATTCGCAAAGAACGATTTGACTTGGACGAGCAAGAAATGAAACCTTACTTTAGTATTGATAATGTTAGAAATGGCATTTTTATGGTTTGTAAAAATTTATACGGTATTCAGTTTAAACAACTAACCGATGTGCCTGTTTACCATGAAGATGTAACGGCATGGCAAGTAACCGAGGCAAACGGTACACATATTGGCGTGATGTATATGGATTTTCATCCTCGAAAATCAAAAAGAGGCGGCGCTTGGATGACTTCATACATTAACCAAAAAATGGTAGATGGAGTTCGTGTGTCTCCCGTTGTTTCAATAGTATGTAATTTTTCAAAACCAACACAAAACGCACCTGCATTGCTTACTTTTGACGAGGTAACCACTTTTTTCCATGAATTTGGGCATGCGTTACATGGTTTGTTTTCTAATGTAACCTACAAAAGTTTGTCGGGTACAAGTGTGCCAAGAGATTTTGTAGAATTACCATCGCAAATTATGGAAAATTGGGCTGCAGAGCCAGAGGTTTTGCAATTGTATGCCAAACATTATAAAACAGGCGAAGTAATTCCGACAGCTTTGATTGAAAAAATGCAAAAAGCAGGTACTTTTGACCAAGGATTTGCTACGGTTGAATATTTAGCCGCATCGTTTTTAGACTTGGACTATCACTCTCAAAAACAAGCCATTACAACTGACTCCAACACATTTGAAAAAGAGTCGATGAGCAAAATAGGATTAATTAGTGCAATTATTCCTCGCTACCGAAGCACGTATTTTAATCACGTGTTTGCGGGAGGTTATTCTGCGGGGTATTACAGCTACATTTGGTCAGGAGTTTTGGATACGGATGCTTTTGAAGCATTTAAAACTACTCAACTGTTTAATAAAGAAAAGGCAGCTTCATTTAGAAAAAATATTTTGGAAAAAGGAGGAACTGACGACCCAATGAAAATGTACAAAGCATTTCGAGGTGCAGAGCCAAGCGTTGTACCTTTGTTAAGAAAAAGAGGTTTAGATAAAAAACCTGTTGCAAATCCTTAATAGCTTTTTTTTTAATAACCATTTTTAATACACCTATTTATGCCCCAAATAATGGTTCGTATTTCATTATTTTTTTGTTTTCTGTGCAGCATTGTGACACAAAGTCAAACTTTTAATTACAATGAAGACATAGCGCTTTTTCAAGACGGAAAATCAAAACAACCTGTAGTAATTATTCAGGATAGTGTTTTGTATAGTGGTAATCCGTTAAAACAAAAGACTTTTAAACATGCGCCCTATTTGGGGAGATTAAATCATTATATTCCGTTTCATATAGCTGGAAGAACCTATTTATCTCATGATGGTTGTGGCAGTGTTTTGGAGTATCGAAATGACTCAATAGTGCGTATAGACCACTCATTTTTACACATGAATCAAATTGGTGCATGCACTTTTAACTATAAAAACACTATTTATTATTTTGGAGGTTATGGATTATTTACGTTCAAAAACATTTTAACAAAATACAATTTTCAAACAAACGAATGGGATAAGGTTAACACCTACGGAGATGAAATTCCTTCGCCCCGAACAGATGCGCACAGCCAATTGATAGGCAATAAATTGTATGTTTTTTCAGGACATGAAGAAAATGAAACTACAGACGAACAAAAATCAAATACATTACCTTTTGTATGGGAACTTGATTTAATTTCAAAGCAATGGAAAAAGCTAGGTACTTACAATGAAAAATTAAATTTTAATAGAAATTTTAAACTTTTTACTGCTAATGGCAAATTATATTCTTTAATTTCAGAAGGAAATTCGTTTTTATTTGAAATTGATTTTGCTTCCAACCGTGTAAAAAAGTACACTACAATGGCTTTTATCAGTTTAGATAAATTGTATTATGATTCAAAAACCGAAGAAATAGTTTGTATCAATAATCAAGAAACAACTAAACAAAGTACCCTTTTACGCATTAAAATGAAGGATTTAAAAGGTGAATTGCTAATTGATGAAAAGTTTGTTACAAGCTCAATTCCAAACTATGTTTATCTAATCATATCGTTATTATTTTTGGTATGTATTGGCTTGTATTACAGAACTACTATCATCAATTTATTTACCCCTTTTAATGGTATGATTTATAAAAAATCAACGAAAGAATTTTATTTTAATGGCAAACAGATTTTATTTGATACCAACGAAACTCTTCTTTTGAAATTTTTATTTGAAAAAATTCCGAATTTTGTAACATTGATTGAACTCAATAAAGTTTTTGAGGTAGGTGAAGAAAGTTTTACTGCTATAACAAAAAGAAGGGAATTAGCCTATAATTTGTTGGTTTCAAAACTAACTACCTTGTTAGATTTACCAGAAAACAAATTAATTTTACAACGTAAAAACTCATCCGACAAAAGAATTAAAGAAATTAAATTGTCGTCATTTTATTTTAAAGTTACCGATTAGCAGCGTTTTTTTTTCTTTATGGGAATTTTTATAGAATGTGCAGTTGTGGTAATTTATTAGATTACCTTAAATTTTCACTACATTAATTTATATAAGCAATCTAAATTCCTCAATTACTGGATTGGCTTTTCCGTAGTCTGTTTCTTGTATAAAAAGCTCAACTGCTTTCGTGGTTTTTACACTTGGCAATACATTTGCTTGGTTATTATTTCTGATAACTACATTGATATTAGCTTGTTCTAGTTTATCTTTTAAAGAGGTAGCAAGTAACTCTTCGCCTGAAAATATTTTTATTAATCCCATGTTTTTTTTTAATTGAGAATTGGTAATTGGTAATTGTTAATGGATAATTGTTAATGGATAATTTATAATTCGCTAATTATCTAATTGACTAATTATCTGATTCGAAAAACAAGGGTTCAATCATAATTTTGTCAGCTAATATTTCGACCCTTTCAGATATTTCTGAACAAAAGAACAAACGTTGGGTTTTTTCTACACTTGCTGACAACCGCATAATAACAGCGTCTAAACGGCTTTTAAATAAAATCTCAGCATCGTCAACAACAAACATTTTGATGGTGTTCATGTTAAATCCTGCAGAAGCAAACATAGCGTTGATTTTGGTTGTGGTTCCAACAATAATGTCCATTCCAAGTGATATTTGATTTTTATCGTAATCAATATCTCCTTTATCATGGGCACCAATTACACGAATATCCATGTAATTTCCGTATTTTTTAAACAACTCAACCATTTCCAAAACGTGCTCCTTGTCTTGAACAAAAACCAATGCACGTGTGCTTTCACCCACTTGTTTTTCAATTCTTTGCAATACGTTTAAAACAATTGTTGTAGATTTACCAGTTCCTTTTGGCGATTGAATTACAGCATCTACTCCACTTTTGATGGTTGTAAAAGTTTCCAATTGCATTTCATTCGCTTCTGTCAATTCATTTTCAATAAGCGCTTGTTGCAAAAGGGGGTTTATTTTTTTTAATTGCATATTTTTAGCTCTAAATAGAGTACTTTATTTATTTACTTGCGAACATTTTTACATCTTGTTCAGAGATTTCACTTCCACCTAAAATAATCAAACGCTCTATTACGTTTCGTAATTCACGAATATTTCCAGTCCAGTCGTAGGCTTGTAGTAGTTCAATTGCTTTTGATGAAAATGTTTTAATTGCGTTACCTTGCTCTTCAGCTATTTTAACTGCAAAATGAGAAAGTAACAACGGTATATCATCTCTTCTGTCATTTAATGAAGGTACTTTGATTAATATTACAGCTAAGCGGTGGTACAAATCTTCTCTGAAACGACCTTCTTCAATTTCTTTTTTAAGGTCTTTATTGGTTGCTGCGATTACCCTAACATTAACTTTAATATCTTTATCGGCACCTACCCTAGTTATCATATTTTCTTGCAAAGCACGCAAAACTTTAGCTTGCGCTGACAAACTCATATCGCCGATTTCATCAAGAAAAATGGTTCCTTTATCGGCAGCTTCAAACTTACCTGCACGGTCTTTAATTGCTGATGTAAACGCTCCTTTTACATGTCCAAAAAGCTCACTTTCAATAAGTTCTGAAGGTATTGCAGCGCAGTTCACTTCTATTAACGGAAAATCAGCTCGTTCACTTTTTTCATGTAATTGATGTGCTACAAGTTCTTTACCAGTTCCGTTTGGACCTGTAATTAGTACTCTTGCATCTGTAATTGCAACTTTTTCAATAATAGCTTTAATATGATTGATTGGCTCAGAATTTCCAATCATTTCATAATTTTTACTGACTTTTTTCTTTAGAATTTTATTTTCAACTACGAGTTGTTTTTTGTCTAATGCATTTCTAACGGTATTCAAAAGTCGGTTCAAATCGGGTGGTTTTGAAATATAATCAAAAGCTCCCAATCGCATGGTATTGATGGCTGTTTCCATATCTCCATGCCCAGAAATCATCACCATTGGGATTTCAGGTTTTATTTTTTTTACCTCTTGAAGTAGTTCTTCTCCATCCATTTTAGGCATTTTGATATCGCAAAGTACCAAATCATAATCAGTTACTTTGATTTTTTCAAATGCCTGGATACCATCTTCAGCTTCTTCTACTTGATATGTATCGTTTTCTTCGGAAAGTATTTTGGTGAGTACCCTCCGAATTGCTGCTTCGTCTTCTACAATTAATATTTTTGACATGACTTGTCTTTATTACTTTTTACAAAGATACAAATTCAATTATAAGTATTTATATTTACATTGATAAATGAACTCGGATTTAATAGCGTAACCATTTTAGTAACTCTTTCCAAGTAGGTTTTTTTCCATACATTAAAATTCCAACTCTATAAATTTTAGAGGCAAACCAAACCACTCCAAAGAAAGTTGCAAACAATATTGACATAGATATAGCTATTTGCCACCAAGGCACACCAAACGGAATTCGCATCATCATTACAATTGGTGAGGTTAGCGGAATCATTGAAAACACTGTGGCTACGGTTCCGTGAGGATCGTTCATTACGGTAAAAAAACCGATATAAACCCCTAAAACCAATGGCATTATTATTGGCAATAAAAATTGTTGCGAATCGGTTTCGTTGTCAACAGCTGCTCCAATTGAGGCGTAAAATGAACTGTAAAGAAAATAACCCCCAATAAAATATATAATGAACGAAATTAATATTGTGAAAATTGGAAGATTTAAAATTTCTTTCAAATACATTTGAGCTGTGCCTGCCATTTCTTGCTGGGCGGTTTGCATTACTTGCGCATTAGCACCCGCACCGACTTGTGCTCCAAAAACAGACGATAAGATGATAATAGCGGTTAACCCAAGAAGAGCCCAAATTAAAAATTGTAAAATTCCCGCCAATGAAGTTCCAATGATTTTCCCCATCATCAACTGAAAAGGTTTCACTGAAGAAATAATAACTTCAATAATACGAGATGTTTTTTCCTCAATAACGCTTCGCATTACCATATTTCCATAAATTACAATAAACATCATAATCAAATAGCCAAATGCACCGCCTATGCCAATTTTTATTTCGTTTAAACCTTTTAAGGCTTCCTCACCTGAAGCTTTTTCTAATTGAATTGATACATCGGCTTTGGCTTTTTCAATCGCTAACGTATCCAAACCCGATTTAAGATAATTCACTTCGGTAATTTTTTCAGCAATAGTACTTTCTAAATCCTCAATAAACATAACACTTGGACTATCGTTTGAAACGTACTGCATGTTTTTTTGAAGCACTACATTATCAGTCGATTTTGGTATAAAAAGTAGTCCTTCATACGCTTCAGAAACGATGCTGTCTTTTAATACTTTCATCGAAACTTTGGACAAATCCAAATATTTATACTCTTCGTCGCTTTTAAATTCGTTGAAAAACAAACCCGTTTCGTCATGAACGGCAATGGTTTTTAAATCGGCTTTCATTGTCCCTAAAAAACCTATGAAAACAGAAATTCCAACAAAAAGTAACGGACTTAAAAAGGTCATTACAATAAATGATTTATTACGAACTTTGGCAATAAATTCTCTTTTAATAATTAATACTAATTTGCTCATAATCGTTCAATTATTCAGTTACAGATTGGATGAAAATATCATTTACACTCGGGATTTTTTCCATAAAATGGGTTACTTGCCCGCGTTGAACAAGCACATTCAACAATTCATTTGGCGTGGCGGTTCCCAATTGAATTTCCAACTTTAATTCATCATTTAAGGATTTAAAATCAGTTTGAGATAACGTGAATTTTTGGGTCAAATCGTACATTAACCCTTCCACATTATCAGTCAAAATTCCAACTTCAAAACTGTTGGTTCTAAATTGTTTTTTGACATCCGTTAATTTGCCTTCAATCAATTTGTTTGATTTATGAATCAGAGCAATATGATCACACATTTCCTCCACACTTTCCATTCGATGGGTCGAAAAAATAACCGAAGTACCTTGTTTATTAAGTTCGATAATTTCATCTTTAATCAAATTGGCATTTACAGGATCAAAACCAGAAAAAGGTTCGTCCAAAATCAACAACTTTGGCTGGTGCAAAACCGTTACCACAAACTGAATTTTTTGAGCCATTCCTTTTGATAGCTCTTGGATTTTCTTGTTCCACCAACCTTCTATTTCCAAACGTTCAAACCAATATTTCAATTGTTTTTGCGCTTCTTGTTTTGACAAGCCCTTAAGCTGTGCCAAGTACAAACATTGCTCACCCACCTTCATTGATTTGTACAAACCACGCTCTTCGGGCATGTAGCCAATATACTGAACATCATTGGGTTGTAAAGGTTGACCATCCAGCAAAACCAAGCCAGAATCGGGCATGGTTATTTGATTGATAATTCTGATTAAAGACGTTTTTCCTGCACCGTTTGGACCCAACAATCCGTAAATACTTCCCTTTGGTATGGTTAAAGAAACTTGGTTCAATGCGGTATAATCACCATAGGTTTTAACCACATTTTGCACTTCGAGAATTGCGCTCATACGTAAAATTTTTATAGCTGTAAATTTAGTTGATTAGTAGTAATATCAACTCATTTGTTACATTTATTTTTATAAAACTTAATTCAAAATAGGTTTAGAAGCTATTCCAGCTATCCGTTTCAAGTCCTCGTCTCAAAAGGTTTTTTTGTAAGTCACAAAAGGAGCTTATGTTGGTAGCTCTTTTGTGACAACAAAAAATACCTTTTGAGCCTGTGGGCTTTCCACTTCAATCTGGGCTAAAGACTCCGATATAATCAAATCTATCTCAAAAAAAAACCACCAATTCAAAACAATTGGTGGCTTCAATAAACTATTTTTTATTTAAGAAAACATATCTTTTACTTTTTCAAAAAACGATTTGTCTGTTTTTTCAGGATTTGGAACAAAGTTTTCGTCGGTTAATGATTTCTCAAAAAATAAGCGTTGCTCCTTGTTCAATGTTTTGGGTGTCCAAACATTAACATGCACTAACAAATCGCCATTTCCGTAGCTATTCAAACTAGGAATACCTTTTCCTTTCAAACGTAATATTTTACCCGATTGAATGCCTTCTTCAAGTTTAATACGCACTTTACCGTTTACAGTATCTATTTCTTTTGAAATACCCAAGGCAGCTTCGGGAAAACTGATGTATAAATCGTAATGCAGGTTTTCGCCTTCACGTTTCAAAAATTCGTGTTCTACCTCTTCAACCGCTACAATCAAGTCACCAGGAATACCATTTCCGGGTGCATCGTTTCCTTTGGAAGAAACTTTAAGTTGCATGCCGTCCACTACTCCCGCAGGAATTTTAATTGAAACGGTTTCATCTTCCAAAATCATTCCTTGTGCATCGGCATTGGCTGGTTTGCTCTCAATGGATTGACCTGCTCCGCCACATGTTGGACAAGTAGAAGCCGATTGCATACGTCCTAAAATGGTGTTGGTAACTCGCAACACTTGCCCTTGCCCGTTGCAAGTGCTACATGTTTTGTATTTTACACCTTGCGCTTGTATTTTTCGTTTTACTTTTACCTTTTTTTCAACACCGTTGGCAATTTCTTCCAGAGTTAGTTTCACTTTAATGCGTAAATTACTCCCTTTAGCTCTTCGCTGACCGCCACCGCCACCGCCAAAACCACCACCAAAGCCACCGCCGCCAAAAATGTCGCCAAACTGACTAAAAATGTCGTCCATGTTCATGCCGCCACCAAAACCGCCACCGCCACCACCGCCATCAAATGCTTGGTGTCCGTATTGGTCGTATTTGGCTTTCTTTTGGGCATCGCTTAGTATTTCATAAGCTTCGGCTGCTTCCTTGAATTTTTCTTCGGCTTGTTTGTCGCCTGGGTTTTTGTCGGGATGGAATTCAATCGCTTTTTTTCGATACGCCTTTTTTATTTCGGCTTCCGAAGCAGATTTAGTAATACCTAATATTTCGTAAAAATCTTTTTTCATTGTTGTTTGATTTTATGACTCAACCTTTGTTGGGGTTGGTTTATTGTCCGATCACCACTTTTGGGAAACGGATAATTTTATCTCCCAATTTGTATCCTTTTTCAAGAATATCTACAATTTTACCTTTAAGATTGTCTGAAGGTGCAGGAATTTGAGTGATTGCTTCTGCAAAATCAGCGTCGAATGCGTCGCCTACTGCAAGTTCAACTTGTTCTAATCCTTTTGAGGTTAGGGTTGATTTTAGTTTTTCGTGAATTAATTCTACTCCTTTAAGCATTACTTCGTCATCTGACTTTGCAATTTCTATCATGGCTCTGTCAAAATCGTCAAGAACTGGCAACATGGCTTGTAAAACCTCTTGATTGGCAGTTTTGAAAAGTTCTATTCGTTCTTTTGAAGTACGTCTTTTATAGTTTTCAAATTCAGCAAAAAGGCGAATGTATTTGTCTTTTTCTGATGCTAAATCTTGTGTTAATTGTTCTTCTACCGAAAGTTCAACTGCAGGCTCTTGTTGGTCTGTAGCGGTTTCGGCTACGGTTTGATCTGCAATTTGTTCGTTTTCTGATTTTTCAGTACTCATTGTTTGTTTCTTTTTATTATTTTGAAAAATAGTCTTGAATTTCATTGTTTTGTTTTGAATTGCAAAAGTACTGCCATTTGTTTAAAAATGTCAAATTGTCATTATTTATTTTTGGGTGATTGATTTATGGGAGTAGTTTTTTTTGCCACAGATTCACAGTTTTAAGAGATTTTTATTGCAAAAAAACCGCAATATATATCCCATCCCAACAACTCCCCCTTTGGGGGTTGGGGGGCTTAGCCCAGATTGAAATGGAAAGCCTTGTGAAGGCAAAAGCTATTTTTTCTTGGTACACAACAGCGACTCCCGACCTCTCGGGAGAAGCTCGTTGTGTGCCAAAGAAAAAAAGCTTTTGACAAACAAGCTTGGAATGGAAAGCTGGATTGGCTTCTGTAAAAAAATATATTTTAATATAATTTTATGAAAATAATACTTCAGTATGTACTACTTTTGTATTTTGAAAGGTTAATGCCCCATACCTTTTTAAAGTTAAATTTTATTAATTCTGTTTTTAAATTGAAATAAAGTCCTGGATTTTTTCTTGGACTTTTTTTTTATTTTATGATTTCGGCAAGGGCTTTTTCAATGGTTGGGTATTGAAAATAGAAATTACTATGCAAGGCTTTTGACGGCAGAATTTTTTTAGAATTAAATAACAAAATACTCATTTCGCCAAGAACAATTTTCATGAGCCATTGTGGCAGGTTGGGCAAAAGTATTTTTTTGTTTAAATGCTTGGCCAACTCTAATGTAAGCTCTTGATTTGTAACAGTTTGAGGCGCAACAGCATTTACAATTCCTTCCAATTGATTGTTGATTGTAAAGCAATAAAGCTGCACTAAATCAGTGAGGTGAATCCAAGATTGTATTTGTTTTCCTGTGCCGAAAGCTGAACCTACACCCATTTTAATTGGTCGTATCATTTCTTGCAGGGCTCCGCCTTTGGCTGAATATACTACTCCTGTACGAAGGAGTGTTGTTTTGATATTTAAAAATTGGAATTTATTAATTCCTTCTTCCCACTTTTGTACTACGTTTGAAAGAAAACTATGTTCTATTTCAGATGAATTTTCGTCATATACAGCAGTTAGACTATCTGGATAAATGGCTGTCCCAGATGCGGAAACAATGTGTTTTATTTGATTTGGACTAGAACTAATTAAGCTAAAAAGTAATTTGGCCGATTTGACACGACTGTCAAGTAATTCCTTTTTATAGGATTTGGTCCATCGTTTTGCAATGGATGCACCTGCCAAATGCACAATGACATCAACGCCTTCAATACAGTTTTTATCGATACTGTTTTGAGCAGGATTCCAGTAAAAACCTTTGTAATTGGGAAGGTCTTCCAACTTTGCTTTACGAGTAGTTAGGTAATGAATGGTGTGTTTTTGGTTGAGTAATTCAGCTACCAATTCGGTTCCAATAAGTCCAGTTGCACCTGTAATAAGGATTTTCATTGTTTTTATTGCAAAAGTACGCGTAATTGTGTCACCAAATTACTTAAAAACAATAGTTTAACATTTGTTTAATTTTAAAAAAACATCCCAAAAAAGGGATGTTCTTCAAACTAACTATTAAAAACTTTATTGTATAGAAACGCTTCCGCCTGATGATTCGTCTTTATTGATAATTTCTGGTTTGGAAACTGACTTAATTGATGCCCCGCTAGAAGCAGATACAGTGAGTTCTTGTAAAGCATTTACAGTCGAGGTGCTTCCGCTTGACGCTTCAGATTTTACTGTATTTGCTTCAAGTGATTTGGCGGTTATATCACTTCCGCTAGAAGCATCTGTAAATAGTTTGAGGGCAATACCACTCAAGGTGATGGAACTTCCACTTGAACTTGTTGATCGTACTTCATCATACTCAAGAATCGCTTCAATTTCACTTCCGCTACTGCTGTCTAATCGAATGGATGTACCTTTCAAAGTAGTACCGACAGTAATTTTTGATCCGCTTGTAGATGTTAAACCTTCAATAACAGGCATTTGAACACGAACAATGAGCGATTCTGATGAGTCAATCGATTCGTCTGAAGTAATAATCAAAACGCCATTTTCTACTTTTGTTGAAATATGTTCCAGTAAATTTTGATCGGCTTCCACTTCTATCTTTTTAAGTTCAGATTGAGAGATGACTACTTCTAGCCCGCGTTCAACTTTTACCTTCGTGAAAACATCATTTACTTCTCTTTTTTCTACCGTTACATTTCCTGTTCCGTCTATTCCATCACCCCAATCTACATCATATTTGCATGAAGAAAAGAGAAGTATAATCATGGTAATGATTATTATTTTGGTCAGAATTACTATATATTTTATCATGTTAATTTATTTTTATTAAATTTCCGTCTTTATCTTTAACGATTTTACCGTTTGGATACGTTGTTTTCTTAGTATGCTCAATGATTTCGGTACCTTCTATTGTTATTGTTTCTGTTTGAATAGAATCAGATATTGATTCAAAAGCTTCTGTAAAAACATCCTTGTGTTCATTTTCATAACCTGGACAATTTAAGCATTTTACTTGTGTATCAAATACTTTATATGAATAAGTATCTGATGAATAATGCAAATTAAAAAAATCGTCATCTGAATCATCATAATTTTCAACCGAGCTATCTGGTTTAAAGATAGTCCCTTTAGGTAAATACAAAAACAATTCCACTCGTTGATCTCTCCATTTGCTTGCAACATCAGAAAGTAAATAATTATTTAAAATCAATTTATTACCTACAATTTGATACGCATATTTAATTCGTTCAGCTGTTTCTTTGGCATCTTTTAAAGATCCGCCACGAGCCAATCGTTCTATTTGTAAATATGGTAATGGTTCGTCTGTTTGCATAATTTCGATAGAAACTTCATTAGAATATATTACTTCCTTGCCAGATTCATCGGTTTTTAATCTAAAATCTTCTCTTAAATTTACATTTTTAGAAAACAAATCATTGTTTTTAAATTGTACAAAAAGAGTATCATTAGGTTGTAAAACAATTTGCTCTTTTTGTACCGCTTTCCCGTCAAATGCAAATTGAGATACTTTGCTTACCGCTAATGTTATCGCTATTGCTAAACAAAGAATCCAAACAGCTAACAAAGTATATTTTACAGTATTACCAATCGTTTTATAGGAATGGTTTATCAGTTTCAATCCCAATAAAAGAAGAAAGAAAAGAGGGATTCCAAAAACAAAAAACAATAAAACCCCTTGCACCCAAAGCGGTGTATCTAAACCAATTGGAGTTCTAATGTAATTAAAAGTAAAATTATCAGGCATAGAAGATGAAAAAGCTAAAAAAACCGAACCAATTGTAATTCCTAGCAATGCCAACGATGAAAAAAACACCATAAAAACACCCACAATTTTAGCAAAAGCCTTTAAAATAACTTCAATTAGTTCCGTAATTTTTGAACCAAAATTTTCTGCTCCATGGCGCACTTTAGGTCCAAACTCTTCATTTACATTTTTAAACTTGTTAGCCACGGAATCAAACTCTTCGCGCACTTTTTTTTCAATATTGGAAATTGTAACAGGCGCACCTGTCATTTCTAACTTTTCAGATGTGGTAATTGCAGCTGGCATAGCAATCCAAAGTACTATATAAGCAATAAACCCAGTTCCTAATCCAAAAAACAACAGTAAAAACAAAACTTTAAAAACAACAGCATCAACACCAAAGTAATGTCCTAAACCTGTACAAACACCACCAATTGTTGACCTATCTTTATCTCTATACAATTTTTTACGATTAGTATATTGGGTAGTATATTGAGGTGGCGCCGTGCCTTCCTCATCAATTCTATAATCCTCAGGTTGTCCCATTACCACAATAACCTCATCAATGTCCTTACTACTTACAATTGCCTTTTCAGCACCTTGTTTAGCTTGCAGCAATTCAGCCACACGCATTTCAATATCTTTCATAATCTCCTCAGTACCCGACGAATTAGAAAGCGATTTTTTTACAGCATCAAAATACCGCACTAACTTTTGGTACGCATCTTCATCAATATGGAAGAAAAAACCACCTATATTACTATTTACTGTCTTGTTCATCGTTTTAGTTTTGTTTAGTTATTATATTTACAGCATCTGATAATTCAATCCAGGTACCGCTCAATTCGTTCAAAAAAGTTTGTCCCAACTCGGTCAAACCATAGTATTTTCTGGGTGGCCCCGATGTGGATTCCTCCCATCTGTAATTGAGCAATTCATCATTTTTTAATCGGGTCAGCAACGGATAAACCGTGCCCTCAACCACCAGCAATTTGGCATTTTTCAGCGTGTCCAATATTTCAGACGTATAGGCATCTTTCTCTTTCAAAACCGAAAGAATGCAAAACTCCAAAACCCCCTTCCGCATCTGCGCTTTTGTGTTTTCTATATTCATAATTTATTATTATATTTTTTTGCATTTCAACTAATACTATCTATACTATATTAATTTCTTATGCAAAGATACAACCATTAAAAAGTATTATGCAATACAAAGTACTGAAATTTAACAATTAATTAACAAATATAATTTGGGTGCCTTACTGGCTATCCGCTTTAGCCTTTGGCTGCATTGCTTTATTTCTTTGGCTTTTCAAGAGCTCCTGCGTCGCTTTGTAAAGCCAAGAAATAATAGCAATGCAACCTGCAGGGCTACCGCTTCTATCCAGGGCACAACCCGTCTTACTAAGACAAAACGTAACAAAAAAATCAAAAATCATTAAAAATAAATCACAATTAATGAATTTTTATATCTTTACAAAAACAAAAAAAATATGTTGACCCCAAAAAAATTAAACACCTTTTTATTTTTCAAACTCCCCTCAGCCTTTTGGTGTGGTGTTCGAGTTAAGTCAATAACTGACCAGTCATGTACCGTTACTGTAAAGCATCGGTGGATAAACCAAAACCCATTTAATTCAATGTATTTCGCAGTACAAGCAATGGCAGCCGAACTTTCAACGGGAGCGCTCGTCATTTCGCAAATAAAAAATAGCAAAAAAAACATTTCCATGCTAGTTGCTAATAACAATTCCAATTTTACAAAAAAAGCTACCGGAAGAATTCAATTTACCTGCAATGACGGACATTTAATAAACAACGCCATCCAGGCAACAATTGCAACAGGCGAAGGGCAAACATTTTGGATGAAATCGATTGGAACAAATGAAAAAGGCGAACAAGTATCCGAAATGAATTTTGAATGGAGCATCAGGTTAAAATAAAAAAAACATTAATTACCTTTGCAATAAAAATAACACTATGAAAAAAATACTCTTACTAGCAGTTTTGCTTATCGCCACAACCAGCACTTTTGCACAGAAGAAAGAAAAAATAAAAGGTTCAAAAATTGTAACCATAGAGAAAAAGAAAATTGAAAATTTTGACGCGCTTGAAGTAGCTGACGATTTAGAAATAACTTTAATAAAAGGATCTGAATGTGGACTTGAAATTGAAGCCGACGATAATCTGCACGAGGCTTTTAGCATTGAAGTTGTGGCCAATACATTAAAAATTGCTACCACTAAAAACATTTCAAATGCCAAAAAAGTTAGCATCAGAATTACCTATACCGACAATTTTAAATCAGTTGTTGCCAAAAACGAGTCGTCAATTATTGCCTTATCAGAAATTGATTTAGAAGGAGTGGAATTTAAAACTTTTGACCAAGCCAAGCTATTTTTAAATGCTAAAATAGGCGATTTTAAGTTACAAATGAATGACAAATCGTATGCTGAATTAAACATAAAATCCGACCAATCAACAATTTCGTTAAGCAAAAACTCAAAATTAAAAGCATTAATTGCGTCAGTGAATTTAACTATTGACATGTATCAAAAAACAGATGCAACAGTTGAAGGTGACACTGAAAAATTAAAACTTAGATTGGATAACAACGCCAATTTTATGGGAAAAAATTTAACCGCAAAAGAAATTGAAATAAACGCAGAAAGCTATTCAAATGCAACTATCCACGGTGTAAACACAATCAAAATTGCAGCAGCAGGAAAATCAGAGCTACTACTTTATGGCGAAGCAAAAATTGAAATTGAAAAATTTACTGATAGCGCATTAATTCAAAAAAAGCCATCAAAATAAAAGCCAAAAAAAAATCTCTTCGTCAATGAAGAGATTTTTTTTGTCGGGGTGGCAGGATTCGAACCTGCGGCCTCCTGCTCCCAAAGCAGGCGCGATAACCGGGCTACGCTACACCCCGAATAAACAAATTTAATTGTTAATTCGGGTGCAAAGATAGTCAAATTATTGGTTAAACAAAATAAAAAATAAAATAAATTAAGTCTATAATTAAATCACAAATAACAATAACAAATTGTTTGCTTTTTTATTAAAAAACTTACCTTTGCATCATCTTAAAAATTTATAAAATGTCAACTACAATAGAAAAAATAAAATGCTTAATTATTGGCTCAGGACCAGCGGGTTACACAGCAGCTATTTATGCTGCTAGAGCAAATATGAATCCGGTTTTGTACCAAGGTACTCAGCCTGGAGGACAATTAACAACTACAAACGAAGTAGAAAATTTTCCAGGTTACCCAGATGGAGTAACTGGTCCAGAAATGATGGTTCAACTACAGGCACAAGCACAACGATTTGGAGCCGACATTCGTGATGGATGGGCAACAAAGGTCGATTTTTCAGGTGATATACATAAAGTATGGATCAATGATGATAAAGAGTTACATTGTGAAACTGTAATTATTTCAACAGGAGCTTCCGCAAAATATTTAGGACTTCCATCAGAGCAACATTACCTACAAATGGGCGGTGGCGTTTCTGCTTGTGCTGTTTGTGACGGATTTTTTTACAGAAATCAAGAAGTAGTAATTGTAGGTGCTGGAGATTCGGCTTGCGAAGAAGCCCATTATTTGTCAAAAATGTGCAAAAAAGTTACTATGTTGGTTCGTAGTGAACAATTTAGAGCGTCTCGAATTATGGAAGAGCGCGTTAGAAAAACTGAAAATATTGAAATTTTATTAAATACAGAAACTGACGAAGTACTTGGTGATGGTCAAGTTGTTACTGGTATTAGAGTTAAAAACAGAACAAGTGGTGTAACCCATGAAATTGCTGCAACTGGATTTTTTGTTGCTATTGGACATCAACCAAATACCGGTATATTTAAAGATTTTTTAAACTTAGACGAAACTGGCTACATCATCAATACACCTGGTACATCAAAAACTACTATAGCAGGAGTTTTTGTTGCAGGAGATGCTGCTGATCATGTTTACAGACAAGCAATAACAGCAGCAGGAACTGGCTGTATGGCTGCTTTAGACGCTGAACGATATTTGGCTGCGAAGGACTAAATTGATTTTTTAAGTCTTTTTCAAAAAAAAAATACCGAAACATGTTTCGGTATTTTTTTTGGTTTATATATTAATTTCTAATCATTCATTGAAATCAAAAACTCTTCGTTATTTCGTGTTTTCTTAATTTTGTCATTAATTGTAGCCATTGACTCCACAGGATTCATATCGGCTAGGAATTTACGTAAAATCCACATACGTTGTAATGTTTTTTCATCTAGTAACAAATCATCTCTTCGAGTACTTGATGATGTTAAATCAATTGCAGGAAAAATTCGTCGATTCGCAATTTTTCTGTCTAATTGTAATTCCATATTACCTGTACCTTTAAATTCTTCAAAGATAACTTCATCCATTTTAGAACCTGTTTCAGTTAATGCCGTTGCAATAATACTTAACGACCCACCATTTTCAACATTTCTGGCCGCTCCAAAGAAACGTTTCGGTTTTTGAAGCGCATTGGCATCTACTCCTCCACTTAATACCTTACCAGATGCTGGCTGAACGGTATTATATGCTCGAGCCAAACGCGTTATTGAGTCCAAAAGAATAACAACATCATGTCCACACTCAACTAATCTTTTAGATTTTTCAAGTACAATATTTGCGATTTTTACGTGCTCTTGTGGTTCTCTATCAAATGTAGAAGCAATTACTTCACCACGCACACTTCGTTGCATATCGGTAACCTCTTCAGGTCGTTCATCAATTAACAAAACAATCAAATACACCTCAGGATGATTGGCAGCAATTGCATTGGCAATGTCTTTTAACAACATTGTTTTACCTGTTTTTGGTTGCGCAACAATCATTCCACGTTGACCTTTACCAATTGGCGAAAATAAGTCGATAATTCGGGTAGAAACTGAAGCTTGCTTATCTGCAATTCTAAATTTTTCTTTTGGGAAAATAGGTGTTAAATGTTCAAATGAAACTCTATCTCGTACAACTTTTGGGTCGTGACCATTAATTTTTAATACCCTAACAAGTGGGAAAAATTTTTCGCCTTCTTTTGGAGGACGAACAACCCCTTTTACTGTATCACCAGTTTTTAAACCAAATAATCTTATTTGTGATGTTGATAAATAAATATCATCAGGTGATGCTAAATAATTGTAATCTGACGAGCGTAAAAATCCGTATCCGTCGGGCATCATTTCTAATACGCCTTCACTTTCAATAATTCCATCAAATTCATAATCTGAATCTCTAAAATTAATTGTTTTCTTATTTTTTATATTTTGATTTTGGTTTGAATTTTGATTCGGATTTTGATTCGGATTTTGGTTCGGGTTTTGGTTCGGATTTTGGTTCGGATTAGGAACGTTAATTTGACTTAAATCTGATGTTACATCTTGAATCTGATCAGGAAATGGATAGGGGGTCTGAGTGAAGTTCAGATTTTTAATAGGATAAGGCAGTTTGTTTTTTAAATTTGGTATATAAGGTGTCTTTTTTGAATCTACGTTACTTTCCGTTTCAGATTTAGAATAATCATCAATATCTGAACTAGTTTCTTTATTTAATTGACTCAATTCTGAAATGTTTTCGGTTTTTGAATCCGTTTCAGATTGTTTTATGTTTTTTTGAAATTTAGCTGGCTTTTCCTTTATTGGACTTTCTTTTTTCACAACCAGAGGTACGTCTTCAATATATGCTTCTATTGGAGGTAATTCTGCAAATAAATTTTGATTATCCTGTTTTTTATTTTCTATTTTTATTCGTGCTCTTTTAGGTTTAGCGCCTTCAGTAACTATGTTTTGCGAAACTTCAGCCACTGGTGCTGCTTTTACTACAGGTGCTGCTTCTGGAGTTTCAATAATGGTATCCGATTTGGCCTGATGAGTTAAAATTTCTTGAATTAAAACTTCTTTTTTAACACCGGCAATTTTGATTGTTTTAGCTAATTTAGCAATTTGTTGAAGCTCTGGAAGCTTCATTCCTTTTAATACAGAAATATCAAACATAAAAGTTTATAATGAATTATGGGTTTGGATTAGTTTTGAAATGTTGCTCAAAATAAATAATGATTTTTTTTAACTGAAAAATCCGTGTTTATGAAGTACTTACGAATTTGTTCTGCAATAATACGAATAATTTTTAATCAAGCAATAGTTTTTTTAAAAAAGAAACTTTATTTTTGTATCAAATTATTTTAAAAACTATGCTACAACGTATTCAAACCGTTTATCTTTTAATTGTATTTATTGCAGCAGCTGTACTTCCTTATTTATTGCCTTTGTGGAAAATAAATGGAGTTGCTGTTAAATTTAATGAAAATAATCAAATTTTGTATGTTGTTTTATTTGGTTTGAGCGCGGTTTTTACTTTAATTAGTATAATTTCATTTAAAAACAGAAAACAACAATTTGTTTTAAACAGATTGAACTTGATATTAAATTTAATTTTATTAGGATTATTTGTTTATCGTTCACTAAACTTATCCGGAGAAGCCCAAGTGGTAACTGAGAAGGGTATTGGGATGTTTCTTCCTATTCTATCTATCGTTATGCTAGTCTTGGCTAACAAGGCTATCAAAAAGGACGAAGATCTTGTAAAATCTGTGGATCGATTGAGATAAACCTATAAACTTAGTTTATTAGTGCGTAAAAATCCGGGGCTTTTGTCTCGGATTTTTTTTAAATTTATTTCTTTCCTATCTCAACTACTTCTAAATTCTGAATTTTATCGCCTTCAATTTCAAATCGTAACATGGTTCGAACTTGATGAAAACCATGAACACCGCACGCACCCGGATTCATATGCAGTAATTGTAAAGTTTTATCAAATTGTACTTTTAAAATGTGTGAATGACCACAAATAAATAATTTGGGAGGTGATTTTTTTAATAATTCTCTAATGGCTTGATTATATTTTCCGGGATACCCGCCAATATGCGTTATCCAAACCTCAACTCCTTCACACCAAAATCTGTTGTGCAACGGAAATTCCATTCTGGCTTTATCGTCATCAATGTTGCCATAAACTGCTCGTAAAAGCTTTCTTCTTTTTATTGCATCTGTCACGTTCAAATCGCCAATATCACCAGCATGCCACACCTCATCTGACCAATCAACATATTTTAATATGGTATCGTCAATATGACTGTGTGTATCTGAAATAAGTAGTATTTTTTTCAATTATATAGGATTTCAATTTTCAAGTTGTAAATATACTAAATGAAATTATGAAAACTTTATCTATCAAGTTTAAAAACCTTTGTACATTTGCAAGTAATTATTAAGAAGCAAGGATTGAGGTATTTTTTAGAATTTGCATACAAAGGAACAAACTATCATGGATGGCAATACCAACCCAATGCAATCACTGTACAAGAAACATTGAACACAGCTTTGTCAATCATTTTAAAGACAAAAATTGATTTGGTGGGAGCAGGTAGAACCGATACTGGGGTGCATGCCAAACAAATGTATGCCCATTTTGATGTTGAAAATAGTATCGAAATTGAAGCTCTTATTTTTAAAGCCAATTCATTTTTACCAAAAGATATTGCACTGATAAATCTTCATTTGGTACACGATGAAGCTCATGCTAGATTTGATGCTACCGAAAGAACATATCACTATCACATACATCAAAATAAAAATGTATTTGAATCTGATGATTCTTGGTATTACCATCAAAATTTAGATGTACAAAAGATGAATCAAGCCTGCGAAATACTTATTCAACATGTTGATTTTGAGTGTTTTTCTAAAGTAAATACTGATGTAACTACTTTTAATTGTAAAATTTATAAAGCCATTTGGACTAAAAGTTCTGACCAGATAGTATTTGAAATTTCAGCTGATCGATTTTTAAGAAATATGGTTCGTGCCATTGTAGGTACAATGATTACTATTGGATTGGGGAAAATTTCATTAACTGATTTTCAAGAAATAATAGATAGCAAAGACCGAAGCAAAGCTGGATTTTCTGCGCCTGCTCACGGACTTTATTTAACCAAGGTGAAATACCCTTATATACCATAACATGAAAGCAAAAGCATTTGATACTCGATTGTTTAAACGAATTTTAAAATACACAAAACCCTATCAATTTCGATTTAGAGGAGTAATTTTCTTTGCTATTGCGCTATCCATTTTTACAGCAGTTAGACCTTATTTGCTGAAGCAAACTGTTGATTTTTATATGAAACCAAAAGACCAACAAGGACTTTTATTTTATGTGATGCTAATGGGAATTGTATTGCTACTTGAAGGTATCACACAATTTTATTTTGTGTATTGGTCCAATTGGCTGGGTCAGGATATTGTAAAAGACATCCGAACTAAACTGTTTCAACACATGTTGCGTTTTCGAATGAAATATTTTGACAATGCTCCTGTAGGTCAATTAGTTACTCGTTCTGTTTCGGATATTGAGCAAATAGCCCGCATTTTCAGTCAAGGATTATTTATGATTATCAGTGATTTATTAAAAATGATTGTGGTGCTCATTTTTATGTTTTATATGAACTGGAAATTAACGTGGATTGTTATTGCAGCCATGCCAATATTAGTTTATGTAACCCGAATTTTTCAGAAAAAAATGCAAGTAGCTTTTGAAGAAGTACGAAATCAAGTGGCCAATTTGAACACTTTTGTTCAAGAGCGCGTTACCGGAATGAAAATAGTACAACTTTTTAATAGAGAAAAAATCGAGTTCGAAAAGTTTAAAGAAATCAATCAAAAACATAATGTAGCTTGGATAAAAACCATTTTATACAACTCTATCTTCTTCCCTATTGCTGATATAATTTCGTCGTTAACACTAGGTTTTGTAGTTCTTTATGGAGGTTTTCATATTTTAGACGGTGATAAATTTACCACTTTTGGAGATTTATTTTCGTACATCATGTTCATCGGAATGTTGTTTAACCCATTGCGTCAAATTGCCGATAAATTCAACGAAATGCAAATGGGAATGATTGCCGCCAATCGTGTTTTTGATATTTTAGACACTCAAGAAGAGGTACAAAAAGAAGGTCTTCAACTAGCTCCAATTTTTGAAGGTGCTATAAAATTTGACAACGTTCGGTTTAGCTATATCCAAAACGAAGAAGTTGTAAAAGGCATTTCGTTTGAAGCAAAACCTGGCGAAACTATAGCTATTGTTGGATCTACAGGAGCCGGAAAATCAACTATTATTAATTTACTGAATCGTTTTTACGAAATAAATTCAGGAAGTATTGAAGTTGATAATCAAAATATAAACAACTTTACACTTGAAAGTTTACGAAAACAAATTGCCATAGTTTTGCAAGACGTTTTTTTGTTTGCAGATACCATTTTCAATAATATAACACTAAACGACCAAGCCATTTCTAGAGAGAAAGTGATTGCAGCTGCTAAAGAAATTGGCGTTCATGATTTTATAATGAGTTTGCCCGAAGGATATGATTACAATGTTAAAGAACGAGGCATTATGCTTTCGTCTGGTCAACGACAACTTATAGCTTTTTTAAGAGCGTATGTAAGCAAACCAAGTATTTTAATTTTGGACGAAGCTACCTCGTCTATCGATACCTATTCAGAAGAATTAATACAAAAAGCAACCGAAACCATTACAAAAGGCCGAACATCTATTGTAATTGCACACAGATTGGCAACCATTATCAATGCTGACAAAATCATTGTGATGGACAAAGGTCACATAGTGGAATATGGCAATCATGTTGAATTGATAAATAAACCCAACGGATTTTATAAAAATTTATACGATTCACAGTTTGCTGGAATTTCAAAAGAAGCTAATTAAAATAATGGCTAAACATTAATTTTAGCATTTTAAAATAATTACTTAAATTCGCAAACTCATTACTAATAGAAAAAATATACCATGAAATACGATATTATAGTTTTAGGAAGTGGACCTGGAGGATATGTAACAGCTATTCGCGCTTCGCAATTAGGGTTTAAAGTTGCTGTCATTGAAAAAGAAAGCTTAGGTGGTATTTGCCTCAACTGGGGTTGTATTCCAACAAAAGCGCTTTTAAAATCAGCACAAGTGTTTGATTATTTAAAGCATGCTGCCGATTATGGTTTAATAATTAAAGAATATGACAAAGATTTTAATGCGGTAGTGAATCGTTCCAGAAATGTTGCAAGCGACATGAGTAAAGGGGTTCAGTTTTTAATGAAAAAAAACAAAATTGATGTAATTGATGGTTTTGGAAAAATAAAACCTGGCAAAAAAGTTGATGTTACCGCTGCCGATGGAAAAGTAACTGAATATACTGCCGACCATATCATTATTGCAACCGGCGCACGATCTAGAGAATTGCCAAACCTACCTCAAGATGGCGTTAAAGTAATTGGATACCGCCAAGCAATGACTTTGCCTAAACAACCTAAACGACTTATCGTTGTTGGCTCAGGAGCTATAGGGATTGAATTTGCTCACTTTTACAACGCTATGGGTACCGAAGTTACCATTGTGGAGTTTATGCCCAACATTGTCCCTGTAGAAGACGAAGATATTTCAAAACAAATGGAACGTTCCATGAAAAAAGCGGGGGTTACTATTATGACCAATGCTTCTGTTGAACGAATTGACACTACCGGAAACGGAGTAAAAGCGTTTGTAAAAACAGCAAAAGGGGAAGAAATTCTTGAAGCTGACGTGTTACTTTCTGCAGTTGGAATTAAAACAAATATTGAAAACATAGGTCTTGAAGAAGTAGGTATTGCAACAGATAAAGATAAAATTCTTGTAAACGCATACAACCAAACCAACATTCCAGGATATTACGCCATTGGAGACATTACTCCGGGGCAAGCTTTAGCCCACGTGGCTTCGGCAGAAGGTATCAATTGTATTGAAAAAATTGCAGGCTTGCATGTAGAACCAATTGATTACGGAAACGTTCCTGGATGTACTTATGCAACACCAGAAATAGCTTCTGTTGGATTGACAGAAAAAGCCGCTAAAGAAAAAGGTTACGAATTAAAAATTGGTAAATTCCCTTTTTCAGCATCAGGGAAAGCAAAAGCTTCAGGTACACCTGACGGTTTTGTAAAAGTAATTTTTGATGCCAAATATGGCGAATGGCTAGGTTGCCACATGATTGGCGCAGGTGTTACTGATATGATTGCCGAAGCAGTTGTAGCACGAAAATTAGAAACAACAGGGCACGAAATTTTAAAAGCTATTCATCCACATCCAACAATGAGTGAGGCAGTAATGGAAGCAGTTGCTGCAGCCTATGATGAAGTAATTCACTTGTAAATTATATTTTAAAAAAAATACACAAACCTATTGCTACAAAAACTCCCGATTTTTCAATTGGGAGTTTTTTTTTGATTATTTATTTTAATTTTAAATCCAATCTGTAAATTATTATTTTAAATAAAAACAGATATATTTTAAAATAAATAGGATTAATTATTTTACATTTTGTTTAAAATAAACTTCAGTTGCACCCAATCCGTATTTTTGATAATTGGCGTCTTGAAAGCTAATTTGGTCGTATCTGCCAAGCATAAAATCGAGTTCGGCTTTTAGGATTCCTTCGCCAACACCGTGAATAAAAACGATCTTCGGAATTCGGTTTCTGATGGCAAAATCGATGTGCCTTTTGGCGGTTTCTGTTTGTAGTGTTAAGATATCATAGTTGGTCATTCCGCCTTTTGATTTGACTAATTTTTCGATGTGTAAATCAAATTCTGGAACGCCTTTTTCGATGTTGTCCGACTTAAATTTAGGTTGATTTTGTTTTTTTGGAGGATGTATATCAATATCTTTTTTAAGTAAAGAATTACTTCTAATGAGGTTTTCTAAACTACTGGTATCGTTTATTTTAACTAACTCGTTGACAAAATATGTCATCAAAAAACCATCGCTAGTTTCAATCGTAACTTGGTCTTTTTGAACTGCCAGCACCACGCCGTCTATGGCGTCGTCAAGCACCGATACTTTGTCATTTATTTTAAAGGATGTCATTTTTGTCTTCTGGTTTTTTGCTTGGCACTTTTGCCATTAATTTCATCATTCCGATTGCGATTATAGCAAAACAAATTACTACAATAATTACATTGGGTTTTGGTTTGGTTTGTTCGCTATAAGCAAAAAAAAAGGCCACCCCCATCATGGGCAAAAATAGTTTTTTCATGAATCTAAATTTATTTTCAAATGTAAAAAACTTTATTGATTAATTGTTTTTATTAGAAATAAAATTGTAAAATTGTACTTTCAAAAATTTGAATTTGATGGAGGATTATTTACTGCCTTGTATGTTCAAAAAATTTTTCGGAATTGATTGTATAGGATGTGGCATTCAACGTTCCATCCTACTCCTTTTTGATGGTGAGTTTGTGGCAGCGTTTAAAATGTTTCCTGCAATTTATTCTACTGTACTTCTGTTCTTATTTTTAGGATTACATCTTTTTGAAAAAAAACACGCCTACCATAAATGGGTTATTATTGCCGCAATTTTTAATGCTGTTGTAATGATTATCGCTTATGCTATAAAAATGAATTTTATCAATTAACTAAATAAATATAATCATGGAAAATCAAAAATTACCGAATGCAACTGCCGTTTTAGTCTTAGGAATCTTATCAATTTTAACTTGTTGGTGTTATGGTGTCTTGGGGATTATTTTATCTGCTATCGCCTTATTTTTAGCTAGCAGCGACACTAAACTTTACAAAGCATCACCTGAAAATTATGACAATTACCAAAACTTGAATATTGGTCGTATATTGGCCATTATCGGATTGGTTTTAAGCGTTTTAACGATTGCATTAATGGTTTGGTTAGTTTCGATTATCGGGTTGGAAAATCTTAACAACGAAGAAGTAATGAGAATACGAATTGAAGAACTTTTCGGAAAATAATTTCAATTTAATAAATAACCCCAAGTAAATCAAATTACTCGGGGTTATTTTTTTTTTTAAATCGTTTTAAAACCCTTTAGATGCTGCCATTATTGATGTAATTACAACCCCTATAATCATCAAAAAATACAATGAAATTACAACAATAATTGAAATCCCAAGGTATCTGTGGTGCGATTTTAAGTAGTTTAACGCATCGCCAACTTCAGTTGAATCTTGATTTTGAAGTGCTGTTTTCATATCTGTAGCATATTTAAACAAATAATAAACTGGAGGGAAATACAAGGCAGCCAATACTATATATATAACACCAATAAATCCTTTCAATGCTAAAACGGGATTACCGTTATCTGGCAACTCTCCCATAATACTAGATATAAATATTGCGGCGATAATCATAAAGCCAATACCAATAAATCCCATTATTGCAAGAAATAATGACCATTTTGCACTAACACGTAAGGCATCTACTGCAACTTCGTTTAATTCGATTTTTTTCTTATTTTCTTCCATAATGTTACTTTTCAAATTGTTTAAGTGTATTTATAATAATTGTTGTACATTCTAACAATTGATCTTCTGTCATCACCAATGGTGGTGCAAAACGAATAATATTTCCGTGCGTTGGTTTTGCTAACAATCCGTTTTCGCTCAACGCCATACAAATATTCCAAGCGGTGTCACTTTCTTCCGTATCATTAATAACTATCGCATTCAACAAACCTCTACCTCGAACCAAAGTAGCGATTGAACTGGTTTTTATATAGTCACCAATAACTTGTCTGAATAGTTTCCCTAATTTACGTGCATTTTGAGCTAAATTTTCGTCATTCACAACCTCCAATGCTGCAATGGCAACCGCTGCTGCAACTGGGTTTCCTCCAAATGTAGAGCCATGCTGACCTGGTTTTATAACATTCATAATAGCATCATTGGCCAAAACCGCCGATACAGGGTAAGCGCCTCCCGAAAGTGCTTTACCCAAAATCAAAATATCTGGAGTAGCATACGTAGCTTGTCGTTCGCATTTATTTTCGCAATTGCAATCACCACAAACCGCCAATAATGCTCCCGTTCTTGCAATTCCTGTTTGAATTTCATCGGCAATAAACAACACATTGTGCGCATTACACAACTCTTTCACTTTCATCATATAATCATCAGCCGGAGTATAAACTCCCGCCTCACCCTGAATTGGCTCTACCAAAAATCCAGCTATATTTTTATTTGATTGTAAAACAACCTCCAAAGCAGCAACATCGTCATAAGGAACGGCAATAAAACCTGCCGTGTATGGACCAAAGTTTTTACGTGCATTTTCATCATTTGAAAATGAAATTATCGTGGTTGTACGTCCATGAAAATTACCGTCACACACAATAATTTGCGCTTCATGCTCGGCAATTCCTTTTTTCTCGTAAGCCCATTTCCTACAAATTTTGATAGCCGTTTCAACCGCCTCAGCACCTGTGTTCATTGGTAAAACCTTATCAAACCCAAATTGTTTGGTTACAAATTCTTCATAAACGCCCAATTTGTCGTTGTAAAACGCTCGAGATGTCAAGGTCAATTTCTGTGCTTGATCAACCATTGCGCCAACAATTTTAGGATGACAATGCCCTTGGTTTACAGCTGAATACGCCGACAAAAAATCAAAATATTTTTTACCCTCAACATCCCACACAAAAACCCCTTCTCCCCTACTCAAAACCACTGGCAACGGATGATAATTGTGCGCGCCGTGTTTTTCTTCTAACGAAATAAACTCTTGGTAATTACTTTTTTCTACTACTGACATTGTTACATTTTTTACGTCTATCGATTATAATTCCTTCTTAATGGAGAGAAATCATCCTATTCAACAAAAGTAATTAAATATTTTAAATACCAACAAATTTCTCGCTTGAACTACCTCAAAAAAAAGAAAAATTTTTACAAAAAAATAGCTTTTTTTCAGAAGCACCAATGTATCTTTCAATCACAATCCGTCCCGCTTTCGCCTTTATCTCCTTCGCCCTACGGGACTTCAGGAGGATATCGGCTCAATCGGGGCTACCCTAGACAAATATCTTAATAAGAAAATAACCCAAATAATAACCATTAAAAAAGCTATATTTCATTAAAAAAAGCGAATTAAAATAATTCAAACTCAAACCACGCTCCTCTCAAACAAACTTAAATTAATTGTCAATATCATTCTTAATAACTTATCTCAAAACACTTGACAAAAAGAGAGATTTTGTGTAATTTAGCACAAAATCGATACTTTTTCAATATGTCCGAACAAAATCAATACAACGAAGATAATATTCGATCTCTCGACTGGAAGGAACATATCCGTATGCGTCCTGGTATGTACATTGGTAAACTTGGTGACGGCTCCTCACCAGATGACGGTATATATATATTACTCAAAGAAGTTCTTGACAACTGTATCGACGAATTTGTAATGGGCGCTGGCAAAACCATCGAAGTTACTCTAAAAGACAAAATGGTAACCGTGCGTGATTACGGTCGTGGTATTCCGTTAGGTAAAGTGGTGGATGTTGTTTCTAAAATGAACACGGGTGGAAAATACGATTCCAAAGCCTTCAAAAAATCAGTTGGACTTAACGGAGTCGGAACAAAAGCAGTTAATGCGTTGTCAAATTATTTCCGAGTAGAATCGGTTCGTGATAACCAACAAAAAGCCGCCGAATTTTCTGCAGGAAATTTAACGATTGAAGAAGATATTATAGAATCAACCAAGCGAAAAGGTACAAAAGTGTCTTTCGTTGCTGATGAAGCTATTTTTAAAAATTATAAGTATCGTACCGAATATATCATAAAAATGCTTAAAAATTATTGTTACCTCAACACGGGTTTAACAATATATTTTAATGGCGAAAAATATTATTCAGACAATGGTTTAAAAGATTTATTAGAAGAAAACATTGCCGAAGAAGATATGGTGTATCCAATTATTCATCTTTTAGGTGATGATATTGAAGTAGCCATTACACATAGTAAAACCCAATATTCAGAAGAATATTATTCTTTTGTAAACGGACAAAATACCACGCAAGGAGGAACGCATTTAGGTGCTTTTCGTGAAGCGTTAGTGAAAACCATAAAGGAGTTTTACAACAAACCTTTTGAAGCGTCAGATATTCGTAAATCAATTGTTTCGGCAATTGTGGTTCGTGTTGAAGAACCTGTTTTTGAAAGTCAAACGAAAACCAAATTAGGTTCTACCGATATGGGACCTGACTTGCCATCAGTTCGTACCTTTGTTAACGATTTTATGAAAACGAAGTTAGACAACTTCTTACATAAAAATCCAGAAGTTGCCGATGCTTTACTTCGCAAAATTTTACAAGCTGAACGCGAGCGTAAAGAATTATCAGGAATTAGAAAATTAGCAAAAGACAGAGCAAAGAAAGCCAATCTACATAACAAAAAATTACGCGATTGTAGAGTGCATTTAACCGATGCTAAAAACCCAAGAAGTTTAGAGAGTACGCTTTTTATTACTGAGGGAGATTCGGCTTCGGGTTCCATTACTAAAAGTCGTGATGTAAATACACAAGCCGTATTTAGTTTACGTGGTAAGCCATTGAACTCGTATGGTATGACCAAAAAAATTGTGTACGAAAACGAAGAATTCAATTTATTGCAAGCGGCATTGAATATTGAAGAAAGTATGGAAGATTTACGTTACAACAATATTGTAATTGCTACCGATGCCGATGTCGATGGTATGCACATTCGTTTGTTGTTAATTACATTCTTCTTGCAATTTTTTCCTGAAATGATAAAAGAAGGGCATTTGTATATTTTACAAACACCATTATTCAGAATTCGAAATAAGAGAGAAACCATTTATTGCTATTCGGAAGAAGAACGAAAAGCGGCGATGGAAAAACTCAAACCAAAACCAGAAATAACTCGATTTAAAGGATTAGGAGAAATTTCGCCCGATGAGTTTAAAAATTTCATTGGAGAAACCATACGTCTTGATCCAGTAATGTTGGACAAAGCCACGTCTATTGAGAAATTATTAGAATTCTATATGGGTAAAAACACGCCCGACCGTCAAGACTTTATTATAAATAACTTGAAGGTAGAATTAGATGTAGTGGAAGAGGAAGTTTAAAATTTATAAATTGAAATTGTTTGTCTAAAGAAGTTCAAAATATAATGCTTTTTCATCAAGTTGCCGAGTTATTGCAAAATGCTCGTCAACAAGTTTTACGTACCGTAAATTCTACCATGACTTTTACTTATTTTGAAATAGGTAGAATGATTGTTGAAGAAGAACAAAACGGTAAAGACCGAGCAGAATATGGAAAACAAGTTTTAAAAGGACTTTCAGAACAGTTGACAAGTGAGTTTGGTAAGGGATTTTCTATAGATATTTTAGAAAGAATAAGGAAATTTTATTTGGTTTATTCAAAATCCGAGACTTTGTTGCGGATATTGAACATACAAAATTCCGAGACACTGTTGCGGATTTCTGAAGATAGAAAATCGCAATCACTGATTACGGAATTGCAAAATGAAAAAACACAGACATTATCTATAGAATTTAAAAGTATGGATTCTGCTACATTAATTTCATTTTTCAAGTTAACTTGGTCACATTACACTTTTTTAATGCGAATCGATGATGAAAAAGAACGAAGCTTCTACGAAATTGAAACTGAAAAATACAATTGGAGTGTTCGCGAATTAAAACGACAATATGATTCGGCTTTATATACAAGATTGTCATTAAGCAGAGACAAAGAAGGAATTTTAAAATTGTCTGAGGAAGGTCAAATTGTTGAAAAACCAAAGGATCTCATTAAAGATCCGTACATTTTAGAATTTTTAGGTTTACCCGAATTGAATCAGTATTCAGAATCTCAATTAGAAGAAGAAATTATTAACAAATTAGAACATTTTTTGTTAGAATTAGGTCACGGATTTGCATTTGTGGCAAGACAACAAAGAATTTCTTTTGACGACAAACATTTTTATATTGATTTGGTTTTTTACAACAGGGTTTTACGAAGTTTTGTTTTAATCGATTTAAAAATTGGCGAATTAAAACATCAAGATTTAGGTCAAATGCAAATGTATGTGAATTATTATGACAGAGAAATGCGTTTGGAAGGCGAAAATAAAACCATAGGATTAGTACTTTGCCAAAATAAAAGTGATTTTGTAGTTGAATATACATTACCAGAAAATAACGAACAAATTTTTGCAAGTAAATACAAAACGATTTTACCTAGTAAAGAGGATTTAATAAAAATATTAAAAAACAAATAAAAACTTAAAGTTTAGTAGTCACAACTTTTAAACTTCTAAACCTTAAACTTTTAAACTTTTATAATGAAAGACGAAGAAGAAAACATTAACCCAGAAGAGGAAAATACTGAACATAATTCAGAGGAAAATTCTATTGACGACAATCAAGAAGAAGAACTTTCTGAAGAAATTATTGAAGTAGAAGCCAAACACTTCGAAGGACAACATTTTTACGAAAACGACGAAAATCCAGAAGATACCATTACCAAAGTTACAGGAATGTACAAAGATTGGTTTTTGGACTACGCTTCGTATGTGATTTTAGAGCGTGCTGTTCCTGCTATTGAAGATGGTTTCAAACCGGTTCAACGTCGTATTATGCACTCTTTGAAGGAGTTGGATGATGGTCGTTATAACAAAGTAGCAAATGTTGTTGGGCACACGATGCAGTATCATCCTCACGGAGATGCAAGTATTGGTGATGCTATGGTGCAAATTGGGCAGCGTGAATTGCTTATCGATTGTCAAGGAAACTGGGGAAATATTCTAACGGGCGATAGTGCGGCAGCTTCTCGTTATATTGAAGCGCGTTTATCAAAATTTGCTTTGGAAGTATTGTATTCTCCAAAAATTACCGATTGGGGTGTTTCTTACGATGGTCGTCGTGCAGAACCAAATAATTTACCCGTTAAATTCCCTTTATTACTAGCTTCAGGAGCCGAAGGAATTGCAGTGGGATTGTCAACAAAAGTGTTGCCTCACAATTTTAATGAATTAATTGACGCTTCGATAAAAATTTTAAAAGGAAAACCATTTACCATTTATCCTGATTTCCAAACGGCTGGTATTGCAGATGTTTCCAATTATAATGACGGAATGCGTGGTGGAAGAGTTCGAGTGCGTGCTAAAATTTCGCAATTAGACAAGCAAACCTTAGTAATTACTCAAATTCCGTTTTCAACCAATACGTCAACTTTGATTGATAGTATTTTGAAAGCCAATGAAAAAGGGAAGATAAAAATTAAAAAGATTGAAGACAATACGGCTGCTGAGGTAGAAATATTAATTCATCTTTTCCCCGGCGTTTCGCCAGATAAATCTATTGACGCGTTGTATGCTTTCACGGCTTGTGAAACTTCTGTAGCGCCTTTAGGTTGTGTAATTCAAGATAACAAACCACTTTTTGTGGGCGTGTCTCATATGTTGAAAATTTCAACAGAAAGAACCGTCGTTTTACTTCGTAAAGAATTAGAAATTCAATTAGAAGAATTAAAAACAAAATGGCATTTTTCTACTTTAGAAAAGATCTTCATTCGTGAAGAAATGTATATCGATTTCAAATTGTATTCGGACAGAGAAACACTTTACGAGTATTTATACAAGCAATTTGAACCATTCAAAAAGTCGTTTGTTCGTGAAATTGTTGATGAGGATTTACAGAAATTAACGCAAATTCCAATGATTCGTATTACACGTTTTGATTCGGATAAAGCGGACGATTTTATTGCGAAGTTAGAAGACGAAATGAAAGAAGTACAACATCATTTAGATAATTTAATTGATTTTGCTATTGATTATTTCGCCAAATTAAAAGAAAAATACGGAAAAGGAAGAGAGCGCCAAACGGAATTAAGAAGTTTTGATACGATTGAAGCTACGAAAGTAGTTTTACGTAATACCAAATTATATGTGAACAAAGAAGAAGGTTTCTTTGGAACAGGTTTAAAGAAAGACGAATATGTTGCCGACTGTTCAGATATTGATGATGTAATTGTTTTCCTGAGAGATGGTAGAATGATGATTGCCAAAGTAGATGATAAAAAATTCGTAGGCAAAGATATCATTCATATTGCGGTGTTTGACAAAAACGACAAACGTACCATTTATAACATGATGTACCGCGATGGTAAAAACGGATCTACGTTTATCAAGCGTTTTAACGTTTCGGGAGTAACTCGTGATAAATTTTACGATTTAACGCAAGAAAATGCGGGTTCAATGGTCTTATATTTCTCTGCCAATCCAAATGGAGAAGCCGAAGTGGTGACTATTTTATTGCGTCAGGTAGGAAGTGTTAAAAAACTGAAATGGGATGTAGATTTCTCTGATATTGCGATTAAAGGACGTGCTTCGAGAGGAAATACCGTTTCTAAATATCCGATTAAGAAAATTGAGTTGAAGGAGAAAGGAATTTCGACTTTGCGACCAAGAAAAGTGTGGTTCGACGATACGGTACAACGATTGAATGTGGACGGAAGAGGCGAATTGCTTGGTGAGTTTAGACCTAATGACCGTTTGTTGATTATCAATCAGACAGGAAAGTTGAAAACAATAATTCCGGAGTTGACTACGCATTTTGACGAAGATATGATTGTGTTGGAAAAATGGAACCCGAAAAAACCTATATCGACGATTTATTATGATGGTGAAAAAGAACGTTATTTTGTGAAACGTTTTTTGGTAGAGAATGAGAATAAAGAAGAACTATTTATTACCGAACATGAAAAATCGCAATTAGAAATTGTTTCGACAGATTGGCGTCCTGTGGCTGAAATTGTTTTTGCAAAAGTGAAAGGTATTCAAAAAGAGAATCAAACGATTGATTTGGAACAATTTATTGCTGTAAAAGGAATTAAGGCTATTGGAAATCAATTGACTACAGATAAATTGAGACAAGTAAATTTGTTAGAATCATTGCCTTTTGAAGAGCCAGAAGAAGAGATTGTGGAAACGGTTACTAATGGTGATGAAATTGAACAAGGAGATATTCCTACGGATACCGATGATGACGGACAAATTACGTTGAGTTTGGAGTAATCAGTTTAAAGAAAAACGTCTATTAAAAGATGAATTTCTAATCCATAACCTTTGGAATTTAGCCCTGATTGAAGTGGCATCCTTTTATAAAAAAAACTACCCCTTTCTTTTTCTGAAAGGGGTAGTTTTTTTTATAAAAGATAGAACGGAAAGCAGGAATTGCCATTGTTGAAAATGCCCGAGCCTGTTGCTACTAATTTGTAATATCTGAATCTGAAAGCTTTTCGTCTTCTATTGTACTGTTTTTTAATTGTACTGGTTTGCTGTTTTTCTTCATTTTTAGATTTAAAAACTCTACGAATAAAGAAAAGAAAATGGCGAAGTATAAATAGCCTTTTGGGATGCTGTGAACGGTTTCGCCACCAAAGAATTTAAAGTTGGCTAGGTGCGAACCTTCGGCTAAAAGCATGACTCCAATTAAAATTAAGAACGACAATCCTAAAATTTGAATGGTTGGGTGATTGTTTACGAATTTGCTTACTGGTCCTGCAAAAATCATCATGATAATGATTGAAATAATGATTGCCATAATCATAATTTCGATGGCGCCTGCGGGTCCAAAACCTACTGGTGGCTCGGCTGCACTTACTAAACCAATGGCTGTTAAAATACTGTCGAATGAGAAAACGATGTTTAAAAGAGCTATTTGAATAATAGCTGCGCCTAATGAATTGCTGGCTTTTCCGTTGGATCCTTCTTCTTCGCCTTCTAATTTGTGATGTATTTCTGAAACTGATTTGTATAATAAAAAGAGGCCTCCGCCAAAAATAATTAGGCTTTGTCCAGATATTCCGCCTGATAAAAATCCAAAATCAAAATCGAAGAATGATTTTTTTAAACTCATTACCCACGAGATACCAAAAAGTAGCACAATTCTGAACGCCATGGCTAATAATAATCCGATTCTTCGGGCTTTGGGTTGGTCTTTTTCTTCTAATTTACCTGAAACAATTGATAAAAAAACGATGTTATCTATTCCTAAAATTATTTCTAAAAAAGTTAGGGTTAATAAAGCAATCCATGCGTTTGGGTTGGAAATTAATTCGATCATTGTATTAAATATTTATTTTTAAAGTTATACGTAACTATTTTATTTTTGTTACAGTTCCTAGTTGTTTTTTTGGGTCGTTTACAAAAGAATACTCAAAAGTATAGGTCGAATCTGTGGTTGAAAGGATGCGCATGCTGATTGCTTTTTTGTCTTCGCGGCTTTTTGGGTGGATTTTTTCGAGCACAAATTCGCAATCGTTTACCCATCTAACGGTTGCTGTATCGGTTGATCCGTTATAGGTTTCTATCTGAAATTTGTCTGTTCGTTCAAAAATAGTGGTGTGTTTTTTACCATTTATAATTTGATTAAACTGAAATTTTCCAGTTTTGAAATCGGAGCAGTTTCGTTCAGGTTTGTAACATGAAATAGTTAAAATTGCGACTAATAAAAGTGTAGTTATTTTTTTCATATTTTTTTATTCTTTGTCATCAAAAAGTCCTTTCACAATCGTATTTAAACCCATGAATGCAAAACACATTGAATTTAAACATAAAAATATTCCAATAGCCATTACCAAATAATGCCAATTTGTGTGTTGATTGCTAAAGGAGTTATACAACACTGCGGGTCCAATAAACATTTGTGGCAGCGCAATAAAAAGTTTTTTGATGCCTTTGTTGATTAATAATTGGTTTGCCATTTTGTTAGGATTGATAGTTGTTTACAGCGTTTCTAACGCTGCCATATTTTGATAATAATTCGGATGCCGTTTGGTAATCAACTGGAATTTCCTCCATAATCATTTTTACGCCTCGGTCAACCAACTTATTGTTACTCAATTGCATATCGACCATTTTGTTTCCTTTTACTTTGCCTAACTGAATCATAGTTGCAGTAGAAATCATATTGAGAACTAATTTTTGAGCTGTGCCAGCTTTCATACGGGAGCTTCCAGTTACAAACTCAGGGCCAACAACTACTTCAATTGGGTGGTTAGCAGTTAATGCCAAAGGGCTTCCCTCGTTGCAAGTAATACAAGCGGTTGCAATATTATTTTGATTGCATTTTTCTAATCCTGCAATAACATAAGGCGTGGTTCCTGATGCTGCTATACCTACCACAACATCATTTTTATTTATAGTATGTTGTTGAAGGTCTATCCAGGCTTGTGAGGTATTATCCTCTGCATTTTCTACAGCTTTTCTGATGGCAGCATCGCCACCAGCAATGATTCCGTTTACCAAATTAAATGGAACGCCAAAAGTTGGCGGACATTCTGAAGCGTCAACAATACCTAATCGTCCCGATGTGCCTGCCCCAATGTAAAAAAGACGTCCGCCAAGACGCATTTTTTCTACTACTGCGGCTACTACTTTTTCTATTTGCGGCAACGCTTTTTGAACTGCAAGTGGCACTGTTTGGTCTTCTTTATTTATATTTGAAAGCAAATCTGCAATAGACATTTTTTCCAAATGTTCGTATTTTGAAGATTGCTCGGTAGTTTTTGTGAAAGTCATTTTTTTAAACTTTAATTTATAAAAAATAAGCCAAAACCATTCCTAATAATATCATCGAAACTTTGGCAATATTGAATTTATGTCCTTCACTACTTTCAAAAATAATAGTGGAAGATATATGAAATAAAATCCCTATAACTATAGCTGTTAACTCACTGTAATAATCGTTTACAAACGCTACATTTTCTGAAAACAATGTCCCCAAAGGTGTCATTATTGCAAAAGTAAGCATAAACAAAAACAACGCTTTTTTATTCAACTCGGCATGCAAGAAAAAAGTAGTAAGTATAACCGCAATTGGCAAATGATGGATGGCAATTCCAATGGCTAAATCGTGATGATGACCAACCGGAAAACCTTCCAAAAAAGCATGCAAACACAAACTAATAAACAACAACCAAGGCATTTTTGCAATTTTTTCATGCCCGTGAACATGTCCGTGCTCTGCTCCTTTCGAAAAAAATTCTAAAATAATTTGAAACAAAATTCCAACCATTATAAAAACACCAATAGTCGATTTGTCACTTTGATATACCTCTGGCAACAAGTGCATTACCGTGAGTGATAATAAAAATGAACCACTAAAAGCTAACAAAAGTTTTAAGCGCTTTTTGGACTCTGGCTTTACAAACAATGCAATACCATACCCCAACAGTACAGACAACAATGGCAAAAAGTAATTCATTATTTAAATATCATTATTAATCGTTCGCTATCCTTTTTATGAAATTTCTTCAATTTATAATCTCCAAAAATATCCAACAAATCAATCCCAGCCTCGTTCATCATCGATTGAAAATGTTCTAAAGTCAATGCTCTCACTTTCTCTTCAAAATGAAACACTTGCCCTTTATCCTCAAAATCAATTTCTTTAACTATGTAGCCGTCTTTTTCGTAACGTTGTATTTTAAAATCAATCCCGTCAACGGTTTTCACCTCATTCGGAACCAAATTTTCAAGCACATTATGCACATTCATAAAATCAATCACCGCAAAACCATAGTCCGACAAACTATTTTTTATTGCCAACAACGTCTTTAAATTATCCGATTCATGCTCAAAATACCCAAAACTTGTAAACAAATTAAAAATTGCATCAAACTTTTCATCAAAACTTTCACGCATATCGTGCACCACAAAACGAAGCCCATCATTTTCATTTTTCGCAGCCTCTTCAATGCTGTTTTCACTCAAATCAGCACCCACAACATCATACCCTAACTGATTCAAATAAATGGCGTGACGCCCCTTCCCACATGCCAAATCCAGCACTTTTGCCTTACTCGGCAAATTCAAATACTGCGTCAAATTATCCATAAAAAGCTGCGCCTCTCGGTAATTTCTGTCCTTGTATAAAATATGATAATAAGTCGTGTCAAACCATGATTCAAACCAACTTTCGGATTTCGTATTTTCTGTAACTAACATTTATTATGGTAAATTGAATTCTAATCCTGCAAATTTAATGTATTTTTGCACTAAATAACAACGTTTTCTTTTTATTGAAGCAAATGGCTTGGGATTTATTTACAATGGTCATTCCCGCTTTCGCCTTTATCTCCCTCGCCCTTCGGGACTTCGGGAGGATATCGGCTCTATCGGGGCTAATTTATAAACCATTTTTTTATCTATATTGAAACAAATACAATGAACCAAAATTTTAAAATGATTGCCAAAACCTTTTTCGGTTTTGAAGAAATATTAGCCAAAGAGTTACAACAATTGGGCGCTCAAGATGTAGAACAAGGCACACGAATGGTAAGCTTTAAAGGCGACAAAGGCTTTATGTATAAAGCAAACCTTTCGCTTAGAACTGCACTAAAAATTTTAAAACCAATTTATTATTTCAGAGCAAACAACGAAACGAGTCTTTACAAAGGTATTCAAAGTATGGATTGGTCCAAATACCTTAATCCAAATCAAACTTTTGTAATTGACACCACCATACATTCCGAGTACTTCAAACACTCTCAATTTGTATCACAAAAATGCAAAGATGCTATTGTAGATCAGTTCAGAGAACGTACAGGACAACGCCCAAGTGTGGACAAAGATTTTCCAGACCTGCGCATCAATATTCATATCGACAAAGACCAATGCTCTGTAGCCCTTGATACTTCTGGTAATTCATTGCATCAACGTGGGTACAAAACAGCCACCAACATTGCACCCATCAACGAGGTACTTGCCGCAGGAATGCTCCTTTTATCAGGTTGGGAAGGCAAAAGCGATTTCATAGACCCCATGTGTGGCTCTGGAACCATTCTTGCCGAAGCTGCCATGATAGCGTGTAATATTCCAGCCAACATCAACCGAAAAGAATTTGCTTTTGAAAAATGGAACGACTGGGACAACGACCTTTTTGACCAAATAATTGATGCCTTAATGAAGCGCACGCGCGAATTTCATCATACCATAAAAGGATATGACAAAGCACCAAGCGCCGTAGAAAAAGCCAAAGCAAACATCAAAAACGCCAACCTTGATGATTATGTAACCATAGAACTAGCCAACTTTTTTGAAAGCAAAAAAGAAAATCAAGGACCACTACAAATGGTTTTTAACCCACCTTACGGCGAACGCCTTGACATTCAAATGGAGCGTTTTTACAGAGAATTGGGCGATACCCTAAAACTAAATTACCCCAATACCAACGCTTGGTTCATTACTGCCAATTTGGATGCACTTAAATTTGTAGGATTAAAACCTTCCCGTAAAATAAAATTATTCAACGGTAGCCTCGAAGCCCGTTTTGTAAAATACGAAATGTATGAAGGCAGCAAACGAACCAAATTTCAGAATAGAGAAGAATAGAACAAAAAAAAACTACTTAAATAAGTAGTTTTTTTTATTATTCATTGTGCAAAAATGCTTGTCTGTTTAATAGCGTTTCTTCGCTTTCAACATGGTTATCATCTGGAATACAACAATCTACAGGACATACCGCAGCACACTGTGGCTCTTCGTGAAAACCTTTACACTCGGTACATTTACCAGGTACAATGTAATAAACATCGTCAGATATTGGGGTTTGTGCAGCATCTGAATCTACTTCTGTACCATCTGGCAAAATAATTTTACCTTTCAATTTCGTACCGTCTTTGTATCGCCAATCGTCAGCACCTTCATATATTGCTGTATTTGGACATTCTGGTTCGCAAGCACCACAATTAATGCATTCGTCTGTTATTATTATTGCCATAGTACTATGTGTATATTAAAATTTAAATCAGGTTTGCGTTCAAAAAAAATGAGATATCTTTTTTTTACTTTTGGTCAAAGCCTAATTACTTTTACTTATTTTTGTGCAAAATTACAATCAAATCTTGTTATAAACAAATAAACAAATGTTACAAAACGATAAAATAAGTTGTTTTATAGAACTTGGAAAATTTTTAGGTCAATTTTCTGAAAAAGAAAACCGTAAGCAGGCTTCTGTTTTAAATAATGAATTATTTTTTAATGATTTTGTTTCATTAATAGAACTTTCTCAATCGCACAATGGTTGGTTTACGCCTGAGCAAGTATATTTTTCCATACAATCTTGGAGCAAAGCGCTTACCGAAGAAAATATTAATATTTGGCTACAGCCTTATAATTTTTCAACACTTCAACCTAAAACAGTTGGATTAATTCTTGCAGGAAATATACCTTTGGTTGGTTTTCACGATTTTTTAAGTGTCCTTATTTCTGGACATAAAGTTTTGGTGAAAACCTCATCAAACGATCAAAAACTATTGCCTTTTTTGGCAAAATATTTAATTTCAATCAATCCTGAAATTGAAAAATACATCACTTTTACTGAAGGTAAACTCGAGAATTTTGATGCCGTAATTGCCACAGGAAGCAACAACACCGCTCGTTATTTTGAATATTATTTTAAAGACAAGCCTTCCATTATAAGAAAAAACAGAAATTCGGTTGCTGTTTTAGATGGCAATGAAACTCATGAAGAATTAATTGCTTTGGGCGAAGACATTTTTAGATATTTTGGTTTGGGATGCCGAAATGTTTCCAAACTTTTTGTACCAAAAGATTATAATTTTGAAATGTTTTTTAAAGCAATATATGCTTATAAAGATGTTGTTTTTTATGAAAAATATGCAAACAACTACGATTATAATAAAGCTGTTTTTTTAATGAGCAATTTCAAATTGTTAGATAATGAATTTATCACATTAAAAGAAGATACTAGCTACTCCTCTCCTATTTCTTCGATTTTTTACGAGCATTATGAATCGATTGAATCAATTGAAAATAAATTAAAAAATGAAGCTGACCAAATACAATGTGTGGTTTCTAATAAATTATTACCCAACTCTATTCCATTTGGACAAACCCAATTGCCAAATCTTTGGGATTATGCTGATACTATTGACACTCTTTCATTCTTATCGCAAATTTGATTGAAAAATTCGCAATAAATTTTAATAACTATAACGTTTTCGTTAAAAACACAGCCTAATTATTACATTTTAATTACCCTTTATTTTTGGATGTTTTCCGAAATTTGCATTTTAATTTTTGAAAACAACCATGAAAAAACACAACTACAGCGCAGGACCATGTATTTTACCACAAGAAGTCTTCGAAAAATCGGCGGAAGCCATCTTAAATTTTAACGAATCTGGATTATCCCTTTTAGAAATATCGCACAGAAGTAAAGACTTTGTAGCTGTAATGGACGAAGCAAGAGCACTAGTTTTGGAGCTTTTAGGACTTGAAGGAAAAGGATACCAAGCTTTATTTTTGGCTGGAGGTGCCAGTTTAGAGTTTTTAATGGTACCTTATAATTTAATGAAACAAGACGGAAAAGCGGCTTATCTAGATACAGGAACATGGGCAAACAATGCCATCAAAGAAGCAAAATTATTTGGTACAACCGAAGTGGTTGCTTCGTCAAAAGAGGCTAACTATAATTTTATTCCAAAAGAATACGCAATTCCTACTGATGCGTCCTATTTTCATTGTACAAGCAACAATACCATTTTTGGCACACAAATGAAATCATTTCCAGAAACAAACATTCCTGTGGTTTGTGATATGAGTTCGGATATTTTTTCTAGAGTGTTGGATTTTTCAAAATTTGATTTGATTTATGCAGGAGCACAAAAAAATATGGGACCAGCAGGAACAACATTAATCGTTGTAAAAGAAGAAATCCTTGGAAAATCTGGCAGAACTATCCCTAGTATGTTGGATTATGAAAAACACATCAAAGCAGAAAGTATGTACAATACGCCACCTGTTTTCCCTGTATATGCTTCCTTATTAACTTTACAATGGTTGAAAAATTTAGGAGGAATTGCTGCCATTGAAAAAATCAATGAAGAAAAAGCTACTTTATTATACAATGAAATTGACAGAAACCCTTTATTTAAAGGTGCTGCAGCGATTGAAGACAGAAGTGTTATGAATGCAACCTTCTTATTAAATGATGAAAACCACGCTCCTATTTTTGATAAAATGTGGAAAGAAGCAGGAATTTCAGGATTGCCAGGGCATCGTTCTGTTGGTGGTTATAGAGCTTCCATGTACAACGCTTTGCCGTTAGAAAGTGTTCAAGTTTTGGTAGATGTGATGCAAGCTTTGGAGAAAGCAGTTTAATTATGAAAAAGTTATTTCTGTTTTTATCTTTAGTTTTTGTTCTGCAAAACTCTTTTTCTCAAAAAAAGGAAAGTGTTAATTCGGTTCAAATAAAGAACGTAATTAATACATTCATGGAATGTCTTGTAAAAAAAGACAGTATAAAGTTCTATAATCTTTTTTATGACAAACCTGAAAAAGTAGTTTGGAGTGGTGTTTTTAAAGAAAAAACGCAACAAGAAAGATTAAAGAAAGACAGTTCTAAAAAAGATAATTTTTCAAGCGACTACAAATCATTTTACAGAAGTATTTCTGATTTGGGAACTGATGAAGAAAAGTTTTATAACATTGACATAAAAGAAGACGGAGCAATTGCTACAGTAATTTTTGACTACAGCTTTTGGGAGAAAAACGTCAAGATTAATTGGGGTAAAGAAAGTTGGGGCTTAATGAAAATTAACGGAGAATGGAAAATTACAAGCGTAATTTTTTCATATGAAACAGAAAAATATAACCCTGAACCAAAAAATAAAAAATCAAAATGAATTTCAACTTTAAAGAAGATTATATTTTAGAAAATGATGTAGTGCGTTTACATCCGTTACAAGCTACTGATTTTGAAAAATTAGTGACATTTTCGATAAACGAACCCGAACTTTGGAGTTTCAATGCCAATGGACCAGATAGTCCTGAAAACTTAAACAAATATATTGAAAGAGCTTTATCTCAAAAAGATAAACTGGTAGAATATCCTTTTATAGTTTGGGATAAAAAAAGTAATAAAGTTGCAGGAAGTACTCGTTATTACAATATCAATTTTGAAGCAAAATTTTTAGAAATAGGTTTTACTTGGTACGGAAAAGAATTTCAAGGAACTGCTTTAAATAAAAATTGCAAGTATTTGCTGTTGGAATTTGCCTTTGAAAAATTGAATTTAGAACGAGTTGGTTTTAGAGCCAATAATTTAAACCAAAAAAGTATAGCTGCCATGAAAAGCATAGGTTGCGTTGAAGAAGGAGTTTTAAGAAGCTTCAGCACCGATGCCGATGGAAACAGAATAGATGCAATAGTATTAAGTATTGTTAAAGAAGAATGGTTTGCAACTGTTAAACAAAATTTAAAAAACAGAATATTAATTAATAGATGAGTTTAAACTCATAAACTCAAAAACTCATAAACTCAAAAATGAAAGTATTAGCAAACGACGGAATTTCAGATAGTGGAATTAAAGCTTTAGAAAAAAGCGGATTTGAAGTAATTACCACAAAAGTAGCACAAGAACAAGTAGCCAATTATATCAATGCAAATGATGTAAAAGTTCTCTTGGTGCGAAGTGCCACAAAAGTAAGAAAAGATATTATTGATGCGTGCCCAGGACTACAAATTATTGGTCGTGGTGGTGTTGGAATGGATAATATTGATGTAGAATATGCACGTGAAAACGGTAAACACGTAATCAACACTCCAGGAGCATCGTCTGAAAGTGTTGCCGAGTTGGTTTTTTCGCACTTATTTAATGGAGTTCGTTTTTTACATGACTCAAACAGAAATATGCCTTTGGAAGGCGATACCAATTTTGAAGGGCTTAAAAAAGCCTACGCCAACGGAATTGAATTGAGAGGAAAAACAATCGGAATTATCGGTTTTGGAAGAATTGGACAAGCCGTTGCAAAGATGGCTTTGGGACTAGGAATGAAAGTTATAGCAGCAGATACCTTTTTAGAAAAAGCTACCATAAAAGTTGATTTTTTTACAGGAGATTCAATAAGTATTGATATTACTTCGCAACCTTTGGAGGAAGTCATTGCTCAATCTGATTTTATTTCGCTTCATGTACCTGCCCAAAAAGGGTATGTAATTGGAGCAACAGAATTTTCAAAAATGAAAGATGGTGTTGGGATTGTAAACGCTTCTCGTGGTGGCGTTATTGATGAAGTAGCATTGATTGATGCTTTGGACGCCAAAAAAGTATTGTTTGCAGGATTGGATGTTTTTGAAAACGAACCCACTCCAGAAATTAAAATTTTAATGCACCCAAGTATTTCGTTAACTCCGCATATTGGCGCAGCAACCTTAGAAGCCCAGGACAGAATTGGAACTGAGTTAGCTGATCAAATTTATTCTATCTTAAAAAATTAATGGCACACAATTTGTTAATTCGATACTAAAATTTATTAACCAAAATAAAACTATACAAAAATGTTTGAACAATTAACAGACCTCGTAAAACAATTCGGAACAAATGCAGTAGTAAACAACCCTGCCGTACCAAACGAACACAACGAAGCAGTAATGCAAGAAGCAGGCGGATCATTACTTTCTGGATTAAAAGACATGGCAACAAGCGGAAATTTTGGCGATTTGGCTGGTTTATTATCAGGAAAATCACCAATTGACATGAGCAATCCTGTAGTACAAGAACTATCAAGCAAAGTAACCGGAAACCTTGGCGAAAAATTTGGTTTATCGCAAGAAGCTGCCGGTGGCGTAGCAAGTGGCTTAATCCCGCAAATATTAAGCGGATTAGTAAATAAAGCAAAAGACCCCAACCAACCAGGTTTTAACATAACCGATTTAGTAGGTGCGGTATCAGGTGGTAATGGCGGACTTATGGATGCTGTTTCCAAATACGGAGGTATGTTGGGTCTTGATCAAGACGGCGACGGAACCGTTGGAATGAGCGACGCAATTGCAGCAGTAACCAACAAATCAGGAGGTATTGGTGGTATTTTCGGAAAACTATTTGGAGGTAAATAATCTCAAATAATAATAAAATGGGCTGTCTAAAACTTTTTTAGACAGCCTATTTTTTTTCCAAATTTCAAACACTTTACCAACCATTTGTACCACAAATTAAAATTAGGTAAATTTGCATCTTTACTCTACCAAATGAACAATTTAAAAAAACGTTGGGGCATCAACTCCAACTGGCAATTAGCCCTAATTTTTATAGTCTTTGCCATCACAGGCTCAACATCTGCGGTACTAGCAAAACCACTAGCCAACCTAATTGGATTAACCAAAGAAAACGTTGGACTACTTTATATCCCTTTCCGAATACTTTTAATTTTCCCAATTTACCAAATATTATTGGTTTTCATCGGCTATTTGTTCGGTCAATTTACATTTTTTTGGGCGTTTGAAAAAAAAATGTTACACCGACTCAAACTTGGTTTTATAGCCAATTTCTTTGACAAAAAAAGCAACCAATAACACACCCCAAAACAACAAAAGCAGCACCTTTTTTTTCAGGAGCACACCATCCCGTTTCAAAAGCTATTTTGTCCCGCTTTCGCCTTTATCTCCTTCGCCCTACGGGACTTCAGGAGGATATCAGCTCAATCGGGGCTAAAATACACGAGTAGATTTTCAGTTGGAAAATTTATGAGTTTTTGAGTTACAAAGTTTTAAAATTTGTGAAAACAGGTAGCATTAGTCCTTGAACCAATTTATTTTTAAAATTTATTTTTTTTAACAATTAAGGCATTAAGCAAGATTAGTTTTAATTCGAAAAAAGAGGAAATAAATCCTCTTGAAATACTAACAAAAAACGTTTGGAAAATCCTATAAACACCTGAAAGTAATGGGTTTCAGCCAGACTTGAGTTAAACTCGTTGCTATTATTTTTTATTGGAATTTGTTGATTACAATTCGTAATGATGTCTGCATTTCAAAATTTGAATTTCATCATCAATACATCTATAAATAAGTCTATGTTCATCATCAATTCTTCTTGACCAAAATCCGGCATACTTGTATTTCAATGGTTCTGGTTTTCCTATTCCTTCAAAAGGATTTCTTGAAATATCTTTGAGTAAATCATTTATTTTTTTTACTTTCTTCTTGTCATTTTTTTGCCAATACAAGTAATCCTCCCAAGATTCATCAACAAATACATATTTCATTTTATTCCTCAATTAAGTCTTTAGAAAATGACTTACCGCTTTTAAATTTATCAATAGCAGCATCTAACCTACTTTCGTTAGTTCGGTTTGATAATTCATAATTTGTAGCAATTAGTGAATTATATTCTTGAAGTGAAATCACAACAATCCCTGAATCTTTTCCACGATTTATAATAAGCGTTTCAAAGTTTGTTGCTACTTTATCAAAATAAGATTTAATATCTTTTCTGAAATCTGAAATATTTGCTACTAACATAATTATTATATTTTGTACAAATATATGTACAATATTTTAATTTTACTCAATATTGATCAAATTAGTACTGCTAAAGTTGAACTTTGAAAAAAAAAAACCAATCTTTAAAACAAAACAGGAAAAAAATTGGATAAAAAAGCGTTTTTCCATTCAGCTCGATAGTACCAAATGGTATTTGTAGATTACAATTCATTGCTCGGCTTTCAGCCGGAACGAAAGTCTAGTTGTTATAGGATGGCATTTCCTCTTAAAGTGCATTATCAATAATTCGAGAAATTTGGTTTTCTAATTTAATTCCTTCATTAAAACCAGAATGTTTATGAATAATTTTACCTTCCTTATCCAACACTATTAATGAGGGAACTCCTAATAATTGATTTTCTTTATATACTTTTGAATTTTTGTCATACCACAAATCAAAATTCAAATTTCTTTTTTTATAAAATTCAAGGACTTTTTCTTTAGTGTCCATTTCGCCTGCACAGACTAAAACAACTCTGACTTTATTATCCTCATATGAGTCTTTTAGTTTTTGTAATTCGGGAAATTCTTGGATACAAGGGGCACACCAAGTATTGAAAAAGGCTAAAACAATAATTTCCGATGAATTATCATTATTAGTTACACTTCTATTTTTTAATAAATCTTCAAAATTGTAGGTAAGCTCGGTGTGATCAGTCTTTATTGACAAACTATTAAATAATAATCGTGGTATTGTGTTAAGACAAAAGAAAACAGCTATTACTATAAATACAACCATTGATATATACTTTTTCTTAAAAAAAACGATTCCTAAATAGGTCACTAGTAAATAAAACGGAAGAATTAGCCACAGGCTTTTAGCCTCTAAAATAAAGAGTATTGAAAACAGAAAAACAGGTAAAGGAATAATTAACGTTTTTAATAAAATACTTTCTTTTATTTTTTTTGTAAAAATAGCTGATAGAAATAAAGTTAATGCAATAAAAAAAACGCCATAAGAAATACTAAATAAAACAAATTTTAAAAAAATAAAAAAGAGTAAAAGGTTAATTAAACCTACTCCAAATAAAATAATCTTTTGTTTCATAATTTTCTGAATTTACCAATTTTTGTTATGCTTACCTAAAACCTCAGGCTGAGAAAAAACCCCACAATCTTTAAAACAAAATTAACAAAAAAGTTTGGATAAAAAAGCGTTTTTTCATTCAGCCCGATAGTAACACATGGTATTTGTAGATTATTATTCATTGATCGACTATGAGCCGAAATGAAACTTTAGGTGTTGGCAGAAGTACATTTATACTTTCTGTTTATTTTTTAAAATTCTAGAGTTAGTGTTGTTTTTTGATTCTCTTTTCTTTTTTTGAGAACTTATATATTCACTAATTTGTCTTTCTTCTTCCTTTGTTAGTGGTCTGTTTTCAACTACAAAGTCTATGTCTAAAGGTTCTTTTACTATTCCCATTTTTTTTAATTTTTAAAATATTTACCAATTAAATTTAACGCTGCTTTATTGTTAACAATCATTAATTGTCCACCAAAATTGATAGCTCCTAATGATTTTTTGTAATGTTCTATTAATTGTGTTTTGGCAATAAACGAAACAAAACCCTCATGTCCACGCTGAAAAGAGAGTTTACAAGCAAATGCAACTAAATTTCCTGGAACACCTAAATATGTTTTGTTTCTTCCAATATTGAAAGGAGCGCTTTCGATTAGATGCATAAAAACATGATCTGATTTTACTTCTAAAGATACTAAACCTTGTATAATATTTGGATTATTATTAATTGTCAGTTTGTATATTTCATTTTCAGGTTTTTTAAACTCATTTTTCCAATTAAATTGCCATCCGTTTGATTTTGTAATTTTTTTTATATCTTCAGAATTCAATAATGAAATTTCAGTAGGGAAACTGTCGCCAGAATTAACATTTTCTATTGAATTGGTTAATTTGTCAATTAAAAAATCTAACTCTATTTGATACTTTTTATTCATAATGTAAATATAAATAAAATTTAGACAAATATAATTTAATTACAGTTTATTTACATTTCTGCTAAATTCAGAATGTAAAAAACCCACAATATTTCTTACAAAAACATCAAAAAGTTTGGATAAAAAAGCGTTTTTTCGCTCAGCTAGATAGTACCAAATGGTATTTGTAGATTACAATTCATTGCTCGGCTTTCAGACGGAGCGAAAGTATAGCTGATGGCATATTGTTTTTTTATCTTAAAGTGTCAACACGATGAATCTCATAAACTCCTTTCGTTAGTTCATTTTGAGTAGTCATTAATTCAAAAATACCAGAAACTATTGCAACTTTATTGTTGAATTTTTTGCTCATTTGATAACTATCTTCTTTATGCATTATAAATGCAATTGCGTTTAACTTTTCTTTCTTATTATAGTCTTCTTCGGTTTTATAGAAAACACAAAAAGGTAAGTCTAAATGGAGGAAACCAGAAATACGAATAAATTTCTTTCTATATTTTTCAGGGTAATTTATTAAGTTATCGAATGAAACTTCTTCGAAATTTATAGAATCATTTATTTTATTATGATTATTAGTATAAATATTTACAGTCTCAATAGATTCGCTTTTGTTCTGTGCGTTCATTTTAAATGAAACTATAAAAAGTAAAATAATCCAATTTTTTTTCATTTCTTTTTATTTAAAATATCTCTATTTTCTAATTTGCGAGAGATTACTGCGAACTAGTTAACACACAAAAGTCATTGCGTTATTATTATACTTTTAGATTGGCAGATATCTATTATATTTTTCAAAGATAAAAAAATAGTTTTGATGTTTTTGTTTTTTTCTCGCAAAGGCGTTAAGTTTTGACTTTGAATTTTTAAAATACTAAAAATGTCAACTAAAAACTACTTTTTATTTTTAACAATGATTAAGCTTTGTGCCTATTGCCTATTGCCTTATAACAAAAAGTGAACTGAAAAACTACTTTTCATATTTAGCCCTGATTGAGCCGATATCCTTGCGAAGTTTACGGAGCAAGATAAAGGCGAAAGCAGGACAAAATACCGATTGGAACGAGGTTGTGTGCTTCTAATAATGAGGTTAATTATTGGTTTTTAAATATTTTTTGAATGATTTTTTCACTTTTTCTACTTTGGGGGTAATTACGTAATGGCAATAGCCTTGGTCTTTGTTTTGGTTGTAGTAGTTTTGGTGGTAATCTTCTGCGGGATAGAATGTTGTAGCTGGCGAAACTTTGGTAACAACGGTAGTTCCGAAGCCATAGGTATGCTCTTTTTGAAGTTGAATAATATAATTTTCGGTTGTCTCTTTTTGTTGTTGGTTATGGTAAAATACTTCACTGCGGTATTGGGTGCCAATGTCGTTTCCTTGACGGTTGAGGGTGGTTGGGTCGTGGGTGGCAAAAAACAGTTCTAAAAGCACTTCAAACGAGACTTTGTTGGTGTCGAAAACAATTTGAATGGCTTCGGCATGACCTGTGGTGCCGTTGCAAACTTCTTTGTAGGTTGGGTTTATAACTGTTCCGCCGATGTATCCTGAGGTTACAGATTGTACGCCATCAATTTCTAAAAAAACGGCTTCTGTACACCAAAAGCAACCACCTGCAAAAGTGGCAATTTGTTCGTTTGCTTGCATTTTATGTTCGGTTTTGGTTGTTATTTTATTTTGTGCTGATGATTGACACCCGGCAAATAGCAGGGTTGAAAATAGGGTGATGATTTTTTTCATAGACTTGAAATGGAAAATCAAAGTTAGTTTAAAAATTAGTTTATTTGTATTAATTAACTTATTTTTAATAGCTGTTTCAGAAAAATTTTTTCTTAAAACTGTAGAAATAATTGTTACTTTGTAAAAAATGTTTAAAAATGATTCGGGCAAAAAATATATTTAAAAAATACGACCACCTTCAGGTATTGAAAGGGGTAGATTTGCATATTAAAAAAGGTGAAATTGTATCTATTGTTGGGGCTTCGGGTGCAGGAAAAACAACACTTTTACAAATTTTGGGTACTTTGGATCTTCCTGATAGGGACGAAAACTGTGAATTGTTTATTAATGATACCGCTTTGTTGAATTTGAAAGACAATCAATTGTCTAAATTTAGGAATCAAAATTTGGGTTTTATTTTTCAGTTTCACCAACTTTTACCAGAGTTTACTGCTTTAGAAAACGTTTGTATTCCGGCATTTATTGCGGGGAAAGAAAAGAATGAGGTGGAACCTGAGGCAAAAAAATTATTAAATTATTTAGGACTTTCTGAAAGAATCCATCATAAACCTAACGAAATGTCGGGCGGTGAACAACAGCGAGTTGCCGTAGCTAGAGCATTAATTAACAAGCCTTTGGTTATTTTTGCTGACGAACCGTCGGGGAATTTGGACACAGCCTCTGCCGAAAATTTACATCAATTGTTTTTTAAACTAAGAGACGAGTTTGGACAAACGTTTGTTATTGTAACTCATAACGAGGATTTGGCAAATATGGCCGACAGAAAACTAGTAATGGTTGATGGCGCAATTGCTAAATAAATGGTATGGCTTTACTTTTTCTAACCTGGATTCTGGTTTTATTTTTTTCTGTTACAACAGGAACGGCTATTTCAACAATGTTGCGTTTAAAACCCGAAAGTAGTTTAGTAACTATTATTATTGGATTGTTTGGGCAGTGTTTTGCATTAACCTGTTGCAGCTTTTTTTGGAAATTAGGGTTGGAGTTGTTTTTAGTTAACTTTTCTATTCAAATTGCGTTATTTATTTGGCAACGTAAGGAGATAATTTATCAATATAAAGCAACTATTACAGAGGTTAAGCACTTAGCTAAATTGTCCAAGTTTGTGCTAATACTAATTCTTGCATTTTCGTTAGCAAAATGTGCGCAGTTGCCGTTTATTATTGACAATGAAAGTTATTATATTCAAACCATTAAATGGCTAAACGAATATGGTTTTGTAAAAGGATTAGCTAATTTACATATTTTTTTAGCCCAAAATTCGACGTTTCATGTACTACAAGCTGGTTTTAATTTTAGTTTTATTAGCGACCGATTTAATGATTTAAACGGCTTTGTTTTGGTAGTTTGCTCTTTATATTTTATCATTGAATTTGAAAAACAATTTAAACAAAACAATAAAACGCATTGGATTGGATTGGTACTCATTTTTAATATTCTCTTTTTTCAATTTGTAAATACACCTTCGCCTGATTTAATTATCATTTTAGTGAGCCAAATTATACTATATATTTATATTGAAAAGGAAAATAACAGCTCCAATTTTAAAGTAATTTGTCTGTTGTTTTTATTTCTATTTTTTATTAAAATTACCATTGCGCCAATTGGATTACTAGTACTGTTTATTTCTTGGAAAGAAAAAAAGAGACTCCTGTTTTTGATGTTAGTTAGTGTGGTGCTTGTTAGTGTTTTAATTGCAAAAAATACTGTTATTTCAGGATATCCTTTTTATCCTGCATCGGTAAGTAAAGCCAAAGTAGATTGGATAGTTCCCGAAAAAATGATGCACTTTATTTCTTCAGCAACAATAAATTACGGCTATTTTAAAGAAAACGTAAGTAACAATGTTTCCCTACTAAGTAAACTTAAATCATGGGTAACAATGGGTGGCATCAACCGAATTTTTAATTTAGGATGTTTGATGCTTTTTGTAATTACTCCTTTTACTATTTCATTTAAATCAAATCGAAAAATTAAGATTGTTTATTTGGTACTTGCCTTTCATTTTGTATTTCTACTTTTTATATCGCCGCAGTTTCGATTTTTTTTACCTGAATTTGTTTTTTTATCAGTAGTTTTATTCCATTCCATTTTTAAGAATTTTAAAATAAATAGCTTACGGATAGTATTGGTTTTACTTTTAGTTCTACCGCTTCTAGTTATTGAATTTATTGATTTCAAAAATTTTACTTCAAACAAGTTGCATCAAACAAAAGCCAAATTCAATTGGACTCAAGTAATTGTACCCGAAAAAAATTCAAAATACCCAAATATGAATTTTGAAAAAATAACAGAAGGCAATTTGGACTATTACTCACCAAAGGAAAATTTTTTCTTTTATGGAACAGCAAATGGCGATTTGCCGTGCGTAAATAAAGTACAAATAAATCATTTTAAAAATAAAATCAATTTTGTTCCTCAACTCAGAACAACCAATATAAAAGATGGTTTTTATTCTAAAAAAGTATCCGTAAATGAATAAATCAGAACTTAAAGAATTTCTTGACGAAAAGGTAGAACTTTATAACCGACCCGACTTTATTGAGAGCGACCCCATTCAAATTCCGCATCGGTTTGCATTGAAAGAAGATATTGAAATTGCAGGATTTTTGAGTGCAACGATAGCATGGGGAAATAGAAAAATGATTATTTCCAATGCAAAAAAATTGATGGAATTGATGGGCAATGCACCGTTTGACTTTGTGATGTCGCATACGGATAACGATTTGGAACGACTTGAAAAATTTGTGCACCGCACGTTTAATGGCGTGGATTGTAAAACTTTTATATTGGCTTTGCAGCATATTTACAAAAACCATGAAGGATTGGAGGCTGTTTTTGCCAAAAATCAAACCGATTATTCCATGCTGGAGAGTATTTCTAAATTTAAGTCGGTTTTTTTTGAAGTTCCCCATCAGTACCGAACACAAAAACATGTTTCGGATCCTTTGAATAATTCGGCTGCAAAACGAATTAATATGTATTTGCGTTGGATGGTTCGGCGAGACAAAATGGGTGTAGATTTTGGTATTTGGAAAACAATCGATGCTTCTAAACTGTCTTGCCCTTTGGATGTGCATTCGGGAAATGTAGCCCGAAAACTAGGATTGCTTACCCGAAAACAAAACGATGGCAAAGCCTTGGCTGAATTGGATGCAAATTTAAGGTTGCTTGACCCTTTAGACCCTGTTAAATATGACTTTGCCTTGTTTGGATTGGGTGTGTTTGAGGGGTTTTAAACTCTCTCTATAAACCCAATCCTATAGCCCAAACTACTTCACATTACTTTTATTTTAATAGGAGTTCAGTAAATTTCCTTTGAGGCGATATACTCCCGTCCCGAAGCTTCGAGACCCTATAAAGCTGAAAGCTGTAATGACGCTTATTGAAAATGCCCGAGCCTTTTGCTACAAATAATAAAAACATGCCGTTTTTTTTGACTAAAATTTGAAAAAAAGTGTTATTTTTGCTATTAAATTAAACTATTATTTATGTTAATTATTGGCATTGCGGGAGGCACTGGGTCGGGTAAAACTACCGTTGTAAATCAAATTTTGAACGAATTACCTGAAACCGAAGTAGGTATTATTTCGCAAGATTCTTATTACAAACAAAACAGTAATATGAGTTATGAGGAACGAAGTAATATTAATTTCGACCACCCAAGAGCCATTGATTTTGAATTGCTAGTTGAACATTTAAAGGCATTAAAACAAGGCAAAACGATAGATCAACCTGTATATTCGTTTGTAACACACAATCGTACCGATGACACGGTTACTACCCACCCAAGAAAAGTAATGATTGTTGAAGGTATTTTGATATTGACAAACCCGGAATTAAGAGATATGTTTGACATAAAAATATTTGTACATGCCGACTCTGACGAACGTTTAATTCGTAGGCTAAAACGTGACATTGCCGAGCGAGGACGCGACATGGAGGAAGTGCTAAACAGGTATCAAACTACCCTAAAACCAATGCACCAACAGTTTATTGAACCAACAAAAGCTTTTGCGGATATTATAATTCCAAATGATAAATATAATACGGTTGCTATTGACGTAGTTCGTGCAGTAATTAATCAAAAAATAAACTAATTTTTTCTACCTTTAGCAAATGAAAAATTGGTATCAAAATTTAATTGAAAAACGTCCCTTTCTAAAATTTTTAGGAAGTAAATACACGTTGGTTTTTTTATTTTTTTTGTCATGGTTATTGTTTTTTGACAACTGCTCCTACCTGGATCACAGAGAGTTAAACAAACAAATTAACGAACTAGAAGACAACAAAAAATACTACCAAAACGAAATCAAAAAAGATAAACAAAAAATAAAAAAATTGAATCAAACGGGTCAAATAGAAAAATATGCCCGAGAAAAATATTTTATGAAAAAAGACAGCGAGGACATTTACATTATTGATATTGAAAAAGATAAAGTAAAAGATAGCCTAATTGAAAATGATTAATCATTTTTAAAGAGCTATTTCCCCCATTCGCATTTATCTCCCTTACCCTACGGTCTCGAAGCGTCGGGAGGAAGATATCGGCTCAAATTAATTCACTCAACACCAATTTATATTATAGTGTAGAGAAATAATCGGAGCTAAAAAAAATTCTTACTAACATAATTTTTGATAATCAACATAAACAAGAACCAGTGAGCCAATCAAAAAAACTCTTTTCAGAATTTAAAAAAGTTACCGCTAAAGAGTGGAAACAACAAATTCAGTTTGACCTTAAAGGTGCAGACTACAACGAAAATCTCGTGTGGGAAAGCCCTGAAGGTATTAAAGTAAAACCATTTTACCACACCGACGAATTTGAAAATAAAATTTCACTTGAAACTAACGCAAGTAAATTTCAAATTGGTCAAAATATTTTTGTGCACGATGTTCAAAAATCCAATTTAAGAGCAGCTGATACTATTAACAGAGGTGCCGAAAGTATTATTTTCACTATTGAAAACGATCAAATTTCTATCGAACAATTAATGGAGGGGTTGCCTCTTGCATCAACAACTTATTTTTTTTATTTGCCCTTCCTTTCAATCGATTTCGTAAAACAATTGAACCATTTTTCAACCCAAAACAATGCCTGTTTTGTAATTAATATGGATCCTGTTGGGCAACTTGCAAAAGATGGAAATTGGTTTGAAAACCAGGCTAGCGATTTTGAAAAATTACAAACTATTGCCCAAAGCACTTCGTTACCCTTTATAAACATAAACGGAAGTTTGTACCAAAATGCAGGTGCAAACATGGTACAACAATTGGCTTTTACCTTAGCCCATTGCAATGAATATTTTAACAAAATTACTATTCAAGCACCCATTACAATTCAAATGTCGGTTGGATCGAATTACTTTTTTGAAATTGCAAAAATTAGAGCCATGAGGTTGTTATTTAATACCTTAGCCAAAGAATACGAACACCCGCATCAATGCACCATTGTTGCAACACCATCCAAACGAAACAAAACAATTTACGATTACAACGTAAATATGTTGCGCACCACAACCGAGTGCATGAGTGCAATTTTGGGAGGTGCAAACGTAATTACCAACTTGCCTTACGACGCTTTGTACCACAAAGACAACGAATTTGGCGACCGAATTGCGCGCAACCAATTATTAATTCTGAAAAACGAAAGTTACTTTGACAAAGTTAACAACCCGGCTGACGGAACGTATTACATTGAATCGTTAACCGAACAAATCGCTAACAAAGCGTTGGTACTTTTTAAAGAAATTGAAGCCAACGGTGGATTTATCAATTCCTTATTTGAAGGAACAATTCAGAAAAAAACTACCGAAAGCGCTTTAAAGGAGCAAGAATTATTCAATTCTGGTAAAGAAGTTTTGTTAGGAACCAATAAATATCCGAACAAAAATGACGCCATGAAAAACGACTTGGAACTTTTTCCTTTTATGAAACAAAACCCAAGAAAAACAATTAGTGTTCCCTTATTTGAAAAACGTTTGGCTGAAAAATTAGAACAAGAACGATTAGATCAAGAAAATTAATCATGAGAAAGGATTTACAACATATTACGTTAAGCGAAAGTCAAAATCTGAAAGATAAAAGCGATTCATCAGCTCCTTTTTTTACAGCTGAAGATATTGAGTTGAAAAAAAACTACTCAACAACCGACTTGGAATCACTAGAGCATCTTGATTTTGGTGCTGGTTTTGCACCAAATTTAAGAGGTCCGTATTCAACTATGTTCGTACGAAGACCTTGGACTATAAGACAATATGCAGGTTTTTCAACTGCCGAAGAAAGCAATGCTTTTTACAGACGTAACCTTGCAGCGGGTCAAAAAGGATTGTCCGTTGCATTTGACCTTGCCACCCACAGAGGATATGATAGTGACCATGAACGAGTAGAAGGCGATGTTGGTAAAGCAGGTGTAGCCATTGACTCTGTTGAAGATATGAAAGTGCTTTTTGATCAAATTCCGCTAAACGAAATGTCAGTTTCAATGACTATGAATGGTGCGGTTTTACCAATTATGGCATTTTATATTGTAGCAGCAGAAGAGCAAGGCGTAGCACCCGAACTACTTTCAGGAACTATTCAAAATGATATTCTGAAAGAATTTATGGTTAGAAATACTTACATCTACCCACCTACCCCATCGATGAAAATTATTGCTGATATTTTTGAATACACCAGCAAAAAAATGCCAAAATTCAATTCCATTTCCATTTCGGGTTACCACATGCAAGAAGCAGGAGCTACAGCTGATATTGAACTAGCCTATACACTTGCAGATGGTTTGGAATACATCCGAACAGGGCTTGCAACTGGTATGAAAATTGACGAATTTGCTCCACGCCTTTCTTTCTTTTGGGCAATTGGAATGAATCATTTTATGGAAATTGCCAAAATGAGAGCGGGCAGAATGCTTTGGGCAAAACTATTAAAACAATTTGACCCAAAAGACGAAAAATCATTGGCATTGCGTACCCATTGCCAAACATCGGGTTGGAGCTTAACCGAACAAGACCCTTTTAATAATGTTGCCAGAACCTGTATTGAAGCAGCAGCAGCGGCATTTGGCGGCACCCAATCATTGCATACCAATGCACTTGATGAAGCCATTGCATTACCAACCGATTTTTCGGCACGAATTGCACGAAACACTCAAATATTTTTACAAGAAGAAACCAAAATAACCAAAACCGTTGACCCTTGGGCGGGTAGTTACTACGTAGAAACTTTAACCAAAGAAATTGCCGACAAAGCTTGGGCACTGATTGAAGAAGTAGAAGCACTTGGCGGAATGACAAAAGCCATTGAAGCGGGAATTCCAAAATTACGAATTGAAGAAGCTGCCGCCAAAAAACAAGCACGTATAGACAGCTCGCAAGACATTATTGTTGGGGTAAACAAGTTCCGACTTGAAAAAGAAGACCCACTACATATTTTGGATGTTGATAATGAAATGGTACGAAAACAACAAGTTGCCCAACTAAAACAAATTAAAGCAACACGTGATTCTGATAAAGTTACCCTTTGTTTAAACCAACTTACAGATGCAGCCAAAAATGGAACAGGCAACCTGCTTGAAATTGCCGTTGAAGCAGCAAGAAACAGAGCCACTTTAGGAGAAATAAGTGATGCCCTAGAAGTAGTTTTCGGAAGATATAAAGCTCAAATTAAATCAGTTAGCGGAGTGTACAGTGCAGCCATAAAAAATGACGAAAGTTTTGAAAAAGCAAAACAATTAGCCGACAAATTTGCAAAAATTGAAGGCAGAAGACCCCGAATTATGATTGCCAAAATGGGGCAAGACGGTCACGACCGTGGCGCAAAAGTAGTAGCAACAGGCTATGCCGACGTAGGTTTTGACGTGGATATTGGTCCGCTTTTTCAAACCCCTGCCGAAGCAGCAAAACAAGCCGTTGAAAATGATGTTCATATTTTGGGCGTTTCCTCATTAGCTGCGGGTCACAAAACATTGGTACCCCAAGTAATTGAAGAACTAAAAAAATATGGCAGACAAGATATTATGGTTATTGTAGGTGGCGTTATTCCAGCTCAAGATTACCAATTCCTCTTTGATGCAGGCGCAGTAGCAGTTTTTGGACCCGGAACAAAAATTGCCGAGGCAGCAATTTCAATATTAGAAGTATTAATTAACGAATAATTTTTTTTTATTATGCGTGCATAGTAAATAAAAATTTATATATTTGATAAAAAAAATGGATTTCTCAGCAAAAATGCTTCGCGATGATGCCCTAAAAGGTAAATCAATAATTGTAACAGGTGGCGGAAGTGGCCTCGGAAAAGCAATGACACAGTACTTTCTTGAACTTGGCGCCAACGTAACCATCACCTCGCGCGACCTAGAAAAACTGGAAAAAACCGCGCAAGAACTCACCACCGAAAAAGGAGGCAAATGCCTAGCGGTACAATGCGACGTGCGCCACTACGACCAAGTAGAAGCCATGCTAGCCAAAGTACTAGCAACCTTTGGCAAAGTAGATGTATTACTAAATAATGCCGCAGGAAATTTTATATCACCAACCGAGCGACTATCCGCAAACGCCTTCGATACCATTATTGATATTGTCCTCAAAGGAAGCAAAAACTGCACCCTCGCACTCGGAAAACACTGGATAGCACAAAAACAACAATCTGCAGTAGTACTCAACATAGTAACAACCTACGCTTGGACAGGCTCTGGCTATGTAGTCCCAAGCGCAACTGCTAAAGCAGGAGTGTTAGCTATGACTCGAAGCTTAGCTGTTGAGTGGGCAAAATATGGCATCCGAATGAACGCCATCGCACCAGGACCCTTCCCAACCAAAGGCGCATGGGAACGTTTACTACCCGGTGACCTAGCCTCAAAATTTGACATGACCAAAAAAGTTCCCCTCAAGCGAGTTGGAAACCACCAAGAACTAGCCAATTTAGCTGCCTATTTAGTGTCTGATTTTTCAGGATACATCAACGGTGAAGTAGTTACAATTGATGGAGGCGAATGGTTACAAGGCGCTGGCGAATTTAATATGTTGGAACAAATTCCATCCGAAATGTGGGACATGCTCGAAGCCATGATCAAACAAAAAGGAAGCAAATAGTGAATTAATAATTGAGAATTTACAATTAAATAAGGAGCACAAAACTCCGTTCCAAAAGACATCTTGTCCTGCTCTCGCCTTTATCTCCTTCGCCCTTCGGGACTTCAGGAGGATATCGGCTCCATCAGGGCTACACATGAAGAGTTGTTTTTCAGTTGACTTGTAGTTGCGCGTTTCAAGATTAAAGCTAAAAACCTACAACTGTTACTAGTTGTAGGTTTTTGGTTTTTACTATTGCTGCAAGGTCGGGAAACCTAACGTAGTGGTTAGGCGAAGCCATACCATCGCAGAGCTTTTTATAGGGAAGTCTTCGATCAGTTGGTAATTACATTACTTTTTCAATAATATAGTTAAACGTTGCCACCCTAAGTTTCCAAAGGGTTAAGGTTTGTTTCGCTTCCAGAAAATTATCCCGATTACCAATTTCTAATTTGTCTGTAAATGAACCAATAAATTGTGCCCAACACTTGTTTTTCGAATCATTTAGTAAAAAATAAAAACCTGCATCTTCAAATTTTTTTCCTGATGAGTCTAAAATAAGTTTGCCGTTTTTAGCAACGCTTGGCTTCATTATCACTGTGGCATTCCCCTTAGGTAAGGGGAATGAGGCTTTAATACAAACTTTACCCGATGGAATTTGGCAAACACTATAAATACCTGAATAAATTACTTTACCTGTTGACTTTAACTTTCTTAACCAAATTGTGTGTTTAACTTCATTATTGTTAATTGAATGCAAGGTTATTATTTCGCTTGTTAGCGTTTCTGATGTAGCAATATTTTCAGTTGGAATATTTAATTGATTAATTCTTTGGCTAAATAATTTATTTACCATCCAACCAAAACCTTTAAAAATAGGATTCCAATTTACAGAAAATTTAAGTTTATAGTCAGATGTATTTTCATAAAAATCAATCACTTGCAAAGATAATTTAGCCAAATCAGTTCTTTTCAATTGTAATTCATTAATTGAAAACAACAAGCCTTTGGTTGAATTATTTCTAGACACAGTTAACCCATCTTTTTTAGCTAACTGATATATAAAATCCTCGCCAATTCCATTTAACTCTCCAAATGGACCAACTAGCCATGAATACTCTTCAGGATTAATTTGTTTACCCCAAAGAATAACCCATTGTTGTGTAAACCAATCTTGGAACTTTTGTTTTTTAAATGCTAAATTCATTTTTCAATGGTTGGAATAAAATTAGTTTTACTTTTCCATTGACCATGTTCCGAAATAGGTATAAATCTTAAAGTTGTAAATTCAAAATGAAAATCTTTTCGTTCCCTTTCTTTCATTGCGTTGCTGTGCCTTTTTGGCAATGGTACAGCACTATGCCCGTGCACCATATTTGTCATTTCATGTTCTGATTTCCATATTGAAAAAGTAGAAATAGTATTAGGATGTCTAATTGAAGCAAGTGACAGTAAGGTGCCAGGATGGTCTCGCACCAATTTCTCTACGGGTAATCCCCAATAGATAAATCTTGGTATTTGAAAAAATTTCATTCTTGCTAGCGTAACAGCTATCACTGGATTATCATTTTGATGAGTCATTTGTGTTACTTTTGGGATTTTAAATCCTGAAAAAGAACCCCATTGCCTAATAAAATCTAACTTTACGTACCAGCCTTTTTTTAGTTTTTTACCTGTTGGATTTTGGTCTAAAAAATTGTCCAATGCCAATTCATTATCCCATTGAGCAAAAACTATAATGTTTTTATCAAAAAACCTTGAGGCAGCATATACTGATGATCCTAAAGTCATTGCCGACATTGTTTGGGCATGAATTAATCCTTTGATGTTCTTGGGTTTGATAGGTAAGAGCATCAATTTAATGGCTGAAATATAGGGCAATGTAACTATATGATATGAAAATATATACATATAAATGTGTTTGTGATTTTTTATAAATATGAACACCAAATATAGCAAGTAGCATTATTAAAAAAAAGCGAAAAAAAATAAACTTTAAAAACAGAACTCACTTTGCCTTCAAATTGGTATTATTGGATTTTGTCAAAGGTATTTTATTTTATTAAATTCAAAAAATTATAATGAAATTATTTAAATTGGTATAGTTAAGGAAATTATTTTTCAATGGGTCATAACCTCTTTAGTTTTTAAATTTCCTTCTAAAAAACTACTTGTCAAGCCTAGCCCTGATTGAGCCGATATCCTCCTGAAGTCCCGTAGGGCGAAGGAGATAAAGGCGAAAGCGGGACAAAATGGCTGTTGAAACGGGGTTGTGTGCTTCTAAAAATTAGGACGAATTGGGGTTTATGAATTACGAATTTTGAAAGATTGGATTTTTTTTTGTGGGGAGTTGTTGGGGTTTGACAAGGGGTTGCTTTAAGGTTTGAATTAAATTTATAGGTTTGTTAACAAATTAGATTTTTAAAATAGATAAATAATTGTACTTTTACAACTAAATTTATAGAAGCTAATCATGGGGAAAATCATTGCAATTGCGAATCAAAAAGGTGGGGTTGGTAAAACAACTACGTCTATTAATTTAGCGGCATCGTTGGGAGTATTGGAGAAGAAAGTGTTACTTATTGACGCTGATCCACAGGCGAATGCGAGCTCTGGATTAGGAATTGATGTGGAGTCAGTTGTAATTGGTACGTATCAAATACTGGAACACAGTAATACCCCTGAGGAGGCTATAGTTGGGTCAAGTGCACCAAATGTAGATGTAATTCCGGCACATATTGATTTGGTTGCTATTGAAATTGAATTGGTTGACAAGGAAAATAGAGAATACATGCTTAAAAAAGCATTGGAAGAGATAAAAGAGAAGTACGATTATATTATTATTGATTGTGCGCCATCGTTAGGTTTATTGACGTTGAATGCGTTGACTGCGGCTGACTCTGTGGTTATTCCTATTCAATGTGAGTATTTTGCTTTGGAAGGTTTAGGGAAGTTGTTGAACACTATAAAAAGTGTGCAAAAAATTCATAATCCGGAGTTGGATATTGAAGGTTTATTGTTGACTATGTATGATTCTCGTTTGCGTTTGTCCAACCAAGTGGTAGATGAAGTACAGAAACATTTTAACAATATGGTTTTTGAAACGATTATTCAACGTAATACAAAATTGAGTGAAGCGCCAAGTTTTGGTGAAAGTATCATTAATTTTGATGCAACAAGTAAAGGAGCTGCCAATTATTTGAGTTTGGCAACTGAAATTATTAAAAAGAACAGCAATTAATTAAAGAATACATGGCAAAGGCAATTAAAAAACAGGCTTTGGGTAGAGGTTTGTCGGCTTTATTAAAAGATCCAGATAACGATATTACATCGGTTAATGATAAAAATGCCGACAAGGTAGTTGGAAATATTATTGAGCTTGAAATAGATACAATTGAAATAAATCCGTTTCAGCCAAGGAGTAATTTTAATGAAGAGTCGCTAAAAGAATTGGCTACTTCCATTAAAGAGCTTGGTGTTATTCAGCCTATTACGGTTAGAAAATTAGATTTTAATAAATACCAGTTAATATCAGGTGAGCGTCGTTTGCGGGCTTCAAAATTAATTGGAATTACTACTATTCCGTCGTATATTAGAATTGCAAATGATAATGAATCACTTGTTATGGCGTTGGTTGAAAACATTCAGCGTCATGATTTAGACCCAATTGAAATTGCGTTATCGTACCAACGATTGATAGACGAAATTCAGTTAACTCAAGAGCAAATGAGTGAGCGTGTGGGTAAAAAACGTTCTACAATTACCAATTATTTGCGACTATTAAAATTAGATCCGGTAATTCAAACTGGAATTAGAGATGGATTTATTAGTATGGGTCATGGAAGAGCCTTAATTTCAATAGAAGATCAAGACATTCAGGCAGGAATTTACCAAAAAGTGGTAAGTCAAAATTTATCTGTTAGAGAAACAGAAGCATTAGTTAAAAAGCATCAGGATAGTTTAAAACCATCTTTTGCAAAGGCTACTACTGATAAATCATTTGAAATTGAAAACAGCCAATCAGTTGCAATAAATAGTTTTTTTGGTGCAAAAGTGGAGGTAAAAGTGGCATCCAACGGTAAAGGAAAAATATCTATACCTTTCCAATCAGCCGAAGATTTTAATCGAATCATTAAACTAATTAACGGTTAGTGAGGCGGTTTATTTACATAGTTATTTTGTTGTTTTTGACTGGAAACATTAATGTATTTGGTCAAAAAAAAGAAGTGAATGACTTGGTTGTTTTGGATTCAATTAAAAAAAGCACCATCAATTCATTGGCACCATCAAAAGCGGCTTTTTATTCGGCAATTGTTCCCGGATTGGGACAGGCGTACAATAAAAAATATTGGAAAATTCCAATTATTTATGGTGCATTAGGCACAGGAATTTATTCGTATGCTACTAACAATACCAAATACCATCGCTACAGAGATGCTTACATTAGTAGGCTTTCAGGCTATTCCAATGGAGATCTTTCTAATTTGGATAACGAACGTTTAATTGCGGGTCAGAAGTTTTATCAAAAAAACAGAGATTTATCTTTGTTAGTAACCGTTGGGATATATATATTAAACATTGTGGATGCCAATATTGACGCGCATCTTATTCAATTTAACGTTTCTGAAAATTTATCTGTAACACCTCAATTAATTGAAGACGATCTTACGAAAAATCAAAATTTAGGTGTGGGGTTAACCTTTAACTTTTAGAAAAAATTAACATTTAGATTTGTAACAACATTAAAAATTAGCATCTAATACTACATGAAAATAGCACTTCTTGGATACGGAAAAATGGGACAGGTAATTGAACGAATTGCGCTTGAGCGTGGTCACGAAATTATTTTGAAAAAAACCGAAGACAACTCATTTGACGGATTGCTGAATGCTGATGTTGCTATAGATTTTAGTGTACCAACAGCAGCTGTTGACAACATTTCAGAATGTTTACACAATGGTATTCCAATAGTATCGGGAACCACGGGATGGCTTACTGATTATGATGCAATGGTTACTTTATGTAAATCAAAAAACGGGGCATTTATTTATGGCTCCAATTTCAGTTTGGGTGTAAATTTATTTTTTAAATTAAATGAAAATTTGGCGCACTTAATGTCAAAATTTAGTCAGTACAATGTATCGATGGAAGAAATTCATCATACCCAAAAACTAGACAAACCAAGCGGTACCGCAATTACTTTAGCAAATGAACTTGTTTCTACCTTTAACAAATCAGGTTGGAGTATTGAAAACCCTGAAACTGATGCGCTATTTATTGATGTAAAAAGAGAAGATGCTGTACCTGGAACCCATTCCGTTTACTATACATCGGCTGTTGATACTATAGAAATTAAGCATACGGCGCACAATAGAGACGGTTTTGCACTTGGTGCTGTCATTGCATCAGAATGGTTAGTAAACAAAAAAGGCGTCTTTACAATGAAAGATGTTTTAGAATTATAATAATTAAATTAAAAAAATATGTCAGTAAATCAGTGGTTACTATTCATAGCACTAATTCAAGTAGTTCACTTTTTAGGAACTTGGAAACTCTATATTAAAGCAGGAAGACAAGCTTGGGAAGCAGCAGTTCCAGTTTATAATGCAATTGTTCTTATGAAAATAATTAATCGTCCAACTTGGTGGACAGTTTTATTATTCATTCCAGTAATAAATTTGATTCTATTTCCAGTTATTTGGGTTGAAACATTACGTAGTTTTGGAAAAAACACATCTACCGACACACTTTTAGGAATTGTAACTTTTGGACTTTATATTTACGTGATTAACTATTCAAATGAGGTTCACTATATTCAAGATAGAAGCATTGTTGCAACTACAAAAACAGGCGATTTTGTAAGTTCCATTTTGTTTGCAATTGTTGTGGCCACATTGGTGCATACATACCTAATTCAGCCGTTTCAAATACCAACATCATCCCTTGAAAAATCATTATTGGTCGGCGATTTTTTACTTGTAAGTAAAGTAAATTATGGGGCACGAACACCCATGACACCTGTGGCTGCGCCCATGGTACACGACACTATTTTTATAGCAAAAATAAAATCGTACCTACAAAAACCACAATTACCTTATTTTAGATTTCCAGGTTTTGAAAGCATTAAAAACAACGACATTGTTGTATTTAATTGGCCAACAGACACCTTGTACAATATGTACTTGCCCGCCGACAAAAGATATGACAAACCCATTGACAAAAAAACCAATTATGTAAAACGTTGTGTTGGAATTGCTGGGGATAGCTTGCAGATAAAAGACGGAATTGTATTTATAAACGGTAAGGAATTGATTTTGCCTGAACGAGCAAAACCGCAATATTTTCATATTGTTGAGACAAAAGTACCTTTAACTTTAGATCTTTTACAAAGATACGACATCACTGAATTTAGTAATATTTACAAAATTAAAGCTGATTTTTGGGATAATGGTGAAGTGCAAAAATTCTTTTATGACAACAAAATAAATCTTAACGAGGTAAGTCGTGACTCATCATTAGTGACTGTTACTGGTGGAATTGAAAATGAAAAATTTAGCAACCAAGTTAAAGAAGTTATTAAAGGTTTACAATTTGAAAGTATAAATAATAAGTTGAACATGAACTTAACCTTTGAAAAAGAAGCCTTGCTAAAACAAGATCCTGAGATAAAATCTGTAACTAGATATATCAACAAAGGTGGTGAAGATGGTATATTTCCTGACCATAAAGACGGTGTGATTGCAAAAGATTTTACATGGAACAACGATAATTTTGGACCTATTTACATACCAAAAAGTGGTGCCAACATTACATTAAATGTAAAAGATTTACCTCTTTACAAAAAAATAATCACTGAATATGAAGGAAATACTTTAAAAGTCGTTGGCACTGATATTTTTATAAATAACACCAAAACAAACAGTTACACATTCAAAAAAGATTATTATTGGATGATGGGAGACAACCGACACAACTCTTTGGACGCTCGTTATTTTGGGTTTACACCCGATGATCACGTGGTTGGAAAACCTGTATTTATTTGGATGAGTTGGGATGGCAGCAAAAGCGGGTTGAACAAAATTAGATGGGAACGTCTTTTTACAACAGTTAGTGGTGAAGGTCAACCACAATCGTATTTCAAATATTTTATATTCATTTTAGTAATTTATAATGTTGGATTGTACTTTTGGAATAAGAAAAAAGAAAAAAATAGTTAAATTATTTTTTTGGTTCAAAAATGAATACTATTTTAATACAACCCACTTATTTTCCATCAATTAGTCATTATGTTGCAATGGTGCAATCTGATGGGATCATTTTTGAAATGGAAGATAATTTCCAAAAGCAAACCAATAGAAACAGAATGTATATTTATAGTCCAAATGGTCTGCAAATGTTAAACATTCCCATAAAACATAGTAAAGAAGTACATCAAAAAACAAAAGATGTAAAAATAGAATATGATTTTAATTGGCAAAAGCAACATTTTAAATCGTTAGACGCAGCTTACAGAAGTTCGCCTTATTTTGAATATTTTGAAGATGACTTTCGTCAAATATTTGAAAAAAAACACGACTTTTTGATTGATTTGAATTTTAAAGCAATGGAAATCATCAGTAAATGTATTGGAATACCTTTTGTATTTGAAAAAACTACCGAATATTTTTCAGAACCAACAAATCAAATCGATTTTAGGGATTTAGCAAATGGAAAAAAAGACAGTTCAACATTTACAGAATACACTCAAGTATTTGATGACAAACACGGTTTTATCAACAATTTAAGTATTTTAGATTTATTATTTAATGAAGGAAGAAGTGCAAAAGAATATTTAAAAAATCAAAAACTTCGCTAATTATTGCTCCAAATTTAATCGTGCAATAATTGGATAATGATCTGAATTTTTAAAATCAGAAAAGTTTGAAAATTGTTTTACTTTTATTTTTTTATCAGCAAATATATAATCAATTCGAGCTGGATAGTATTTGAAATTATACGTTTCGCCAAAACCTTTTCCGGCTTCTTCAAAGCAATCGTTTAAATTGCCTTTAATGTTTCTATACACATACGAAAAAGCACTATTATTCATGTCGCCACACATAATTATGGGGTAATTACATTCTTTTTTATGGTTTTTAAGTATTTCAGCTTGCAATTGTTGTTTTGTGAAAGCATTACTGATTCGTTTAAACACCATCTGCGATTTTTGCTTGTTAATAGTGTTTACATTTTCCTGAATTTCATTAACGTCAGGGGTGATTTTTATGGACTGTAAGTGCATGTCATAAATTCGTAACGTGTCTTTTCCTTTTCTAATATCGGCATAAATAATTGAGTTATCAGAATCAGGCAACTCAATATTCCCTTTGTTTACAATTGGAAATTTTGAAAAAATGGCTTGACCTGTTTTAATTTGATTTCCCTGCATAAAAATATACTTATGTTTGTACACCCTTAAATCAACTTTGGCATTTTCAGAATATTCCTGAATACATAAAATATCTGGATTTTGTTCGTTAATAAATGAATAAATATCCTGAGCAACACCTTCGCGCGGAATCCAATTAAACAAATTAAATAATCGAACATTATAACTCATTACAACAAAATCACTTTCTCGTTTTTCATTAGCAATAGTTGAAAATTTATAAAACTTGTTTATAAAAGTTATCCCAATTACCAAAACTAATCCCGACAAAAACAATTGCCGTTTTAATTGAAGTACCCAATATACAAAAAACAACGCGTTGAGAATTAAAAACAACGGTAATATGAGGGTTAAAACAGATAATATTGGGAAAAATTTAGGTGCTAAAAAAGGTAATACATAAGCAAGAAATGTCAATATAGTTAAAACTATATTAAACATAAAAACCATTTTATTAAACCATGATAATTTCTTCATATCTATTCTTTTCCAGCTCTAAATAAAAAATCTTTCTCTTCGGCATTCAAGCTTTCATAGCCTGATTTGCTAATTTTATCTAAAATATCATCAATTTGTTGTTGCGTTTTATTTTTTATTATAATAGTACTCTTTTTGTTATCAGTCCTAACTTTATGAGGAGTAGTGTACACTTTTTTGAAAGGAGTTTTCTTTTTCGGTTGAAATAAATTGGTAAATAAATCAATTACATAAGACACAATTTTGCTAAAATCATAACCGTTTAAAAGTAATTTTATATATAAAAAACCAAATAAAGCAGCCGATAAATGCGCAATATGCCCTCCAGTATTATCGAGTTGAACCCGCATTAAATCAAGTATTAAAACTAAAGCTGTTAAATGCCATAGTTTTATTTGCCCCACAAAAAACAATTTAATTGGCAGTAAAGGATGATAGGTAGTTGTAGCTACCAAAATAGCCATTACCGAAGCTGAAGCTCCTACCAAGGGCGAATTAATTTTTAAAAAATAAAAAGATACTACAAAAAACAATCCGGAAAAAATAGCACTGAGTAGGTACAAGCCTAAAAATTGTTTTTGTGTAAAAAAAGTTAAAAACAAACGACTTGAAAAATTTAAGACCATCATGTTAAAAAACAAATGCCAAAACCCAGCATGTAGAAATGAATAAGTGAGTAATGTCCAAGGAAAATAAACCAAATCTGTTGGTTTTGATGAAAGAACTAACCAATTTGGGTACTCAAAAATACCTAACTTATATCGATAAAAAAACAAAATAGACACTAAAAAAACAGCTACATTCCAATAAATCACTCTATTAGCAATGCCCCCAATTTTGTATTGTAATTTAATATCGTCTATAATATTCATAAAAAAATTATATCAAATTAGTTCCAACGGTTTTTATTAAACTGATTTTTTTTCCAAAACCACATCATTATGAAACCAGTTATTGCTCCTCCAATGTGAGCAAAATGTGCTATTCCAGTACTGCCTGCACCAAAAAATGAGTCTCCTTTAAACCCTAAAAATAAATCTAAACATAGCAATCCAGGCACAAAATACATTGCTTTTATAGGAATTGGAATAAACATCACTCCAAGTTTTGCATCTGGAAACATAAATGCAAACGCAACAAGCAAGCCATATATTGCGCCCGAAGCTCCAACAGCTGTTGATTTTGCAATTGCATTGGCTTCGATTAATGTAATAAATTGTTCTCGATTAACTTGTGCTTTTTCCAAAATTGTAGTAATTGTGCTAGGAACTATTTTATTCGACGTATCAAATATACTACTCAAATCTGCATTTAATAAAAACTTTAAATCAGATGGTGAAAGATTTAAACTGCTAATTGAGTCTAATAAAGAGTGAATTTGAAAATAATTTACTAATGTATGCAAAAAAGCAGAACCCAAACCACAAGAAATATAAAAAAATAAGAATTTATTTCCACCCCAAAAATGTTCCAAAGCACTTCCAAAAGAATACAATGCAAACATATTGAAAAAAATGTGCATCAAATTGGCGTGCATAAACATACTTGTTAGCGGTTGCCAAAATTTGAACAGGTTATTCTCAAAATAATACAATGCAAAATATTGATTTGCCAAGTCAACCGCTTCCGAACCAATAAAAAAAACAATATTGATTATCAAAAGTTGTTTTACAAAAGGAGTTACATTCATCATACTTTAAATTTTTTATCAATATCATCAACCCGCATAGTTACAAATGTTGGTTTTTGATATGGTGAAACGTTAGGTTCTTTACAAGCAAAAAGATTGTTTACAATATTTTCTTGTTCTCGTTCGGTTAAATAACTACCTGTTTTAATGGCTAAACTTTTAGCAATAGATTTGGCAATAGTATCGTTTTGGCTGTAACTATTATCAGGAACTCCTCCCGACAAATCGCTTATTAATTGTTCCAAAACCCTGGAAACTTCACCCTCAGATGTGTTAACAGGTATGCCTGAAATGTGAATGGAATTGTTCGACACAGCATCAAAAACAAAACCTGTTGTTTCCAACGAAGGTATCAATTCAGAAATTAATTGCATTTCATTTTGCGAAAAATGTAATTCTAACGGAAATAACAATTGCTGACTTGATGCGTGCTGTACCGTCATATTTGTCAAAAATTGCTCGTACAAAATACGTTGGTGCGCACGTTGTTGATCAACAATTACCATCCCTGACTTGATTGGACTTACAATATATTTTTTATGAATTTGATACGTTTTTGTAACCGTTTGTTCTTCTTCTTTTTCATCAAATAACGAAGCAGTAATTTCATCTTTTTCAAAACTACTGTTTACTATTTCTTCTGTATCGTTCTTTAATCCAATATACAAACTCTCCCAACTTGGCGAAGTATCTTTTTTGTAATAACTTGATGATGAAGAGCTTGATGATTTAGCAACTGCTATTGGACTTGGTTTTTCATCTGCAAATGGATTAAAACTACTATCCACTTGAATAGTTGGGTAATTAGCTTTAGTATTTTTAAAATCGTATGGGGTATCCAAGTTTGGGTCACGTTCAAAATCCAAAACCGGAGCCACGCTAAACTGCCCCAAACTGTGCTTTATTGCTGACCGAAGTATTGCATAAAGTGCGGTTTCATTATCGAACTTAATTTCTGTTTTAGTAGGATGAATGTTGATGTCAATTGTGTTAGGTGGCACATTCAAATTTAAAAAATAGCTTGGTTGCGAACCATCTTTTAACAAACCTTCATAAGCTGACATGATGGCGTGATGCAAATAAGGACTTTTTATGTATCTATTATTAACAAAGAAAAACTGTTCCCCTTTATTTTTTTTAGAAAATTCAGGTTTTCCAACAAATCCATCAATGTTTATTATTTCTGTATCTTCCTGAACAGGAACTAATTTTTCGTTTGTTTTTCCTGAAAAAATAGCTACAATTCGTTGCCTGAAATTGGACGAAGGCAAATTAAAGTGCTCACTTCCATTGTGGTACATTGTAAATGAAATTGACGGATGCGCCAAAGCTACACGTTGAAATTCGTCAACAATGTGTCGCATTTCAACAGTTTCTGATTTCAAAAAATTACGACGAGCAGGAATATTAAAAAATAAATTTTTAACAGCAAAAGAGGTGCCTTTTGGCAAAACTGAAGGATCTTGTGAAACAAATTTACTTCCTTCAATAACAATATGGGTTCCTAATTCTTCTTGCTCTTGTTTGGTTTTCATTTCCACATGGGCAATAGCTGCAATTGATGCCAATGCTTCGCCTCGAAATCCTTTGGTATGTAATGAAAATAGATCTTCTGCTTGACGAATTTTGGAAGTTGCATGACGTTCAAAACAAAGTCGTGAATCTGTTACACTCATTCCTATCCCATTATCAATAACTTGAATTAGCGATTTTCCTGCGTCTTTCACAATCAATTTTATATCGTTTGCTTTGGCATCAACCGCATTTTCAAGCAACTCTTTTACAACAGAGGCAGGCCTTTGAACAACTTCGCCAGCTGCAATTTGATTAGCTACATGATCAGGAAGTAATTGAATTATGCTTGACATTTATTGTATTAATTGTGGGATTATTAAAAAACAAATTTAAGTAATTTTAACCGATTTATTCGTTAATGAGTTATTAAAAAAAAACCTATTCATTTCAGAATAGGTAAATAATTTTTGTCCTTAAATTTTTTATTTTAGTTCTGATTTTTTTCGGAGTTCCGCCATTTTAATCGCAGCAATTGCGGCCTCTGTACCCTTATTTCCATGTACACCACCACTTCTGTCAATGGATTGTTGTTCATTATTATCAGTCAATAAACAAAAAATAACGGGTACATCAGTTTGTACATTCAAATCTTTAATACCTTGTGTTACGCCTTCGCAAACAAATTCAAAATGCATGGTTTCGCCTTTAATTACACATCCAATAGTAATAATACAATCAACTTCTTGCGTAACAATCATGCGTTGAGCACCGTAAACTAGTTCAAAACTTCCGGGTACATTCCATCTGATTATATTGTTTTCAAGAGCTCCACAGTCAATCAATGCTGCTAAAGCTCCATTATATAATCCTTCTGTTATATGATCGTTCCATTCTGAAACAACAATCCCAAATCGAAAATCTTTCGCATTTGGGATTGTGTTTTTATCATAATTTGATAAATTCTTGTTAGCTGTTGCCATTTTTATAGTTTTCAGTTGCAGTCGAATATACAGTTAATAAAAACTGAAACCCAAGACTGTAACTAATTTATTGCGCCATTCCAATTAAAGCATCAACAAACTGTGCTTCTGGAGCCGCTTCATACTTTTCTTTAATTTCTGTAAAGTAAGTCAACGCATCGGCTTTGTTACCAATTGATAATGCTGTTTGACCTGCTTTAAGTAAATATCTTGGAGTTGTAAAATCATTTTCGTTAGCACGAGCCGCTTTTACATAAAAATCCAATGCTTTATTTGCATCATTTTTTTCAGAATACGCATCGCCAATAGCTCCTAAAGCAATTGGTCCTAATTGATCATCTTTTGAAGAAAATTTTTCTAAATATTGAATTGCTTCATCATATTTTTTCAAATTCAAATAGGAAATTCCTGCATAGTAATTAGCTAAATTTCCAGAATCTGTACCTGAATATTGGTCAGCAATTCCAATTACACCTTGTTTTCCTTCAGATCCTTTCAAAACTAAGTTAAACAAAGAATCTTGTGCTTTTGCACCATCAATAGCTAATTGAAAGTTTTGCTGCGCTACAAATAAATCTTCGGTCGCTGTTTGTTCGTTTGGTTCTGCAACAAATTTTTGGTAACCAAGGTAAGCCAATGTAAGTACAACTACTGTTCCTAAAAACCCTAAAATGTACTTTTGGTTTTTTTCAACCCATGCTTCGGTTTTATTTGCAGTTTCGTCAAGTGTATTAAATACACCTGCGGTAGTACTTTTTGACTCGTCAATTGTTTCTGTTGTCTCTTCAACAAAATTTGTATCTACTTTTTCTTCTTTCTCTTTTGGTGTTCTGTAACCTCTTTTATTATAAGTTGCCATTTAATGAAAATTTAGTGTGCGCAAAAATAAAATTTTTATTCATATTTAAAAGCGATTTTTGTCGATATTTTTCAATAATTTGCACGCTCTAAAAAAATAGACCGCAAAAAAATCATTTTTTGTACTAATTACTAGCATTCACACATGTTTTTAAAAAAACTATCTTTGTTCAATTATAAAAATTTTTCAGAAGCAAATTTCGATTTTGATACAAAAATCAATTGTTTTGTTGGAAAAAACGGCATTGGAAAGACCAATATCATTGATGCAATATACCATTTAGCTAACGGAAAAAGCTATTTTAATCCTCTGACCATTCAAAATATCAAACACAATGAAGAGTTTTTTGTTGTTGACGGTGAATTTGAAAAAAATAATCGGGATGAAAAAATAACCTGTAGTTTTAAAAAAGGTCAAAAGAAAATCTTAAAACGAAATGGTAAAACGTACGAAAAATTTTCTGACCACATTGGATTGATTCCTTTAGTAATAATATCTCCGTCTGACAATGACCTTATTATTGAAGGAAGCGAAACGCGACGCCGTTTTATTGATTCTGTTATTTCACAATTAGATGCAACCTATTTGCAACAAATTATACATTATCAAAAAATAATTAGCCAGCGAAATGCTCTTTTAAAATATTTTGCCCTTAATCATACCTTCGACATTGACACCTTAACTATTTACAACGAACAATTAGATGAATTAGGCGCGCCTATTTTTGAAAAAAGAACAAAATTTATTCAAGAATTTACACCTATATTTGGTAAGTATTACAAAACAATTTCGAACAATTCAGAAAACGTTAGTTTGGTATATGAAAGTCAATTAAATCAAGATACAACAATTAATTTATTAAACAGTAACATTAACAGAGATAGAGCTTTACATTACACATCAGTTGGTATTCATAAAGATGATTTATTGATGTTAATTGACTCCTACCCTATCAAAAAATTTGGATCGCAGGGTCAACAAAAATCATTCTTAATTGCCTTAAAATTGGCGCAGTTTGACTTTTTAAAAAACCAATCTGGCGAAAAACCAATTTTATTATTTGACGATATTTTTGATAAATTGGATGAAAACAGAGTAGAGAAAATTGTTGAAATGGTCAATCAAGAAGAGTTTGGACAACTTTTTATATCCGACACACACTCTGAAAGAACTGAAAATATTGTAAAAACAACCCATCAAAGTTATAAAATTTTTAATTTGTAACATTTGTTATAATAATGTAATTTTACATTCGATATTTTTGCAAAAAAACTAAAATTATGAAATCAAAATTAGCCACATTTTTCGCAGCAACATTTTTATTACTAAGCTGCCAAGGTCAAACCAACAAATCAGTAAAAACAGTAAGTGTTGAAGACTATTCAAAAATATTAGATGCTACATCAAACCCACAGTTAATAGATGTTAGAACCCCACAAGAATTTGCACAAGACCATATTGGAAATGCACAAAACATGAACTGGAATAGCTCTGATTTTGTTGCTAATGTTGAGAAATTAGACAAAAGCAAACCCGTTTTTGTGTACTGTAAAGTTGGTGGTCGCAGCAGTCAAGCAGCCTCAAAACTAGCTGAACTTGGCTTTACTGAAATATACAACCTAGATGGCGGTATCATGAAATGGAATGCTGTTGGAAAAACAATTTCGGCTGAAAAAACAGATAAAATTATAGGAATTTGCGATCAAGAATACAACGAATTTATAGCATCAAATGAAAAAGTTGTGGTAAATTTTTATGCAGAATGGTGTGCTCCTTGCAAAAAAATGGCTCCATACATGACCAAATTAGAAACTGAATTAAAAGATAAAATAACTCTAAAACGTTTTGATGCTGATAAAAACAAAACAATAGTTGATTTTTTAAAATTAGACAGTCTTCCAGTAGTAATTATCTATGAAAACGGCAAAGAAATTTGGAGAAACGTAGGTTTTTTATCTGAAGAAGAACTGAAAAAACACCTGTAACATGCTATCAAAAGAAGCCGTAAAATTTATTGATGACTTAGCTCAAAACAACTCTACCGAGTGGATGCATGCTAACAAAAAAAGATACGAAGCCTACAAAAAGGACTACCACAATTATATAGGATTGGTCTTGACAGAAATGAAACGGCTTGACCCAAGATTAGAAAATTTGGAGGTAAAAAAATGTACTTTCAGAATCAATAGAGACATACGTTTTTCTAAAAACAAACAACCATACAAAACAAATATTGGCTTATGGTTTCCAACAAACAGCACTAAAAATGCTCCAGGATACTACCTCCATTTTGAAAAAGGGAACAGTTTTGTGGCGGGTGGCGTGTACTGCCCTGAAAACACTGAATTAAAAAAAATAAGAAAGGAAATTGAATTTTTTTACGATGATTTGAATGAAATTTTAAGCGAAAAAAAATTTATTGAACAATACAAAACCCTTTCGGTGGACGAAAACAACAAATTAAAAAAAGCACCCAAAGATTTTGATTGTAACCATCCCGCTATTGAATTGCTCAAATTTAAAAGTTTTACAACATCCCAAAAAATAGACGACAAACTATTTTTTCAACCCGATTTTTCAAAAAAAATAGCCCAAAAAATGATTGTCCTAAAACCCTTAAACGATTATTTGAATAGAGCATTGGAAACAGAAGATTAAAAACAAATCAACATGAATGTAGTTTCAAATTTTTCATTAAAAAAATTCAATACTTTTGGAATAGAAGCCAAGGCAAAATTATTTGTTGCTATCCAATCAGAAGATGAATTGATTGCAGTACTCAAAAAATATCCAACCGAGATAAAATTTATTTTAGGCGGAGGAAGCAATATGTTACTTACTCAAGACATTGATGCATTGGTAATTCATATTGATATAAAAGGTAAAAAAATCATCAAAGAAAATGATGATTTTGTTTGGGTAGAAGCTAAAGCAGGCGAAAATTGGCACGAATTTGTACTTTGGGCAATCAATCAAAATTTTGGCGGAATTGAAAACATGTCGCTTATTCCGGGTAACGTAGGTACAACACCTATTCAAAATATCGGCGCTTATGGTACTGAAATAAAAGACACTTTTGAATCGTGCCATGCAATACAGATAAACAATCAAGAAAATAAAACATTTCAAAAAGAAGAATGCAATTTTGGATACCGTGAAAGTATTTTTAAACAAGAAGCAAAAAACAAATACATCATTACATCCGTTGTATTCAAATTAACCAAAAATAACCATAAAATAAATACCTCCTATGGTGATATTTTAAAAGAATTAGAGGAGCAAAACTGCACCAATCCAGAATTAAAAGATGTAAGCAATGCAATTATTGCCATCAGAAAACGTAAACTACCCGATCCAAAAGAGTTAGGAAACAGTGGTAGCTTTTTCAAAAATCCAATTATTTCCAAAAGTGCCTTTGAATCAATTCATTCAAAAAATCCCGAAATGCCATTTTACGAAATTTCAAACAACCAAGTAAAAGTACCTGCAGGATGGCTAATTGAACAAGCCGGTTTTAAAGGAAAACGGTTTGGCGATGCCGGAATACATATAAATCAAGCACTCGTTTTAGTAAACTATGGCAATGCAACAGGACAAGAAATTGTTGACGTTTCAAAAAACATACAACAAACCATAAAAAAAATATATAATATAGATATTGAAGCAGAAGTAAACATTATTTAATACAAAAAAATCACATACATTTTGTACTTTTGCAATCGAAATAATATTAAAACATGTTACACGCTATTTTTATTGCTTTTTTGATAGTTTTCAGTATCCAATTGACCTATTATCTATTCATTTTTGGTAAGTTTTCATTTTCAAAAAAAACAGAAAACAACAACCAAAAACCACCTATATCTGTAATTATTTGCACTAAAAACCAAGAACAAAATGTGCTAAATTACATTCCATTATTACTAAACCAAAACTACCCAAACTTTGAAATTGTCCTTATAGACAATGCCTCAAGCGACGGAACACTTGATGTGTTTGAAGAATTTGAAAAAAACAACTCCAACATCAAACTAGTAAAAGTAGAAAACAACGAAGCCTTTTGGGGAAACAAAAAATTTGCACTAACACTAGGTATAAAAGCAGCCAAAAACGAATATTTACTATTCACAGACCCACAATGCTACCCCACATCAACCGAATGGATAGCCGAAATGAGCACCCATTTCTCAAAAGAAAAAACCATCATTTTAGGATACAACTCAATAATCAAAATAAAAAATTCATTCCTGAACAAACTCATCCGATTTGAAAACCTCCTATCATCAACACAAGCATTCGGATGGGCAAAAGCAGGAAAACCATACACAGGAAATGGCAAAAATTTAGCCTACAAAAGAGAAGAGTTTTTCAAAACAAACGGCTTCATTGAACACATGAAAACCCGAACAGGAGAAGATGCACTCTTCATAAACCAAGCAGCCAATAGCAACAACACAACAATTTGCACATCCAAAAACAGCACGATCCTAACCAATGAAATGCCCAATTTCAAACAATGGATACACACAACACGAATAGTGTACAACAACCACTCAAAATTCAAACTTTTCGACAAACTACAACTAAAAACATTTTACACCTCACAACTATTAGTAATAATTCTACCAATAATCCTACTCGCAAATCAATACCAATGGATAATAGTAGCCTCATTACTCACAACAAGATACATAATCACCTGGATTACATTAGGCTATTCAGCAAACAAGCTTAACCAAAAAGACCTACTAGTACTATACCCAATTTACGAAATAACAACACTACTCATACAACTCAACATATTCATCACAAACAAAATCACAAAGCCAAAAGATTGGAAATAAACACCTACATAGAAAAAGCAAAAAAAGGCGACCAAATAGCATTCACCTTCCTACTCAACCACTACTGGAACGAAGTATATGGCTTCATGATCAAACGAACAGAAAACGAAACCGACACCGAAGACATAACCATCGAAACCTTTTCAAAAGCCTTCGACAAACTCAACAACTACAACCCAGAATACCAATTCAATACCTGGCTAATAGCAATAGCCAAAAACGTACACATCGACCTATTACGCAAAAAAAAATCAACACACACCATAGAAATAACCGACAACCAAAACCAACAAGCCTACAACGTTGCCGACAGCACACCAACCGCCGAAGACGAACTAATAACCGAACAAAACCTATCACAACTACTCCAATACATCAAACAACTCAAACCACACTACCAAGAAATTATCCAACTGCGCTACTTTCAAGAAATGAGCTACCAAGACATATCCCAACAACTCAACGAACCCCTCAGCAACATCAAAATAAAACTCCTAAGAGCCAAAAAATTATTAGCCGAAATAATCCAACACAACAACTAAACCCCTACCCTTTTTTTATTTTTTAGAAGCACAAAATCTCGTTCCAATAAACAACTTGTCCCGCCTTCGCCTTTATCTTGCTCCGTAAACTACGCAAGGATATCGGCTCCATCAGGGCTAGACTTGACGTTTTGTTTTTCAGTTGACTTTTTTGAGTTGCAAAGTTGCAGAGTTGCAAAGTTTCTAAATTTGTGGTTAAACCAATTATTTTTTGAAATTGAAATTGATATTGCCATAGTCAATCTTTGTAATTCCTACGTAAGGAGGAATCTCATTAGTTACAGCCTTTATATAATTTTTCCCGTTGGTCGAAGGCGATAAAAATTAGTATAATGAAAAATCCTACTCTTACAATACTTTGAATTGTGTTGTTCATTATTAACTATTTTTTTTTAAAATGATTTTTATATTTGAACAAAATAAATAAATTAAAATGGCATTTCAGAATCAAGAGCGATGTTCTTATTTTTTAGAATTAATTCAGAATTACATTTAAAATGACTACATTCATACATATCAAAAACCCGATTATCTCTAATATCAAAAATAAAATCCATGTAATCATTGGTAACATTTCCAACAAATGAATACCCTTTACATTTAAAATTACATTCTTCTGAATTACAAAAGCCTTCATAGCGATTCAAAAACGTATTACCTGATTTTAATAAATCATCAAATGCATTATCAAGTTTCTTAAGAAATACCCTTTTTTCATAATCTTGATACGTATGTTCATCATCTAATACCGACTTTAGCATTGCAATATCCAACCTCTGAAAAAAGTAAAGAACAGCATCAGTTTGGGTTTGTAAAGAAATACTACCCTTTTCATTTAAATCAATGCGACTGCCGTCTTTCTTTACATAAACCACATCACCTATTTGAGCAAGTTTTTGAATAATTTCACGATGTTCTGGAGTCATTTTTAGAAAAAATTAATTTTTTAGAATAGAATTTTTTACAGATGTATAGATCATGATTCTATCATTATTAAATGTTAATTGATTTTTAGATCTACTAATTGATATATTTACATTATCAATACTTACTGCATACATTCCATCCAAATATGTTAATGGAAAATCTAATGTTCTTTCCATTAGATCTAATATAGAAGTTGGCACTCCAATATCTTTAGGATCTGGAATTAAATTATAAATTGTAGTAACAATACAATTGTCCTTAACACCCACTATAATTTCTCCAACTTTTCTATTATAATGGTACTTATCTGTAATTGGACCAATATATTTATAGGATGACAATTTAGTTTGAGATGAAATACCTAAAAGTTTAAACTTATTAGCTGTTGGATATATTTTATCACCTATATAAAATTTTTGAGAGTATCCAATAAAAGAAAACAAACAAAATAGAAGTGTTAATAGAATGTTATTTTTCATCTTTATTTGATTTGTTATCGCTTCTTATTAATAAAATACCTGGTAAGAAAGTTACTAAAACAGCTGCTAGTAAAGCTCCAAAAGTTTCTGCTCCATCTCTACCTAAATTTGGATACGTAGCCAATGTATAAAGACCTAATACAATTAATACAATGCCGAATAATGTTTTCATAATTTTTAAATTTTAATGTTATACTAGTTTATACTCAAAAAGAAAAAAGGTAACCCTATAAAATAAAAAATCCCAAAATAATTGGGATTTAAAAATTCAGTATATAATAATAAATTATTCAAGCAACACAAAACCCGCCCAATAATATGGCGAATACTTAGTTTTCATTTTGGCTTGAGCTGAATGAAAAGCTTCATGAATAGTTTTACCAGCAAAGCACTCACTATAAAAAGTATCAAAAAGTTCAGCGGTTTGTGCATCGGGTACTTTCCATAAACTCATAATGATGTTTTTTACACCAGCCATTTTAAAGGCACGTTGCAATCCAAAAACTCCTTCGCTTCCTTTTACTTCACCTAAACCTGTTTCACAAGCACTAAGTACAACTAATTCACAGGCGCTTAAATCTAAATTGGATATTTCACTAGCGGTTAATATACCATCATCACCTAATAGATTTTCATTTACTTTCCCCCAATATTTATTGGCACCTGAAAAAACTAATCCGGAACGCATCATTGGGTCATCTGAAGTTTTAAAAACTTTTGATTTTCCTTCAATTAGAAAGTCATTTGACATTTCTATTACTGGGTCTGGAAAAAAGAAACCGTGCGTAGCTAAGTGCAATACAAATGGTTTAGTCCTACCGTCTAATTGTTTGATGCTTTCTTCTGTAGCATTTCTGTCTTCAAAAATTATTGTCTTTAAATTGCTTTTATTAGCTAATGTACTAATATTTTCAATTTCATTTTTTGTTCCTGATAAATAGCCAAAACTTGAAATACCGCTCCTGGTTTGTAAGTCTTTAATTTCTTCAACTACATCTACAAAATCTTGATTATCATCGCTATCTTTATTTGATATAATATTCCTCTTATCATAATCAATATTACCATATAATATAAAATCTAACTTGTCCTTTTTGTCAAAAGATGTAGCTGTATAATCTATTAATTCTGAAGGAGAATTTAAAATATGAATCTTATATTTTTGTCCAAAAGTTTGATTTTCATTGATTGGCAATGCGGCAACATTTATTTGATGTGTTGACCCACTTAAAGATAAATAAATCGTTGTGATTCCTTTTAATTCATTCTCTATGGGTTTTAAAATTAATTCACTTATCTGTTTATTCAGATATTGTATATCAATTATTGAACTAACAGGTTGGCTTTTATTTTTCTCTAATAATGCAGTTAATTGTTTTTCTTCAAATAATGGAATGAATTTTGGAAACTTTGAATCTTTTTTTATTACAAAAGCTGAGTATATTATACTATCCGTTGCTCTTTTTTTATAGTAATTGAAATTAACTACATTAATACTAACTTCATTTTTTAATAACTTAGCTTTCACATGATCGAATTTTACATAAAATGAGTTTTCATACTTTGCAAAAGCAGTGGATTCTTTAATCAACTCTTTTTCAATTTGTTCAGTTTTTACTTTTAGTGACATCAAATTATTAGGACGATTAGAAACCGGTATTTCCTCCAATTTTTGGATTTGTTTTTTATTATCTAAAAAATATTCGAATTTATCTTTCAGTTCATTACTATTCCCATTTTTAATTAAATTTCTTAATCTCAGATTATTACTTAATGTCAAATTCTTCAATAATAATTCATTTTCATAACATAATTTAATTAAAGAATTATAATAAGAAAATTCATAAATAAAAGATAATGGTGAAAATAAAACGGAATTATTATAGTCTATATATTGTAATAGTTCTCTTTCTGACAAATTGAAAACATCATCTTTTATTCTTACCTGATTATTTTTAATAAATTCCTCAAAGTAATATGAAGATTTCTCATCGTTTGAAGATTGTCTATATAAAACAGCTAAATTCAATATATTCAAAATATAACTTTGGTGATTTACTCCTAAAACTTTTTTCTTTATGTCTAATGATTCTAAAAATAATTTTTCTGCTTCTAAAAAATTACCTTGTTCTCTGTATGATAGAGCTAAATTTTTAAGAGTAATACTGTAACTTAAACTTTTGTCTCCAAAAATATTATTTTTAATACTTAATGCTTCATTGTAAAGTTTTTGGGCTTCAAAAAATTTACCTTGATCATCATAAAGTGAAGCTAGATTATTTAAGTATACTGCATAATTATCATCGTTTTTATCTACCTTTAAGATTAAATTATAAATTTCAATAACTTTTAAATATAATTCTTCAGCTTGAGAATATTTTTTTTCAGATTGATAAACTGAAGCTAAATTATTTAGTGCGGAAACGTACTTTTTATTTTTTTTACCTAAAATCTCATTTATGATATTTAATGATTTTGAGAATAGTTTTTCAGCTTCTAAATATTTACCTTGTAATCTGTACAATTGACCTAATTCGTCAATAGCATTATAGTAATTTATATTATTCTCTCCAGAAGTATATTTGGTAATTTCAATACCTTTCAATAATAAAGTTTCTGCTTTATAAAAGTCACCTTTATTCCGATAAAAAAAAGCAACTTTACCCAAGATAATTAAATATTCTTTACTTTTTTGACCATAAACAGATTCTATTTTGTTTAAAATATCTAAAAAAATTGGTTCAGCAAGTGAATATTTTCCTTGTTTAGCATAAATGATAGCTATATTTTCAGATGTTTTGAGATATTTACTGTTGTTATTACCAGAAATAGCTAATCGAATCTTCAAAGATTTCATTAATAATTTCTCTGCTTCTAAATAACGACCAATCTGACCATATAATGCGCCTAAATTATTTAATGAATACGCAAATTCATCATGATTTTCACCTATGATTTCATTTTTAATCTGTAAAGATTTTTTAAAAAAAATTTCAGCTTGTGAATAATTATTTTGATTATAGTAAAATTCCCCAATATCGTTTAACAAAAATGTATAATTTAAACTTAAGGTATCTCCATTTTTTTTAAATTGTTCAATTTTATTTTGATATTCAAAAATCTTATTTTGAGAGTAACTACATGCGAATAATAAACAACAACAGACTAAAAATATCGCTCTCATAAAATTATAGACTTAACTCCCCCCAAATTTTCTCAGCCTTATTTTCCAAATCAGCATTGTAATATGCAATAGCTAATATTCTTTTAGCTTCATTGGAAGCTCTAGCCTCTATTGGTAATTTTTCGGTGATTTCAGCAATAGCAGAGTTATGTTTGTCTTGTAAATCATAAACACACGCAAGATTAATGCGGCTTTTGTGAAATGAGGGGTCGAGTTGTAATGCTTTTTCAAAGGCATTTTGAGCCTCGATTAATAGTTTTTTCATTTCATCTGTAGTATCATCTAAAGAACGAGTGCGTTCATTTAATAACCTGCTTTTATTTTCAATTTCTAAAGGATATAAGAAACGATTAGGATTATCTACCTCAGCTTTTGAACTAACTTTTAAAGTCAATGCCTTTCTTGCATATGCTACTCCAATATTATTCCAGTTTTCTCTAAAAGGAACTTGGTTATTGGCTTTGGTAAACAACTCAATGGCTTCATCATTTTGTTTGTTTTCAATTGCAATAAGTCCACTTTTAAAATGTTCATAGAGTTCAGCTGCTTTTTTTTCAGCATTGTATGCTATGACTATCCGTTCTTGTTTTGAAGGATATCCCTTTTGTACATCTGCTAACTTATACGCCTTGTATGTTTTTTCAATTAACAAACCTTGTAACCCATGTGGTTGAAACCCTGCTGCTGCTGCATAGAAAAATCCTTTGATATCCGCTTCCGTTTCTTTTTCAATTCTAGCATTGTAGGACGCTTGTCCTATTTTGCTTTTGAGTACTGTATTTGATTTAAAATTTGCAAATGCGTAATCACTACAAAAGGTATGGTCATTATAATAGTGTGTTAATTCGTGGCTTAATACAACAGCTAAAGCATTTAAACTGTCTTTGCCAAAAGTTTGACAAAGTTTATATAATGCTAAATCTACTTTTATAGTAGGCTTAGGATTGGCTATATAACTTGCTGGAATAGAGTATTTATCAACTGTTAAGTTAGGAGCTGATTTTGCACTGCCATAAACAGAAATTAATTGATTGAAAACCAATTGTACTTGCTTTTCTGTAGCTTTATTTGGCTGACTATAAATAAAAGCAGTAAAGCTGCACATAAGTACAGCTGTAATAATTTTAAATACTTTTTTTTTCTTATTCTCCATTTGTAAATAAAATTTGTTCTAAACTATCTTTTAGTGTTTTGTCTTTTACTTTAGAATACTTTTGAGGTATATCAGAATTGATTAGCTTATAAAAATCATTTTCTTTTTTGAGATAATAATCTTTCTCATTTGCTATTACAGTAATTTTAGTTTGCTCTAAATCATACAACGTAAGAGCCTTTCCATCAAATAAGTATGTTTTGTGTTTTGTATGCAAACTATTCAGTTCAATTTGTAAAGCTTCTATTTCCCTTTTAATTTCAATATATAGTTTTTTATTTTTAACGCCATCTGATTTAGAAGTAAATAATTCCTTTTCAATAAATTTTTGATAAGCATCAATCGCATTTTGAATAGATACTATTCTTTCACTATTTTTAATACTCACTAATTTAATTTTATTGTTTGAGTTACTGAAACCCATTCCTTCATTTATTAAAACATCTGTAACTTTTGAACTACTGGTAGCCTCCACCAAAACTGGTTTTGGTAGTTCCAAACTACTATCTTGTTCTTTAGGTTGCGTTACTACTGGATTATCTGGAACAACCATTTGATTTTGGCTAGTGTAGAACCAAAAACCTAATCCCAAAACAAAACAAGCGGCTACAGCGTATTTGAGGTAAGTGACTAAGGAAATAGTCTTGGATTCTTGTCTTTGTGTGTGCAATGTAATTTCTTGTACTTCTCCATTTTCTACTAACAACTCTTCATCCCAAACTTTCATTTTGTCTCTTAATGCTTGACGCTCAATTTTTGTAATTGCCTCAACTAACTTTTTTTCATCTATTTCGAAAGTGTACTTTTCATACATAGTAGGCAGTTCAGACTTTATTCTTTTTCGTTCGGAAAGAAAAATTGCTTTTTTTAAATTTTTATAAAAAAGAACTCTTTCAGTAAAATAGGAATTTTTCTCTACTAATTTTTGAGTTGTTTCAGAACTATAGCCTTGAACATACGTTTCAGCTATTTGGTCTAAAAAAGGATTTAACAATGATTCTAATTTATTTAATACTTGCTCAACGTTAACCAAATTTAAGCTATATATGGATGCATAAAACGGTTTTTTATCCTGTTCAAAATTTATAAATTCAGAAGTTACTTTGTTCCAAAAAAAACTATCACATTTTGATTCTTCAAAACGTTCGTCCTTTTGCAATACTGGAATAAATATTTCTTGTAATATTAGTGTTTCTTTTTCCATTTTAGTTGTTCATTAAATCGAACGATAACTTTTCTAGTCGTTTTTGGCATCTTGCCTTTTGATTTTTAGTATTACCCGCATTCGTATAACCAAATTGCTCTGCCAATTCATTCATGCTTTTTTTATGGTACCAAAACAATGTCAACAATTCATAACAATGACCGCCAGCTACTTTCATTTTTTCCAATGCTTTTTCTATAGCATTAAATTTAATTTCTTTGGTATCTTCAAATTCTTCTAAAGTATCTGTAATTAATGGATTGAATTTCATCATTTCATCATTATCGTACTCGTCATTTTCTCTATTTTCATTCAATACGGTAACGTTATTTTTTTCAATTTTCTTTAATAATTGATAACGACATACCGAATTTAAATACGTTTGTAAGGTAGTATCAGAAGCTAACACAAAATCCTTATGAATTATTTTTTCATACAAAACAATGATAGCGTCTTGAAAAATATCTTCAATATCAATTCTATCATTAGATTGATAGTTAATTTTTCTTAAAAATTGCAAAGCGCTTGATTTACATTTCTTGAAAACAATCCCTAAAGCATTGGAATCTTCTTTAATTTTTAAAATAATTTCTTGATCAGTAAATACTGTGTAGTTATTTTGTGCCATTTTATTTTATTTGAAGGCACAATATAAAAAATATTTAATATTTATCCACTAAATAGGTTATAAATTCCATTGAGCCTTTAAATTCTCCTCTAAAATATAATTCTTCTAAACTCTCAGAATACATTTTCAAATCAAATAAAATCCCATTGGGTTTATATTCTAATCGTAAAGTAGCTTCACAAGTACCTATTTTATCATCGTAAGAATTTACATAACTCCACAAAAAATTGTATTCATCTATTTCATAAGATTTATTTGTAGGTTTAAAATTTTTAGATGTAATATTGCTTATAGGACCATAACTCTGCGAATCTATTTTTTCCCAATAATTAGAAAACATGACCTTCTTGCCGTCTGATGACTTGTAAAAAATCAATTTGTTATTTTGTTCGAAGGCATTACTTGTTTGGTCTATTCCGTCATATCTTACATCTTTGACAAAAAACTCTGCCAAAACAACTTGGGATTTCTCTGAATCTGTTGAATTTTGTGCTGTTACAGAAATAGTAATCAGACAAAATAGATATAATAATTGTTTCATATTTGTAAATTTTTATAGGGCTCAATTTGAGCCCTAATTAATAGATTGACATTATTTGATATATGATTTGTTACCATTAGAATTAATGTAATACGTACCGCCTCTAGAACCCGTATATACTGGAGTTGAATAAGTTGATGTTGAATAAGTTGAATAACTTGGCGATGAATATGTATAATAAGTCGGAACCGAATAAGTTGAATAACTTGGCGACGAATAAGTAGAGCTTGAATAACTACTTGAAGAATATTCACGTGGAACGGTTCCTGCTTTTCCTGTATATGGATTTACATTACCTACGGTTGTCCAGTTGTTATTTCTGGTTGCATCGGGAGCTGTTCTATAATGTCCTTGAACATACGTCCCATTACTTCTGGTGTACCCATGTACATAAACTGTTGATTGTGCGAATGAATTTGCAGCTGCAAATAAAAATACGATAAATAAAATTGCTTTTTTCATGATTTAAAATTTTTAAAAGTTATAAATTAATTTGTTTTATAACTGTTTATACTTAAATCAGAAAAAGGTAACCCAAAGAAATAAAAAAAAATAAAATTTATTCTAATAATATAAATCCAGCCCAGTAATAGGGTGCATATTTTGCTTGCATTTTAGTTTGTGCTGTCTGAAAAGCATCATGAATTGTTTTACCTGCAAAGCATTCTTCATAAAACAAATTGAATAGTTCGGCAGTTTGGTCGTCGGGTACTTTCCATAAACTCATGATGATGTTTTTAACTCCCGCCATTTTAAAAGCACGTTGCAAGCCAAAAACACCTTCACTGCCATTTATTTGGCCTAAACCTGTTTCGCAGGCACTTAAAACAACTAATTGACACGCACTTAAATCGAGGTTTGAAATTTCGCTTGCTGTTAAAACACCATCATCGGTTGTGGTTTGTTCAGTATTTTTTGTCCAAAATTTGTTGGCACCAGCCAATAGTAACCCCGAACGCAACATTGGATTTTCAAATGATTGGTGTTTTTTTTCAATAGAAATAATATCCTTTGGGATTTCTTGTTTTATGTTTTCAAAGAAAAAACCGTGTGTAGCAATATGTAAAACATAAGGCGTTGCAATACCGTCCAACCCTTTTATACTTTCTTCGGTGGCGTTACCTTCTTTAAATAGTTTAGATCTAAAACCATATTTTTGGGCGTTTTGACTTATTTCTTCTATTTCCTTTAGCGTACCTTCCAGTTTACCATAGCCGCCTCTATTACCAAATTCTTCAAACGTTTTATTAGAAGTTACTAGATTTTGATTTTCGATTTGATTTGCTTTTGCTAAAGATTTATTATAATCTATGCCGCCATAAAGCACTAATTCTAAATTATTTTTTGGGGTTAAAGTAGCGGTTTTATAATCAATCAATTCTGATGGTGAACTTAAAACATGAACTTTATATTTTTCTCCAAAGAGTTGTTTTTCATTTATTGGCAAGGCATTAAAGTCTATTTGATGTCCTAAACCCGAGGGCGAAAAATAAACAGTTGAAATATTTTTTAGTTCGTTTTCTAAAGGCTTTAGAAACAAATCGCTAATAGCTTTTTCAGAATAAAGTTTATTATTTCTGATTTTATCATCCGGATTGTTGATTTTTGTCAATAATGATTTTAGTTGATTTTCTTCAAAAAGTGTGATAAATTTTGGGAATTTTGAATCTCTCTTGATAATAAAAGCGCTATAATAAACACTATCCGTCCATTTTTTGTTATAATAATTATAATCAACCAAGTCAATGGCAATTTCGTTGGGCTTTAGTTTTTCTTGTACTTGTTTCCAGTTGATAGATAAAGCTTTTTTAGCATCGGCAAATTCAGAAGATAAACGGGTGATGTCTTTTTCGAGGTTTTCGGTGTCGGCAATGAGTTGTTGATAATTTGAAGGTCTTTCCGCAATAGCTAATTCATCTAACTTGGTTATATAGCGTTTGTTGTCAATGAATTGTTGGTATTTTTCTTTTAACTCTGTATTGTTGCTTTTTGCAATACTGTTTTTAATGCGTTGCTGGTTGCGAAGAGAGAGGTTTTTTAAGAGTAAATGATTTTCGTAACTGGCTGTGTTGATTTCGGGGTGTTGTGATGGGTAGGATTGGAGGAAGTAATTTGAAAATGTTCTACCTCGATCAACTAAATGTTTTATATTTAAAAATTCTTTTTCAGATAAAAACCCAATATATTTTTCTAAATCTAATTTGTTTTTTAATATTAATTTTTCAAGAAAAACATTTGTTTTTGAACTTTTATTATCAAAATAAAAAGAAACAATATTAAGTAAAGCATCGTCATAAAGTTTTATTTTAATATTTACATTATTATCCAAAATTTTTAATGCTTCAAGGTAATGTTTTTCAGCTTCTACTACATTATTTTCAAATTTATAAACATTTGCAATATCAATTAACAAACTTGCATCATTTCTTGGGTTTTTACCAATTTTATCTTTTATAAAATTATAAGCTTTAAATTTATATACTTTCCAATCAACATAGTTTCCTAGACTTTTATAAAGAAGTCCAATGTCTGAAATTGTTCTAAAATATGCTATTGATTTACTACCAAAAAGAGGATTTCTTTCTGTTAAATCTAATATATTAAATGCAAATTTTAAAGCTTTATCATGCTGATTAATTGATGCGTAATATGATTGTAATGCTCTATAATAATAAATGTGAATAATATCAAATTCTTTTAGAGTTGGCTTTAATTTTGAATATAATTCTTCAAAATCAAAAATATATTTTTCTGCCTTTGCTTTATTTTCCATTTCTATGTAGTAATCAACTACAAAGTGCAAAGTATTAAAATACGCATAATCATTTATATTTTTCGTGCTTTTGATTATATCCAAAAAAACTTTTTCTGAATTATCAAAGTCTCCCTGATTTTGATAGTTAAGGGCTAATTTTATTTTAGCATCAAAATAATCAACAGATTTTAAATTTAATTTTTCATGAATTTCTATTACTTTCTTAATTAACCTCTCTGCATCTTCATATTTGCCAGCAAAGCTCATTTTGTTTGCTAATGAATTTATTACAAAAGCATTATCAGCTGAGTATTCTTTATTTACTGATATTAATCTCTTGTTGGCTTTTTCTAAGTATTTGATTGATTTAACATTGTTATTTACCTTAGTATAAAGCATCCCCAAATTTATTAAAGATTGAATGTAATCTAAATTATTCTCACCATAATATTTCTCTTTTATAATTAGACTTTCAAGATAAAATTTTTCTGCTAAATCAAGTAGGTTTTTATTGTTATAAAATAGTGCTATAGTGTCTATTGTGAAAATAAAAGTTGATATTGTTTCATTTCTTAAATTCGCTTTTTGAAGGCGATAAGATTTTAAAAAATAATCCTCCGCCTTTTCTAAATCGTTTATTTCTTTATAAAAAATGGCGGACGAAATAAGAGATTTTTGATAGGTTATATCATTTTCGCCTTTGTTTTTCAAAAATAATTCACAAACTTTTAAATAGCTATTTTCTGCTCTTACATAATCCTTTAAATCTTTATATGTTATTGCAAGATCTAATAGAAATTCGCTATATTCAAGTGCATTACTTCCAGAAATTTTTTCAATAATTTCTAAAGCCTTTAAATAATTTTCCTTTGCTTTCTCTAATTCTAAATTTGCACTATAAACATTACCTAAATTCCTGTATGTATTTGCTACAATAATATTAATTTCACCAAAATATGATTTTACTAATTCTAAAGTTTCTAAATAATTTAATTCAGCGTAATCAAATTTATCTATTCGTAGATAAGCACCCGCTAAATTATTTAATAAAATAGCATAATTATTATCTTTTACTTTTATCTCTTTTTTCTGTTTTTCCCCATAAATAATAGCTTTATTAAAGTTTCCAGATTTAAAATAATAAGACAAACTATCCACTTCATTTTGACTGAAGCAAATGGTTGATATAAAAAGAAAGAAGAAGATTTTTTTCATGTTAAAAGTTTTGTAATATTAAATATTCCTTTTTCTGAAATATTGTTATTTAATATTTTAAATTCATTGTCATAAATGCCATTCAAATATTTATCCAAAATTAAATTTTCTTCAGTTAATTTATCTAAAATCATAATAAAATGACATGCAAATATTGTGTGTTTTTCAAATTTATTTGTTTCTGATAAAGCTGGAAATATTTTAGGATTATCAGTTAAAATAACCATGATTTTTAAATCAAAAAACTCTAGGTTTTGTTCTTGATTATTTAATTTAGTATTCAATAATTTTGATATTGAATTAATTGTATCTAAATCAGTCTTTGTATTTTTGTTTTTTAAATCTATGTAATAAAAATACCTTAATATTATTGAGAAAAAATAAATAATTAATTCATTATTACTGATTCTGTTATGGTTTATCGTAACAATCTCTATCTCATTATAACTTCTAAAATTGAAATTTTGTTTATATTTTTTATCTCTTACTTTATTTATTATTTCTGAGTAAACCTTTCCTTCTATAATACCAAGTTTATCTTCACAATTTTGACATAAAATATTATCTAAAGTATAAGGATTCTCATTAATAAGCTCTAAATTATCCTTATTTAATTCTTCGTAATTATGCTTAATATTATCGCCTAAATAAATTTTCTTCTCAATTTTATTAATATTTTTAAACTCTATATCTAATGAGATTTCATTATATCTTTTACCAATACAATCTTTTATTAAATTCATTGGAACAATATGCGAGTTTTTTGCATTTGCTTCTTTTTCACAAATGATACAATTTTTTTTTGTAACTTTTTGTTTTTTCAATTTTATTTCCATTTCACCAAAACTTAATTGTCAAATTCAACAAAACAATCCTTCATAGTTTCTAGAAATTTATGCACGATTATTTTGATGTCGTTGTATTGTTTTGATTTATTGTTGGTGGGTTCGTCTAAATACAATTTTCTATTAACCTCTAGCATGATGCTTTGCACGTTTTTATTGGTACCATAATGTTCTAAAGGAACAATAGCACCTTTGTATGGCCAATCTATTCCGAGTGAATAGCCTTCGTTTTTAAAAAACTTTTCAGCTGCTTCGATTAGGTATTTTGGCGTATGAAAGGCATCTGTTCCAATATTGAAATCGGGGCGGTTGTTGTTTTTGTCCAAATCTCTTACCAGTGGAATACTTGGATAGGAATGACAATCTATGATAAGTGCTTTTCCAAAAATGTTGAGTTGGTTGGTTACAGCGTTACTCAAATTTTTGTGATGTTTCCAGTAATAATTTTCTAAAATGTCTTTTCTTAAAGCTGCATTTACAGTTCTAATTTGGTTCCCATCATCTGTTTTTTCATAAAGCACGCCCATACCATATTGTGCCATAATTTCTTGTGTATCGTCTGTAAAACGTTCTGGGTCGCAAAATATTCGTGAAAAATCGGCACGTATTATTTCTGCATTCTCAAAAAAGAAAAGATCATCGGTGTACCAATCGGTTAGTTTTACTATTTCTTTTTCGAGCGTTTCTTTGTCCACAGTGTATCCTTCAAAAAAAGGAATTTTATCTGATGAATGGGGAACATGAAGTATTATTTTTTGCATGGCTTTACTGTTTCTTTCAAGTAATCTTCTTTTGCTTAACCGCTTTAAAATATTGATTCTCCTGTCTATTGATTCGTCCTCAATATCTTCGGGTATTTGCATTAATGTTCTGTATTCATTTAATTCTTCCTCTGTTAATCCAAATTTTGTAATCATAATTAGTGTATTTTTTATTTTCCATTTCTTATACTTGCTACATTAGCAGTTTAATAAAACGAAGCCTTCTTCTTTTCTAAAACATTCTATATGGCAATTTCTATTGTTTTTACTTGTATTTACTAATGTTATAAATATGGTGTAACATAACTTTTACTGTTTTTTGGTACTTCATTATTAATTATATAAAACTAATTATTGATAACAAAAACACACTATTTTATCTACCCAGTAAATATAGAAAAACAAACTCTATTTTTTTTATTTTTTTTGAACGAAAAAATAATTTAAAAAGCTACAGAACTGTAAATCAGTTTCATAGCTTTTAACAAAAAACAAATTGAAATCAGAAAAACTTTTTTTAGCTAGTTTATTCAGCTATTTATTTTTTTATGAATGCTTCAACTTTAGAAACAGTAAGTTCAGTGGCTTGTTCACGTGCAATAAAGTCAATCTTTTTTGCCTGCATTCTAGACAACCAGTCCGTCCAATACGCTTTAAGAATATCATAATCTTTACCCAATCCTGTTTTACGCTCATTTACTTCACAAACCATTACATCAGTATTGGATAAATCCACGTCACATTTTGGAATATTTAAGCCTAACAACGTAATTATTTCTTTAGTATTTCCTATTGTCAATGATTTGTATAATTGCGGTGTCAGTTTTGTATCGGCAGGTCTGTTTTGAGATTCTAAATACCCATCGGTTATAATAATTACTTTGTTTTTGTAACTTTCAAATAAGGTGTTTTTCTTAATTCTGTTTTGTAAATATCGCTTAAAATAAAAAACATAATCTGCACCTATGGGTTTTGCAACTGCTGATTGATACATAAAATTAATGCTGTTTGTAAAAGTTTGGGTTTTATTACCTTCTGAAAAATACAATCGATTACTTTTACCCTTATGCTTAGATAAATCATGTTGCAAATTATTAGCAATTTTATAAAACTGACCTTTTGCTTGTTCTGGGTCTGTAGTGTCAATTATTAAATTGTCTTTTGAATCCTGTTTAAATTTTGTGATTTCTTGAAATGAGTTCCAAATGGTATTTAATACTAATTTATCATTTTGCACTTGATTAGAAATCAATTGAACTCTATTTGACAAATCTGGAACCACAATAATATTTAAATTCTTCTTTGTTTGCGGCAACCAAGTAATACATTCTTGTATTTCTTCTTCCGTCAAATCAAATGAATTTAATTTATTGCGCACCGCTAATTGAAAATTTGAAGCTACTTCCTTTTCACCATCATCATTAGTTTGTAATAATTCAAATTTATATTTATCAAACAATGCTTTTACTTCACTCGTTGTGGTACAAATTTGAATTTCTTCAATGGCTTTGTTTTCAGTAGTACTTCCCGATAAAAAATAAATAAATAGTATAAATAATGTTACAACTCCTGCTAAGATATATAACGGTTTTCTGTCTTTCTTTTTTTTGTTTTTTGTTTCCATGATTTTAGTTTTCTGAATTAATTTGATTCATCTTTTGCTCTAACCAATTTTCTTGTGATTTAATTGCCTCGTTATTCAATTTTAGAGCTTCATCAGATGTAAAATTACCATTTGTACAATATTGCCAACCACCCATAAATTCACTTACATTTCCTTTTAAAGCTGATATGTTTATTGGCACGTCACCTGTTTCATAACCCAAAATGTCTTTTTCTTTTTGATTAATTCTAGTATCACACGACAAGCTATCACTTTCTGCTCTGGCAATATTTGCAACTATTGCATTAAGTTCATTTCTACGCTCTACTAATCTTTCATTTAATAGCTCCATTAAATATTTTGTTTTTTCGTTTTCTGTCTTTAAGTAAGGATGGCTCAACACATAATTTAATAGAAACCCCCAAATAACATATACCACAAATCCAAGGATTAAAACTAAGTAAAAATTTATATCTGAAAACACCATTGAAAAATTCCATAACTCATTTGTTCTACCCGCATTAAAGTTGTTTGTGTGAACTCCCTCAGAAATTTTATATCCAATGAAGGCATCTGCAATAAAAGTTATAAAAATTAGTAACGCTATTATTAAAAACTTTTTCGATTTACTTTCTTTCTCTAATTTTTTATTTTCTTCTAGAGCATTGTGAATTAGAAAACCTAACCCTAAAAATATTATGGGAAACAATATGATAATTGCAAATACCCCTGGGCCTTTTCCTAACGCATCAGCAAAGACATTAGAATTTAAAAATCCTAAACTGTTTTGTTTTATGCCATAAAAAACTGAATAACCTGATGAAGAATAAAAAACAAAAAGATATAAGGTTAAAAATAGTGTAATAAAAGCTCCAATTATGAATGACGCGTTATCACCTACTTCACCCTCACCATTTTTAATGGCCACTTTCTCTAACTCTAAGTCTTTGATATCTTCTTCTTTATCCTTTTTGTTGGCCAAATGTGTAGTTGTTTCCGCTTGAAGTTCATTCTTTTTATTCTTTTCAAAAACAATTTCTTCTTTTAATTTGAAAATTCTATTTTTAATACTTTGTTCGTCTAATTTTTGAGTCTCTAAAAATTTGTCATAAACTTTGTTTAAATACCCAAAGATACTTTCTGGCATTGATTGTGAATTAATTGCAGATTGAAATCCAAACTGTCTTAACTCTTCATTATTTACGTTTTGTTCTTCTTGCATGACTTATTATTTTTATAGTTAATTAATTTAGTTGAGGTACATTTTATTCTCATTAGAATTGATGTAATAAGCACCACCTTTAGAGCCAGTAATTATGTCGTTACTTGTAGGGTAACTATACCATGATGGCGATTTGTGTGTAGGATTAGTATTTGAGCTAGATGATGTAAAACCAGAAGAAATTGTTTTGCTATGATAATATTGTACCGGAATTATATATTTGCTATCCGGATATGGATTGGTATTGTGTCTGTCTAAGTTTTTACTGGGTGGAGGTGTTTTGAATTTGTATTGAACATACGTTCTATAACTATTAGTGTACCCTTGTACATAATTTGAAGATTGTGAGTAAGTATTTGCAGCTGCAAATAAAAATACAATAAATAAAAATGCTTTTTTCATGATTTAAATTTTAAAAAATTATAAATTAATTTGTTTTATAACTGTTTATACTCAAATCATAAAAAGGTAACCCTATGGATGATATTTTTTAATTAAAAAATAGTACCATAGTCCAACAAGAATTATTTTAGCTTCACTAATTGAACTAATCCCCAAACAATACATAATTATTTTAGAAATAGAAGCACAAACGCATCAGCTGAATCATTCAATTCAAAAACAAAAGCTTTTAGAAGTAAATTTAGAGGTGTTAGAAATATAGAATTCTTCCTTTTTAGACTTGCAAATTTATATGCTTAATTTATTCAAATCCACAGGTTTTGGACTTGATCCCTTTAAACCTTAAACAAAAAAAAAGCCCTATCTTTCGATAGGGCTTTTTAAAAGAAAGGCGGCGACATACTCTCCCACATAACTGCAGTACCATCTGCGCAGTCGGGCTTAACTTCTCTGTTCGGAATGGGAAGAGGTGAGCCCCGACGCAATAACCACCTTAAATCTTTAAGGCAATAGGCATTAGCCATAAGGCTGTTAGCTTTTTGCTTGGGTACCATTACACTTTTGGCTATTGCCTCATGCCTAATGGCTTATAAGTTAACATACTGAGATAAAGAAAAAAAGTATTTAGAAAGGTATCGACCTAGTTTGTAAACTTTTGGCTATTGCCTATTGCATTACAAACTAAGTCTTGTACATAAGCTTACGGGTTATTAGTACTACTTGACTATGACATTACTGCCTTTACATCTATAGCCTATCAACGTGGTCATCTTCCACGACCCTTAAAAGAAATCTCATCTTGTGGTGGGTTTCGCGC
>JBILQQ010000028.1:0-28883 GCA_044373115.1 Flavobacterium sp.
AACCCGTGTAGCCCAACGCCAACAGCAACATCAGCTGGATTTAATAGTGCTAATTTAATTTGGCAAGCCGCTGATTGTGACAATGATGGTTTAACAAATGGTCAAGAAACTACACTGGGCACCAATCCATTTAACGCTGATACCGATGGTGATGGGATTAAAGACGGCACTGAAGTAACAAACAATACCAATCCGAAATTACCTTGCGACCCTGCGCAACCTGAAGGATACACTGGATATGTGTCAACAAACTTAATTTGGCAAGCCGCTGATTGTGATGGTGACGGTATAATAAATGGAGAAGAGCATACCGAAAACACAATGCCTTACGATCCATGTGACCCAAGTCAATTACCTGGTTACACAGGCTATGATAGTACAAATACAATGTGGCAAAACGCAGATTGCGATGGAGATGAAACCGACAATGGAACAGAAGGGGAAAATGGAACTGACCCTTATAATGCAGCTGACGAAGGTATTAAAATATTTAATGCGCTTTCGCCAAATGGAGATTCAAAAAACGAAACGTTTTATATAGTAGGAATAAATTCATTTGCAAACAATAAACTCACGATATTTAATAGATGGGGAGTTGAAGTGTACCAAAAAGAGAACTACAATAACCAATTTAATGGTACAAGCGAAGGTAGATCAACTTTTGAAGCTGGAGAAAAATTACCTTCAGGAACCTATTTTTACACCTTTGAATTCACAAAACCAAATGGTAATGGAAGAAAAATTGTAGGTTATTTATACATCAATTAATATTTGAAAAATGAAAAATAAGATATATACACTCGTTTTAATTACTGTTGTTTTTCTGAATGTAAATTCATTATTTGCACAACAAGACCCTCAATTTACTCATTACATGTACAATCCGAGTACTATAAACCCTGCTTTTGCAGGCTATAGAAATTCGTTGAGCGCAACATTAATTCATCGTTCACAATGGATAGGTGTAAAAGGAGCGCCAAGTTCACAAGCTTTGTCAATACAAAGCCCTTTAAATAATGAGAAAATTGCATTAGGAGCAAACTTATATAATGATGTTGTTGGTCCAATTAATGAAATGGCTTTCAATGTAGATTTCGCCTATACCATTATGACTGAAAAATCGAATATCAACTTTGGTATTAAAGGAGGTGTTCAAAGTTATAGTTTTGACCCAAATAAATTATCAATTCAAGACCAAACGGACACTAATTTTACAACAATTAAAAATCAATTTTCTCCTCAAATAGGTGTTGGTGTAATGTTTGAAACTTCAAAATTATATCTTGGAGTTAGTGTGCCAAATATAATTGAAACCAGGCATGAAAACAGCAGTCTAACTGAATTTAAAACAAGTACAGAACGACGAAATTACTATGCTTCTGCAGGTTACATTTTTGATTTATCACAAACAATAAAATTAAAAACAAGTGCAATTTCAAAAATAGTGGCGGGAGCTCCGTTACAATTAGATCTTTCTGCCAACTTTTTATTCAATGAAAAAATAACGGTTGGAACAGCGTATCGAATGGATGCAGCTGTAAGTTTAATGGCAGGATTTCAATTAACTAAAGAGTTATTAATTGGCGCTGCTTATGATTATGACACAACCAAATTTACTAAAACTAACTCAGGAAGCGCCGAATTTATTCTACGCTATGAACTTTCCACAAACACCGTAAAAAGAATATTAAATCCTAGAATTTTTTAATTCTGTTTATTAAAAATACATCCACATGAAATTATTATACTCCTTACTACTAATGAGCTTTTTGACTTCAAATCTATCAGCTCAAAATGAAAAAGAATTAAAATTAGCAAACAAAAAATTTGATGATTTTGCTTATGTAGATGCACGTCAAATTTATTTAGATGTAGCAAAATCAGGTTATAAGTCTGAAAATTTATACAAAAAATTGGGCGACTCTTATTATTTCAATAATGAATTATCAAAATCATTGGAATGGTATGAAAAATTATACAATTTTAAGAAAAATTTAGAACCCGACTACCTTTTTAAGTATGCGATGGCATTAAAAAGTGTGAAAAAATATAAAGAGGCGGATCAAATACTTAACGAATTTCATAAATCAAGTGGAACAAATCCAACTATAGAAAAAAAATTACAAGAAATAAGTTCAGAAGATATATTAAAAATGAACGCAAACAAATATCTTATTGAAAAAGCGCCAATTAATTCTGAATTTTTAGATTATGCACCAACTTATTACCAATCAAAACTTGTATTTAGCTCCAGCAGAAACGACAAAAGCAAGCCACATAAATTAGATCATGGATGGAATAAACAACCGTTTTCAGATTTGTATATGGTTGATTTAAAAAGAAATAACGAACTTGGAACTGAAATTGAATTATTTGATGAAGCCATAAATACGCAATACCACGAATCTTCTTCTGTGTTTACAAAAGATGGTAAAACAATCTATTTTTCAAGAAACAATTACACCAATAATAAATTTAAAGCAGACAAAAAAGGAGTAAGTTTAGTAAAACTCTACAAATCAACGAAAGATGATAAAGGCATTTGGCAAAAAGCGGTAGAACTCCCATTTAATAACGATCAATATTCTGTAGCGCATCCTGCTTTAAGTTTGGACGAAAAAAGAATCTATTTCTCATCCGATATGGAAGGGACAAAAGGCATGTCTGACTTGTATTATGTAGAAATTTATCCTGACGGAACCTACAGTAAGCCTACCAATTTAGGTGATAAAATTAACACACCAGGTAGAGAATCATACCCATTCATATCAAAAAACAATCAATTGATTTTTTCATCAGATGGACATAACGGTTTAGGAGGTTTTGATGTGTTTTATACTCAAATAAATGAAGATTGGAGTTTAGGAGAAATTACTAACATGGGAAGCCAAATAAATAGTTCAACAGACGATATTTCATTAATCATTGACACGGATGATAATACTGGTTTTTTTGCTTCTAACAGAGAAAGCGAATCAGGGACAGATGACATTTACAAATTCAAAGTTATTGATACAACTGTTCCAAAATGCACGCAAGAAGTAAAAGGTATTATTACCGATGACAGCAAAGGATTACCTTTAAGTAATGTAAAAATTCAACTATTTGACACTGATTTAAAAGAAGTTGCAACAGGTGTTACCGACGAAAAGGGACTATATAAATTTGATGTAGAATGCAATAAACAATATATTGTTCGAGTAGCTGTTAACGGATTTAAGCCAAGAGAACAAATAATTACAACTACTGAAAAGGGAGGTAATTCAAACGATCTAAATTTTCCAATCACCAAAGGCAATGAACTTGGACAATTAAAATATAGCATTGGTGACGATATAGGCGCTTTTCTTCAATTAGATAAAATTCATTTTAATTTTGATAAAAGTGATATCCGAGCTGATGCAGAAGTTGAACTTCAGAAAATACTATTCTTTTTAAAACAAAACAAGTCCGTAAAACTAAACATACGCTCACATACAGATAGTAACGGAAGCATGGACTACAATACAAAACTTTCCGAAAAACGTGCCAAATCAACAGCCGATTATTTAATTCAAAATGGTGTTGAAAAAAGCAGAATATCATATAAAGGATATTCTTTCACCCAATTAGTAAACAACTGTGGCCCAGGCGTTCAGTGTAGTGATGAATTACATCAAAAAAATAGACGTTCGGAATTTATTATTACAAATTTTGACGGTGTGCCTTTAGTAAATACATCAACACAAAAAACAAACACAATTTCAGAACCCTCAAGAAATTCGCTATCAAACATAACTTCATCTGCTTCAATCACAAATTCATCCTATAACTTTGAAAGCAATGTGAAAAAATATACAGTACAGCTTGCTGCCATGAAAAACATGGATAATTTACCCTTCAAACTAGAAGATTTCATGTTTACTCACTCCTATCCTGATGGCTATATCAGAGTTTTTTCGGGCGTTTTTTCAACAAAAGAGGAAGCAAAAGCACATCATGAAAAGCTAAAAGCGAAAGGTTTATCAGAAGGTTACATTTTACTTTTGGAAGGCGAACTACGAAATGGAAAATAGGAATTATATCGATTTCGTTAAAAAAAAGAAGCGATTTTATTAAAAACAAAATATAAAAACTGTCTAAATAATATTTTTATCCTATTTTATTTTTATTTTTGCGGTTCATAAAGTTGACTAAAAGAAAAATATATATGAGAACTATACAATTTAGAGAAGCGATTGCCGAAGCGATGAGTGAAGAAATGCGTCGCGACGAATCAGTATATTTAATGGGTGAAGAAGTAGCTGAATACAATGGTGCCTACAAAGCATCTAAAGGGATGCTTGACGAATTTGGCCCAAAAAGAGTAATTGACACACCAATTGCCGAATTAGGTTTTGCAGGTATAGCCGTTGGATCAGCAATGAATGGCTGTCGCCCAATAGTTGAATACATGACTTTTAACTTTTCATTAGTTGGTATTGATCAAATAATTAATAATGCAGCCAAAATGCGTCAAATGTCAGGAGGTCAATTCCCTATGCCAATGGTATTCAGAGGTCCAACTGCATCGGCAGGCCAACTTGGTGCAACTCACTCACAAGCATTTGAAAACTGGTTTGCTAACACACCCGGGCTTAAAGTTGTAGTACCATCAACAGTATATGACGCAAAAGGCTTACTTAAAGCTGCTATTAGGGATAATGACCCAGTTATCTTTATGGAATCAGAACAAATGTATGGCGACAAAGGCGAAGTGCCAGAAGGCGATTATACTATTCCACTTGGCGTAGCCGACATAAAAAGAGAAGGAACTGATGTTACAATTGTATCTTTTGGAAAAATAATTAAAGAAGCTTTTATTGCTGCCGACGAGCTAGCTAAAGAAGGAATATCTTGCGAAATTATTGATTTAAGAACAGTTCGCCCAATGGATTACGACGCAATAATTAATTCCGTAAAAAAAACAAATCGTTTGGTAGTACTTGAAGAAGCTTGGCCTTTTGCAAGTGTTGCTTCTGAAATTACTTATATGGTTCAAGAAAAAGCTTTTGATTTCCTTGACGCACCGGTACAACGTATTACAACTGCTGATACACCAGCACCTTACTCACCAACTTTACTCAAGGAATGGTTACCAAATGCAACCGATGTTGTTAAAGCTGTCAAAAAAGTTATGTACAAATAATAAATTACACGTATATTTGAAGCTTCATCATAAATCAATTTGATGAAGCTTTTTTTTAATACAAAAAATCATGAGAATAACTAAGATAACATTTTTTACAAGCCTATTTTTAATTACATTCGTTACTAATTTTGCTCAAACCAAAGTAAGTGGAACTGTTTTGGATAAATCCAAACAACCAATTCCGTACGCAAACATAGTTTTTAAAGGCACTAAAACAGCTGTAAACTCTGATGAAAACGGAAATTTTTATATTGAATCAAAAGAAACCCACAAAGTTTTGGAAATTTCATTTATTGGTTACAACACTAAAGATGTCCAATTACCTACAGCCGTTACTTATGATTTAAAAATAACCCTTTCAGAAGAGCAAGTACTTAACGAAGTAGTTATTTATTCAGGCAAAAGATCCAAAAAAAACAATCCCGCTATTGATATTTTAAGGAAAATTTGGGAACGACGACGAAAAAATGGACTAAAAATGTTCAATCAATACAGCTACGAAAAATACGAAAAAGTAGAATTTGACATGAACACCATTGACAGTGCCTTTATGAAAAGTAAAATTTTTAAAGGAATGGAATTTGTTTTTAAAAAAGTTGATACCTCCAAAATTACAGGTAAAACCTACCTGCCAATATTTATTAACGAATCACTTTATGATGTGTTTGGCGATAATAAAATTAAAAAAACAAAGGAAATTATTATTGCAAATAAAAACTCAGGTTTTGGCGATGGCGATGGTGTAAACAACTTTATTAAAGACCTTTACAACGATTACAATATATATGATAATTATCTGAATTTTTTTGACAAAAGTTTCACTAGTCCTTTATCAAGAACAGGGATAGATGTGTACAACTACGTGTTACGAGACAGCGCGTTTATTGAAAATAAATGGTGTTACAACATCGTATTTTATCCAAGAAGAAAAAACGAACTCACTTTTAAAGGGAATTTTTGGGTAAACGATTCAACTTATGCCATCAAAAACATAAACATGTCTGTTTCAAAAAGTGCCAATATCAATTGGGTAAAAGAAATTTATATTGAACAAGATTTTGAAGTTGTAAACGACTCCGTATTTTTACTTACTCGCGACCACATGATGTCTGATTTTGCCTTAAACAAAAAAGAAAGTTCGAAAGGCGTTTATGGAAAAAGAACCTCATTGTACAGAAATCATAAATTTAATATTGAAAAGCCAGATAAATTTTACAAAGAAGAAATCAACTTTATTGATAACTCCGTATTTAAAAAATCAGATGAGTTTTGGGCTGAAAACCGATTTGAAAAACTTAACAAAGACGAAGCAGGTGTTTACAAATTATTAGACACATTAAAAACAGTTAAAAAATTCAAACAATACTATAACCTAGCCTCCATTTTGGGAAGTGGTTACATTGAATTTAAAAATTTTGACTATGGCCCTATTTTTTCAACCGTAGGATTTAATGAAGTAGAAGGTATTCGACTTAGGGTTGGCGGACGAACCTATTTTGGACCTAACGATACATGGCGCATACAAGGATTTACAGCGTATGGTTTTAACGACAATAAATTCAAATATGGTATTTCAGGAAAATGGATGATTGACAAAAAAAATAGAATAATTCTATCAGGAGGAAACAGACGTGATGTTGAACAAATTGGCGCTAGTTTAACCACTACAAACGATGTACTTGGCAGAAGTTTTGCCTCGTCATCACTATTTAGCACTGGTAACAATGGAAAATTAACCAATATCAACCTAACATCATTATCCATTGAAATTGAACCTATAAAAAATTTAATATTTCAAACTGGTTTTTCCTACCGAACATTAGAATCGGCATCAAATACATTTAGCTTGGATTATTTCACCGACAACACTTTTACAACAACCAAAAGTGAAGTAAAACAAAGTGAAGTAAATCTACAAGTTGAATACACCCCAAACCGAAAAACTACTGGTTATGGTGTAGAGAGAAGAAATATAGACAAACCATTTAGTCGTATTTTCTTAAATTATAGTCAAGGATTTAAAGGTGTTTTTCATAGCGATTTTGATTATCAAAAAATTCAATTGTATTACAAACAACCCATAGTTATTGGACCAATTGGTAGAACAAATTTTACAATGGAACTTGGCAAAACTTTCGGAAAAGTACCTTTAGGTTTAATGAACGTTATTCCTGGTAACCAAACTTATTTCATAATTGACAATACATTTAGTAATCTAAATTTTTATGAGTTTGTGGCTGACCAATATGCAACACTAGTTTGGGAACACAATTTTAATGGTAAAATCCTATCTAGAGTTCCGATGCTTCGAAAACTAAATTTAAGAGAAATTATCGGTGTAAGATCAGTTTACGGATCTATTTCCGACCAAAATATTGCATTAAATGCCTCAAACTTAACATACAAAACACCAACTACTCCTTATTGGGAATACAGCGTAGGTATTGGAAATATTTTCAAAGTATTTAGAATAGATTTTGGTTGGAGAGGTAATTACAGAAACGTACCTGAGGCAAACAATTTTACAATTAAAGGACAATTTGGATTTTATTTCTAATTGTTAATCATTCAAAATGAAAGAAACAATTAGGTATCTAATTAACAAAGACGCAGTTTTTCAACAAATTATAAACCTGTACGGAAAACCAACTATTTCGATTAGACCCGAAGGATTTCAATCGCTTTGCAAATTAATAATTGAACAACAAGTTTCATTAGCCTCAGCAAAAGCTTGTTATTTAAAATTAGAACGTTTTATAGGTCAAATAACTCCTGAAAATATAATTTTGGTTAACGAAGAAGATTTTAAAAACAACGGGGTTTCTAAACAAAAAGCCCGCTACTTAAAAGAACTTTCTAAAGCAATAATTAATAAAGAAATTGACTTGAATTCTTTTCAATTTAAAAACGAAGAACAAATTAAATCTGAGTTAATTTCTATCAAAGGGATAGGAAATTGGACTGCAGATATATACCTCATGTTTTGCCTTCAAAAACAGGATGTTTTTCCTGTGGGAGATATTGCTCTTCAAAATACAATAAAAGAATTATATCCAATATCGACAAAAGAAGAAATGATGCTGCTTGCCGAAAACTGGAGACCTCAAAGAACATTAGCTACTTATTTTTTTTGGCATTATTATCTAAAGAAAAGAAATCGGGAGCCTTTAGTTTACTAAACATCCAATATGTATATTTATTTAGCGATTTTAAACAACAAAACACTTTTTTTATTGAAATAAAAAAGTCCAAATTTGTATATTTGCAGACCTAAAAAAATAAACAATATAATGACTGCAGACAAATTAAAAACTTTTGATGTATTAATAGAAATTCCAAGAGGAAGCCGTAACAAATATGAGTATGATTTTGAATTAAAAAGAATGCGCTTTGACCGTATGTTATTTTCATCAATGATGTATCCAGCCGATTACGGATTTATTCCTGAAACCTTAGCTCTAGACGGTGACCCACTTGACGTTTTAGTATTAATAAATGAACCAACTTTTCCAGGATGCGTAATGGAAGTAAAACCAATTGGCGTTTTTCACATGGCGGATGACAAAGGACCTGATGAAAAAGTAATTTGCGTACCCGTTTCGGATCCAATTTGGAACAACTTAAATGATTTAAGCGATGTTAATCCACACCTAATCAAAGAGATAGAGCACTTTTTTCAAGTATATAAAGATTTAGAAAACAAAAAAGTAGATGTTGAAGGTTGGGGCGATGTAAACGAAGCCTACTCAATTATTAAAGAATGTACGGCGCGTTTTGACGCTATTGAAAACAAAACAGAAGGTTTATTTAGTATTAAATAATATTTATTTAATTAATAATAGAAAAAGCAATACCCATTTTTTTTGGTTATTGCTTTTTTTTATATCTTCGTTTTATTATATTTACAAAAATTAACAAAAACCAAATTAAATTTTTATGGAATCAATGATGATTTATGTTCCAATTGTTATGGCAATAATTGGATTACTATTCATGGCAGCCAAAAGATCATGGGTGCTAAAACAAGACGCTGGAGATGGTAAAATGAAAGAAATTTCAGATTACATATACGAAGGTGCGCTAGCTTTTCTTAAAGCAGAATACAGATTATTAGCAATTTTTGTTGTTCTTGCAAGTGCCGTATTGGCCGGAATAACTTTTTTACCTGGTGTAAAAACGCATTTATTTATTGTAGTTGCATTCGTTTTTGGCGCCTTCTTTTCGGCTTTAGCAGGTAATATGGGTATGAAAATTGCTACCAAAACTAATGTAAGAACTACACAAGCAGCTCGTACAAGTTTGCCTCAAGCATTAAAAGTATCTTTTAGTGGAGGAACGGTAATGGGACTTGGGGTTGCTGGTTTAGCCGTTTTAGGTTTAACAGGATTCTTTATCATATTATTCAGATATTTCATGCCAGGTGGCGTTTGGACAAATACAGACGATATGACCATAGTACTTGAAACTCTTGCTGGTTTTTCTCTTGGTGCTGAATCAATCGCATTATTTGCACGTGTAGGTGGTGGTATTTATACAAAAGCTGCTGACGTAGGTGCTGATTTAGTAGGTAAAGTAGAAGCAGGAATTCCTGAAGATGATCCTCGTAATCCAGCTACAATTGCTGATAACGTAGGTGATAACGTAGGAGACGTTGCAGGTATGGGTGCCGATTTATTTGGTTCGTATGTTGCAACAGTATTAGCTGCAATGGTTCTTGGAAACTATGTAATTAAAGATATGGGTGGTAAAATCGAGGATGCCTTCGGTGGTATTGGACCAATTTTATTACCAATGGCAATAGCTGGTTTCGGAATTTTATTTTCTATCATTGGAACAATGTTAGTTAAAATTTCTTCAGATGATGCAAAAGAAGCACAAGTACAAAAAGCATTAAACATAGGTAACTGGGTTTCTATTCTTTTAACATTAGTTGCTTGTTACTTTTTGGTAGATTTTATGTTGCCAAAAACAATGAAAATGGAATTCTATGGTGAAGGTTTGAAAGATATTTCTTCTATGCGCGTTTTCTATGCAACGATTGTAGGTTTAATAGTTGGTGGAGCGATTTCATCAGTTACTGAATATTACACAGGATTGGGTACAAAACCAGTTTTGGCAATCGTACAAAAATCTTCTACTGGAGCAGGAACCAACGTAATTGCAGGTTTAGCTACTGGTATGATTTCAACTTTCCCAACAGTTATTTTATTTGCTGCAGCAATTTGGTCATCGTATGCTTTCGCAGGATTTTATGGTGTGGCTTTAGCAGCTTCTGCAATGATGGCTACAACAGCAATGCAATTAGCTATCGATGCTTTCGGACCTATTTCTGACAATGCTGGAGGTATTGCTGAAATGAGTGAATTACCAAAAGAAGTGCGTACACGTACCGATATTTTGGATTCTGTTGGGAATACAACAGCTGCAACAGGTAAAGGATTCGCCATTGCTTCTGCAGCGTTAACTTCCTTAGCTTTATTTGCAGCGTATGTAACGTTTACAGGTATTGATGGTATTAATATTTTCAAAGCTCCAGTATTAGCAATGTTATTTGTTGGAGGTATGATTCCAGTAGTATTCTCTGCATTAGCAATGAACTCTGTTGGAAAAGCGGCTATGGATATGGTTTATGAAGTGCGTCGTCAGTTCAAAGAAATTCCAGGAATTATGGAAGGAACAGGTAAACCAGAATATGGCAAATGTGTTGAAATTTCTACAAAAGCTGCTCTACGCGAAATGATGTTGCCAGGTATTTTAACTATCGGTTTCCCTATTGCAATTGTGCTTTTAGGAAAATTAGTTTATGCTGATAACAATCAATTAATCGCTGAAATGTTAGGTGGTTATATGGCAGGAGTTACCGTTTCAGGTGTGCTTTGGGCAGTGTTCCAAAACAATGCTGGAGGTGCTTGGGATAATGCTAAAAAGTCTTTTGAGGCTGGTGTTGAAATCAATGGTGAAATGACCTTCAAAGGTTCGGATGCGCACAAAGCAGCTGTAACTGGAGATACTGTTGGTGATCCATTTAAAGATACATCAGGTCCATCTATGAACATTTTAATTAAATTAACGTGTTTAATTGGATTGGTAATTGCTCCTATTTTAGGTGGTGGTCATTCAGATTCAAAAGAAATAAAAGTAAAGATTGTAAAAACTTGTGATGCTTCAGACATGGGCAAATGTGACATGACTAAATGTGCAACAATGACCAAAGACGAATGTGCAAAAATGTGCGATTCATTAGGTTGTTCAGCTGAAGAAAAAGAAATGTGCATGTCTCATTATGGTGCAGATGGAAAATTTATTGCTCCTAAAATAGGAGAAAAATCATGTTGTGCTGAAGAGGCTGATAAAAAAGTAAAAGTTGAAATTAAAAACGAAAACGGAAAAGCTAAAGCTACCGTTACAACAACTGAAAAAGGCGATGTAAATGTGCAAACTTTTGAGGGTTCACTTGATCAAGTTAAAGAAAAAGTTGAAGCTTTAAAATAATATACTACGTATTTTATCTAAAATGGATTCAATTTATATTGAATCCATTTTTTTTATAACAAGTGAATAAAACGGCACTAATCCCTCCTCTTGTCTTCCAAAAAAACAGGTACCAACCTATCCAAACAAACATCAATTTTAGTATAATTAAATCCCAAAACCTCACAACTTTTATCATTTGACATCAAATCCAAACACTGCAAACTTTCAGCTCCTTGTCGGGTCAAAAACCTTTTTTTACCCAACCATCCCAATACAAAATCAACTCTCCAAACCACATTCAACATCCATGAACTTGCCAACCATTTAGGTACTTTAACCCCCATTCGTAAAGCAATTTTATTAATTATATCTTCATAACTCAACAGCTCTGAAACCACCACAAAACGTTCACCAAAAACCTCTTTACTCATTAACAAACTCATCATCCTAACTACATCCTTTACGTCAACATAACCAGTAACTCCTTTGGTATAAAACCAAAGTCCACGCCAAACAGTTTCAAACAAAACGCCACTCCCCTGCTCCCAAAGTCCTTCGCCAAGTATTACCCCTGGATTAACAATTACAACGCGCAAGCCTTCCTGCTGCCCTCGCCAAACCTCCAACTCACCACCAAACTTGGATATTGCATAATCACTGTGCAATCGCTCAGCATTCCACTCGGTTTTTTCACTTATTAAAACCTCATTTGGAGCCAAATCGCCTAGCGCAGCAATCGACGAAACATGACACAATTTACCAACGCCTTTGTCAATACAAAAATTTACCACATTTGCCGTACCTTCAATATTCACTTTCCGCAATACCAACTCATCACTAGGATCAAACGAAATAAAACCCGCACAATGATACACCTCTGTAACGTTCTCAAATGCAATTTCTAAACTCGAAACATCCAAAATATCTGCCCTTACCCATTCAATTGACTCAAATAAATGTACTTGATTAGCACTCACAAACAGCCGTTTAACCCTCAAAATCCCACTCTCATTTCTGTAAATTGCGCGCACCTTTCTCCCTTCATTTGAAACCAAAAAAAGCAACAAATGACTCCCAACCAAACCTGTACCTCCAGTAATTAATATCATAAAACAAAGATAACTATTTTAATCCAAATCAATAAAAAAACAAATTTTAGCCTTAATTTGGGCATGTCCCGTTACAAAGTTTTCAATAAACACCCCATTTACGTTAAACGGGACCGGGCTGTCCGCTATATCTTTTTTGCGGCTCCGTACCTCCGCCCCAAAAAAGGATGCCGCTCCCATCCCTCATGCAAAACCCCGTAAATAAACAAAATTTCCGAAAATAATAAACCCAATCACAACATTTTCATTTCTTTAACTATTGTTTCCCAACAAATCGTTATATCTTTGCAATTCATATTCAGTTTAAATAAAAGTGAATCCCAACAAAATGAAAATAGACAGAAAAGAAATCCTTAAAGCACTAGAAACAATAACTATTGCTGGCGAAGGAAAAAATATGGTAGAAAGTGGCGCCATCCAAAACGTAATCACATTTGGAAACGAAGTTGTAATCGATTTAATGCTTTCAACTCCCGCAATGCACATAAAAAAACGTGCTGAAGATGACATAAAAAAACTAATTCAAGAAACCTTTTCAGCAGATATCATTGTTAAAATAAATAGCAAGGTAGAAGTCAAAGAAAACGAAAATCAAATAAAAGGGAAATCAATTCCAGGTATCAAAAACATCATTGCGGTTGCATCTGGCAAAGGTGGCGTAGGTAAATCAACAGTTACCGCAAACCTAGCTGTTTCACTTGCTAAAATGGGGTTTTCTGTAGGCGTTTTAGATGCCGACATCTATGGCCCAAGCATGCCAATCATGTTTGACGTAGAAAATGAAAAACCAATTTCTATTGAAGTTGACGGAAAATCAAAAATGAAACCCGTAGAAAGCTACGAAGTAAAACTCCTTTCCATCGGATTTTTTACAGCACCCAATCAAGCCGTTATTTGGCGAGGACCTATGGCTGCCAAAGCATTAAACCAAATGATATTTGACGCCAACTGGGGCGAACTTGATTTTATGCTCATCGACCTTCCTCCAGGAACCGGAGATATCCATTTATCAATTATGCAATCGTTACCAATAACAGGAGCTGTAGTAGTAAGTACACCACAAAATGTGGCGCTTGCCGATGCTAAAAAAGGTGTTGCCATGTTTCTTTCAGACGCTATCAATGTACCTGTTTTGGGCATCATAGAAAACATGGCCTATTTCACTCCTCAAGAATTACCAAATAACAAATATTATATCTTTGGACAAGAAGGCGCAAAAAATTTGGCTTCCGACTTAAACGTGCCATTCCTTGGCGAAGTCCCTTTAATACAAAGCATTCGCGAAGCAGGCGATTTTGGACGACCAGCAGCCATGCAAGAAAACTCAATTATTGAAAACGTTTTCAATGAAATTACTAAAAATGTAGTGCAAGAAACCGTTAACAGAAACCAAAATTTAGCGCCAACAGAAGCTATAAAAATAACAACAATGGCAGGTTGTTCTGCAGTGAAAAAATAATATTCAATAAAAATTTACATCAATAAATTGTAAACTTAAAAAAATGACACACGAAGAATTAACAAGTACTATTGAAAAAGCACTCGAAGAAATTAGACCTTTCTTAAACTCAGACGGTGGCGACATTACACTTGTTTCTATTGAAGATGAAAAACACGTAAAAGTCAGATTTGAAGGAGCTTGCACGGGTTGCAGTGTAAACCAAATGACACTTAAAGCAGGTGTGGAAACAACCATAAAAAAGTATGCACCTCAAATAGAAACTGTTGTCAATATTGCTTAGCAATAGTGTAACATTTGTAACTTTTACTTTTCCTTTTTGTAAGTAAATTTACAAAACAAAAAAAATCAAACATGATTCAAACAGATATTCTCATTATTGGAGCAGGTCCAACAGGATTATTTACAGTTTTTGAAGCTGGTTTATTACAATTAAAATGCCATATTATTGATGCGCTTCCTCAGCCAGGTGGGCAATTGGCAGAATTGTATCCTAAAAAACCAATTTTTGACATCCCAGGTTATCCATCAGTTTTGGCTGGAGATTTAGTCGATAATTTAATGGAACAAATCAAACAATTTCAACCCGGATTTACACTTGCTCAAACTGCTGAAACCATTGAAAAACTAGAAGACGAAACCTTTATTGTAACCACCAATAAAGGAATCAAACATCATGCAAAAGCAGTTGCAATTGCGGGAGGCTTAGGTACTTTTGAACCAAGAAAACCAACCCTTGAAAACATAGCTTTTTATGAAGAAAAAGGAGTTGAATATTTTGTAAAAGACCCTGAATTATTTAGAAACAAACGAATTGTAATTGCTGGTGGCGGTGACTCGGCACTAGATTGGAGTATCTTTTTATCAAATGTAGCTTCACAAGTAACTTTAATTCATAGACGAAACGAATTTAGAGGCGCTTTAGATTCGGTAGAGAAAGTGCAAGAACTGAAAAAATCAGGTAAAATAAATTTGATTACCCCTGCAGAAGTTGTTGGCATTAATGGTGCAAACCATGTAGAAAGTATTGTTTTAGAAAACGAAGGCGTTCAACAAGTTTTTGAAACCGATTATTTTATTCCGCTTTTTGGGCTTACGCCAAAATTGGGAGCCATAGCCAATTGGGGATTAGACATTGAAAAAAACGCCATCAAAGTTAATAATGCTTTGGATTATCAAACCAACATTGACGGAATTTATGCCATTGGCGATGTAAACACCTATCCAGGTAAATTAAAATTGATACTTTGTGGTTTTCATGAAGCAACTTTAATGTGCCAAAGCATATACAACCGCATCAATCCAGGAAGGAAGTATGTATTAAAATACACAACCGTATCTGGCGTTGACGGATTTGATGGAACTAGAAAAGAAGCTGAAAAAGCCGTTGTAAAATCGATTGATTAAATAAAATTTTGTTTCAAGTTTCAGGTTTCAAGTTAAGCGAACCTGAAACTTGAAACCTGAAACTTGAAACTAAAAAATGCCACAAGACGTAACAATATATATAACCGACAGAAACGGAGTTCGACATGAAATAGCTGCTCCAACCGACATGAACATGAACGTTATGGAAGTAATTCGTGCATACGAACTAGCCGAAGAAGGCACCGTAGGAGTATGTGGTGGCATGGCAATGTGTGCATCTTGCCAATGCTATGTTTTGAACGATGTTATTTCACTTGACCGCAACCCAGACGAAGAAGCCATGCTAGACGAAGCTTATCATGTAAAAGCTAATTCAAGATTAGGCTGTCAAATCCCAATTACTGAAGATTTAGAAGGATTAGAAATTGAAATTGCACCCGAGCAGTAAACTTTTATAAAGATTTTTGTAACAAAATTCGAAAATATTTCGTATAATAATTTGTATCCTTATTAAAAAGAGATACATTTAATTAATGAATCAAAATTTATATTCACCGGGATTACACAAACTATTAACACTAGAAGTAGCAAGCCAAATGAAGCTTGAAAACAGTACCGATTTTGTTGATTTTGCAGAAAAAATTATTAAACACTACGCATTGGAATCTCTTGGAATAATTATTCATAATTTTGAAAATAATAGTTTTACTATTGCTATATGTTTAAAAGAGTCTCATATTTGCATCCATACATGGCCCGAGTTTAACCAATTAACATTAGATATCTATTTATGCAATTACTTGCAAGACAACTCCCATAAAGTAAAAAAAATTGCTAAAGATTTTGTTGACTTTTTCGATGCAAAAATTTTAAAAGATTTTGAGATAAACAGATAAGCACCTATGGAAATAAATTGTTATCACTGCAACACCAAGACTACGGTAAACATACAATGGGATGCAACACTTGTTGCTTGTCCAAGTTGTGGGACTATTTATAATAAAAACAATTCAAATGATTATGTTTTTAAAGATAGATTAAAAAAAATAAATTATTACAATTCACTAGAAATAGGTCAAACTGCTACTTTAAACAAACAAGAATACACAATTATAGGTTATTTAATAAAAGGCTATGGCATCGACATAAGTTGGATTGAATATATTTTACAAAACAAAGAAGGGGCAGTTTTATACTTATCTGAATCGTCTGGGAATTTTGTTTTGTTAGAACAAATAGAATATGAAAAAAAGGTAGGAAATCATCCGTTGTACATTGATTATCAAGAAAAAACATTTGATAGATACGATTATTGCTATCCAACATTAAAATTTGCTGCAGGATGTTTTGATTTTAATATATTTGACAAAATAGAACTAATTGAATATATAAATCCGCCTTATTTATTATCATTTGAAAAGTTTGGAAAAGAGCAAACAGCGTATTATGGCAAACATATTTCTAGAAAAGAAATAAAAAAGGCATTCAACACAACTCAAATACCTCCAAAGACCGAAATTGGAATGGCACAACCATTTCCTATAAATATCAGAAATTTGGTTATGGTTTTTTGTGTAGTAGCTATTCTCACATTACTATCTCATCTTTATTTTACAAAAGATAGAGTTACACAAGAGGTTTTAAATACAGAAATTCCTTTTGATAAATACTCAAACAAAGAGTTTGTAAGTCCTACATTTGAATTAAAAGGAAGTGCAGCACCACTACAAATTTCCCTAATATCTGACGTTAATAATTCCTGGGCAAATGCACAAATTGCATTGATTAATGAAAAAAACAATGAAGAAATTTATGCTTCTAAAGACATTGAATATTATCATGGATATACAGACGGTGAAAATTGGACAGAAGGTAGCACAAACGAAGACTTTAATATTTGTGGAGTTGCCGCAGGAAAATACCATTTATCCATAACCCCATCCAAAGCGACAGAAGATGTGTCAAACAGTTCAATGTATATAAATGTAACATGGTACAAACCATCCTTTAGAAATTTTTATATGATAATTATTTTTATGGTAGTTTTTGTTCTAGTTTTGTATTACATTTCTAAGTATTTTGAAGATAAAAGATGGGGAAACCAGTAATAAAATAATTATGGAAAAAATACTTAACTTTATTAAAGAAAATTATATTGCACTACTCATAGGAATGTTTTTTTATGGTATATTTCTTTATTCTACAACACAAGGAAATAGCATGTGTGATTGTGAATCTACAGAAAATTATAAACCAACAAATTCAAGTCATAGTAACATAAATCGTTTTTATCATAAATAAAAAATAAAAAAATCATGAAAATAGAAACCCTCATCATCAACTCATTAGTGTTTTCTGCAATAGGAATTGCAGTACTTTTAATAGCTTATTTTATACTAGAAAAAATTACACCCGAAAATACTTGGAAAAAAATAACCAACGAAAATAATACCGCTGTAGCACTAGTTTTCGCTGCCTTAATTATTGGCATTTCAATGATTATTAGTGCCGCAATACATGGGTAAAAAATTTCTGAAATTTGAATATTTATTACTCTTTGCAGTATTTACCATTGCAACTTGCGGTCTAATTTACGAATTAGTTGCAGGTACTCTGGCAAGTTACTTATTGGGCGACTCTGTAAAACAATTTTCCTTTATCATTGGAGTTTATCTCTTTTCAATGGGAATTGGCTCCTATTTTTCTAAATTTTTAACAAAAAATCTATTAAATACATTTGTTGAGATTGAAATTTTGGTTGGTTTAATTGGTGGCATGAGCTCGGTTATTCTATTTCTTTTATTTGAAACAGGATTTGCATTTCAATTTATACTTTATTTTCTGGTTTTTATTACAGGATGCTTAGTTGGATTAGAGATTCCTTTATTAATGAATATTTTAAAGGATAAAGTTGAATTTAAAGATTTGGTTTCCAATGTATTTACCTTTGATTACATAGGAGCTTTATTAGCTTCAATTCTTTTTCCACTATTTTTAGTTCCAAAACTTGGTATAATAGGTACCTCATTATTTTTTGGGATGATTAATATTTCTATAGCAATATCTCTTTGTTATCTGTTAAAATTTGAATTAAAAAATGTAAAATTACTTCGGGCAAAAGCATTCATTTCATTTATTATTTTACTTGTTACATTTATTTTTTCTGAAAAAATTCTATCTTTTTCAGAAGGAAAATTATATGGAGAAAACATCATTTACACCAATACAACCCAGTACCAACGAATGGTGTTAACACATAACAAGAGCGATTACCGATTGTATTTAAACAACAATCTACAATTTAGTTCGGCAGATGAATACCGCTATCATGAAGCCTTGGTACATCCTGCAATGGCAATGGCAAAAAGTGTTACTAATGTACTTGTACTTGGAGGTGGAGATGGTTTGGCAGTTCGTGAAATATTAAAATACAAAGATGTAAAAAAAATAACTTTGGTTGATTTAGATGAAGGGATGACTAAATTATTCAAAACAAATGAAGTACTTCTTGAATTAAACAAAAATTCTTTAAATCATCCAAAAGTAAAAGTATTAAATAAAGACGCATATATTTGGGCAAAAGAAAATAAAGAAAAATTTGATGTGGTAATTATTGATTTTCCAGACCCTTCTAATTATAGCTTAGGAAAATTATATTCTTTGAATTTTTATAGTACAATTCAACAACGACTTTCAACGGATGCAATTATTGTAGTTCAGACTACCTCACCGTATTTTGCCCCAAAATCTTTTTGGTGTATAAACAAAACTGTAATGCAAGTTTTCCCTCAAATTAATGCGTACCATGCCTATGTTCCATCATTTGGAGAGTGGGGTTTTACTATAGCAATTAATGGTTTTGGCACAGAATTTACTAATGTAAACAGAACCGTAAAAGGACTAAAATTTTATGATTATTCATTTAAAAAGTTTAATTATTTTACAAAGGATATGATTTCAAATGACATTGAAATTAATCGATTAAATAACCAAGTACTAGTTAGATATTTTGATGAAGAGTGGGGAAAATTATAACAGTTCTAGAAGAAATTTTTTCAAATTATTGGGCGTAACTTTACTTGTTATTCCTGTGCTCAATGCTTGCAAAGAAAAAATAATTACCCTACTAATTAAACTATCAGGAACAAACCATATAGTAGGTCATAAACTTAGAGGTGAAAATTTTCCAAAACCATCTAAACAAATTAAAATCCCGTACTTAATTGTTGGAGGTGGAATAACTGGTTTATCGGCTGCAAGACAACTTTCAAAAAAAGGAATTTCTGATTTTTTAGTAGTAGAACTAGAAAATAAATTGGGAGGAAACTCTACTAACGGCGAAAATAAATATTCTAAATTTCCACTCGGAGCACATTATTTACCATTACCTAACAACGATGATAAAGAACTTTTAAATTTTTTAGAAGAAGAAAAAATAATAGTAGGTTATGATAAAAAAGGATTTCCAATATTTGATGAAACACAATTAACCATAGCGCCCGACGAACGTCTTTTTTACAAAAACAATTGGCAAGAAGGAATTGTACCTAAAAACGGCAACTCAACGATAGAAGACGAAGAATTGAATCGATTCTTTGCATTAATGGATGATTTTAGATTAAAAAAAGATGAATTTGGTCTTTATTGGTTCAACATACCTATGGAAAGGGCTTCCAAAAACAAAGAACCACAAAGTTTGGATAAATTAACAATGGAACAATGGTTGGAGCAACAGAACTTCAAAACCAAACCACTTTTAACTTACATAGATTACTGCTGTAGAGATGATTTTGGTTTGGGTGCTAAATATGTATCAGCCTATGCCGGAATTCATTATTTTGCCTCAAGAAAGCAAAACAGCACTTTTGACAAAATTGATGCTGTACTCACCTGGCCCGAAGGAAATGCACAATTAACCAATCATTTGAAAAAATATGTAAATGGAAAAACATTGCAAAACCATTTAGTGTACGAAGTAAAAATTAAAGAAAACAAGGTGGTTGCTTTAGTTTTTGATTCTAAAACAAATACCTCTATAGAAATTATTGCCAACAAAGTAATCATGGCAACGCCTCAATTTATTAATCAATATTTGGTTAAAGAGAGAAAAGTGTTTACCCAAGATTTTCATTATGCACCTTGGCTTTTGGCAACATTGGTTGTAAACGATTTGAATGATAATATGAGTTTTCCTTTGTGTTGGGATAATGTTACACATGGTTCAAAAGGGTTGGGTTATATTTATAATCAACACCAATCATTACAACAAGTGCATGAAAAAAAAGTAATTACCTATTATTATAGTTTTTCAACCTCAAATTGTAGAAAAAGTAGAAAAGAAATGTATAAAAAAACAAAAGAATTTTGGAAAAATTTTGTTTTTGAAGATTTAAAATTAGCCCATCCTAACATTGAAGAAGTTACAGAAAGTATAGAAATTCATTTGTTAGGTCACGGAATGGTAAGTCCAAAAGCAGGATCTATTTTTAGCGAAAATAAACAAAAAGCAAAGCAACCCATTGATGATAAAATATATTTTGCACATTCAGATTTGTCTGGAATATCCATATTTGAAGAAGCCTTTCATCAAGGTATTGATGTAGTAAATACTTTATTAAAATGAAGCAACCTTGGATACATAAAGCCACAACAGATAGCTTATTTATACTTGCACCGTCATTTATAGTAGTAGCAATAGTTATTTTATGCCAAAATTGGCTTCTACAAATTGAACAGAAATATTCATTTTACACTTGGTTATTTCTCATTGTTTTTATTGATGTTGCTCACGTATATTCTACGTTATTTAAAACCTATTTTGTGAATTCAGAATTTAAACAACGAAAAAAATTATATCTCGGATTGCCATTGTTATGCTTTGTTTTTGGACTGGTTTTATCTCTTTTTGGCAGTAAACTATTTTGGTCGGTTTTGGCTTATGTTGCTGTTTTTCATTTCATAAGACAACAATATGGATTCATGAGATTATATTCTAAAAATGAAGATAAAAAATATTCTTGGATAGATACCATAGTAATTTATACTGCAACTTTATACCCAATGTTATTTTGGTTTTTATCACCAAAAAGAAATTTTAATTGGTTTGTTGAAAATGAATTTTTAAAATACGAAAATTCAGAGTTATTAGAATTTACAACATGGATGTATTGTATCATTCTGGTTTTGTATGTTTTCAGAACTATTTTCAATGCCATTCAATCCAATTATTTTAACATACCCAAAAATGCAATAATTATAGGAACAATTCTTTCTTGGTATTTTGGGATTGTATATTTCAACAACGATTTGATATTTACATTATTAAATGTTGTGTCGCATGGAGTTCCCTATATGGCATTAATTTATCTAAATGAAATAGAAAAAAAATCGCCTACAGATATGGGTTTTTTAAAAAATTTTAAACACAAAAAAGGTATTCTTTTATTTATTTTAGTTTTATTTTTTATAGCTTTTTTTGAAGAATATATGTGGGAAATACTCATTTGGAATGAGCAATTTTCTGTGAAAAAAATTGATCTTACCAATTGGCAAGTACTATTTATACCATTATTAACGGTACCCCAATTTACCCATTATTTATTAGACGGATTTATTTGGAAAACAAAAAAATAAAAAAAAGAGAGGCAAGCCTCTCTTTTTTTATACCATTTCCAATTTATGTTCCATTTGTTCTTCAATAGCATTCCAAAGACCAATACGTTTTTGTAGTGCTTTTACAGAAACCTCTTCAACTTCTTTCCATTTTTGTTCAGAATCACCACACAATTCTGTAACCATTTGCATTGCCATAGGACCATGCTCATCAGCGTCCAATTCAATATGTCGTTCAAAATAATAAATCAATTTTGATAAATCGGTTTCAGGAAAATTAGTTTGAAAATTTTTTAAAATTTCTGTAAACATATTCGGAATCAAATCTTCTCTTCCAAAAGTGAACGCAGCAGCAATATTATGTGGCTTACCTTCCTCTATCACACGAAATGTAAAATCCAAAAAATCTTTTACATTAGGATGTAAATTACTCTGTTTAATAGACACAAAAATATTTTGTGTTTCTTGTACATTTTGTAAAAACTGTTCAATTTGAAAAATTGAAGCACCACATTGTTTCATGGCGTCCAAATACATTTCAAAATGACTTTGCCTTGAACCATCCAATGCTAAATCGGTTTCTTCAGCCACCACAATTTCATTAATCAAATAACGAATTTCAGGATTACCAGTCGGTAGCCAAGGGGTTGTAGTACACGTTAATTTATTTTGTAAAGCTTTTAGCAATGACATAAAATCCCAAACAGCATAGATATGATTTTCTAAAAAACAATTTAAATCGTCAACCGTTTTTACTTTTTCATACAACGAATGTGTAAGCAACTGATTTTTATATTCTTGAATGTTTTGATTGATAGATTGTATAGTCATCTTATTTTTTTTGTAAAAATAAAAAAGCTTCTTGAAAACAAGAAGCTTTTTATATCAATTTTATTTATTGTTTAATGTTAAATTTCAATACTTGCCTACTTAAATGCTGCAAAACCTGTTACATCCATTCCGGTAATTAGTAAATGAATATCGTGAGTTCCTTCATAAGTAACCACCGATTCAAGATTCATCATGTGTCGCATAATTGAGTATTCACCCGTAATACCCATACCACCAAGCATTTGTCTAGCATCACGAGCAATGGTTAAAGCCATATCAACATTATTTCTTTTAGCCATTGATATTTGAGCAGTAGTAGCTTTTCCTTCATTTCTCAAAACACCTAAACGCCAAGTAAGTAACTGAGCTTTTGTGATTTCAGTAATCATTTCGGCCAATTTTTTTTGTTGCAATTGCGTTGCTCCAATAGGCTTATCAAACTGAATTCGCTCTTTAGAATACCTCAAAGCCGTATCATAACAATCCATTGCAGCACCTATAGCACCCCACGCAATTCCATATCTAGCAGAGTCCAAACACATCATTGGCGCACCAAGACCCGATTTACCTGGCAATAAATTTTCTTTAGGTACTTTTACATTATCAAAAATAAGCTCACCCGTTGCAGAGGCACGAAGCGACCATTTGTTATGCGTTTCTGGAGTAGTAAAACCTTCCATGCCACGTTCAACAATAAGTCCGTGAATTCTACCTTCTTCATTCTTTGCCCAAACCACTGCAATATCTGCAAAAGGGGCATTCGAAATCCACATTTTGGCACCATTCAATAAATAATGATCGCCCATATCTTTAAAATTTGAAACCATACCACTTGGATTTGAACCAAAATCAGGCTCAGTTAATCCAAAACATCCCATAAATTCGCCAGTAGCAAGTTTCGGAAGGTATTTTTGGCGTTGCGCTTCATCACCAAATTTCCAAATTGGATACATTACCAACGACGATTGAACAGACGATGTAGAACGAACGCCCGAATCACCTCTTTCAATTTCTTGCATAATCAATCCATAAGAAATTTGATCCAATCCAGCACCACCATATTCCTCAGGAATATAAGGGCCAAAACCACCAATTTCTCCCAATCCTTTTATGATTTGAGTAGGAAATTCAGCACGCTGAGCAAAATCTTCAATAATCGGTGATACTTCTTTTTTAACCCATGCCCTAGCAGAATCACGTACTAGTTTGTGCTCTTCGGTAAGTAAATCATCCAACAAATAATAATCGGGAGCTTGAAATAAATCTGGCTTCATAAGAATAATTTTATATAAATTTAAACTTTTTTTTTAAAATAACGAAATCGTTTTCAAAGGTAATGAAACTAAGTTGTGTAAAAAATTTATTTATTAATTTTTAATAGTTATACAACATTTGTTGAACCATTTTAAAAAAATAATTAGAAGCAAAAGGCTCGGGCATTTTCAACTAACCATTTTCCCGCTTTTCGTTTCAATCTTTTTGTTTTTGAAAAAAAAACAAAAAGGATTTACACTCCAATCGGGGCTAAACAGCCATTGTAATTCGCCAAAAAGTCATAAACCAAAAAAACCATTCCTTTCAGAATGGTTTTTTATATTATTTACCAAAGTAAATATTATGCTTCAAAAGGAATTATAGAAACGTAGGATTTGTTTTCTCCTTTTTTCTGAAATTTCACTAATCCATCAACTCTTGCATGTAAAGTATGATCTTTACCCATGTAAACGTTTTCACCTGGATTGTGTTTTGAACCTCTTTGTCTTACGATGATGTTACCAGCAATAGCAGCTTGACCTCCATAAATCTTAACGCCTAAACGTTTCGATTCTGATTCTCTACCATTCTTCGAACTACCGACACCTTTCTTATGAGCCATGACGTATAAGTTTTAAGTTTTATTATTCTTGATTATCTGCTTTTTTTGGTTTTTTTGGAGCTGCTTCTTTAGCTACTTTCTCCGTTTTTTCTGCTTTAGGAGCTGCTGCTTTTTTTGGAGCTGCTACTACTTCATCAGTTTCTGCTTTTGGAGCTGCTTCTTTTTTTGGAGCTGCTTTTTTAGCGCCAGTTGCAGTAATTCCTTCAATTAGGATTTGCGTTAAATACTGACGGTGACCGTTTCTTTTTTTGTAACCTTTTCTTCTTTTCTTTTTGAAGATAATTACTTTATCACCTTTTAAGTGTTGTAACACTTTTGCTTCTACAGAAGCTCCTTCTATAGCTGGGGCGCCTAAAGTTATGCTACCATTGTCGTCTAATAAAAGAACTTTATCAAAAGATACTTTTGATCCTTCTTCATTAGCTAAACGGTGAACATAGACCTTTAAGTCTTTGCTTACTTTGAATTGTTGCCCTGCTATCTCTACGATTGCGTACATAACAAATTGTTTATTAATTTTTAAGGTTGCAAATATATAACTTTTTTTTGTTTCTGCAACACTTCTTTAAAAAAGTGTTTGTCTTTTTTTTTGTACTACCCCTGCCCCAGACAATAGCGGCAGCCCTGAAGGCGGGTTTTTGATTTTTTATAGCTACAAAACAGCGACCGCAGGAGCTCGTTTTGTGGCTAAATAAAAAACAAAAACCCACCGAAGGCTATAGCGGATGGCTGGATTGGGCCCTAAAAAAATGAATTTAACTTTATATTATGAATTAGAGTTGAATAAATATTTATTTTTGTGTAACATTTTTTGTCAAATGACTACTAATGTAAATGTCAAATAAAATTTATAATTATTTATGAAAAAATCGCTAATCGCTTTAAGTACTTTGCTTATGCTAGGAGGAACTGCTTTTGCTCAAAAGGTTGCTTTTGAGGAATATGATTTGGAGAATGGTTTGCATGTTATTTTGCACAACGATAATTCGGCACCGGTCGTAATTACGTCGGTAATGTATCATGTTGGAGCCAAAGATGAACAGCCAGACCGAACAGGTTTTGCTCACTTTTTTGAACATTTGTTGTTTGAAGGAACTGCTAACATTAAACGTGGTGAGTGGTTTAAAATAGTTACTGCTAATGGTGGTACTAACAATGCTAATACTACCGAAGACAGAACGTATTACTATGAAGTTTTCCCTTCTAATAACTTGGAAATGGGATTGTGGATGGAGTCTGAAAGACTGATGCACCCTGTTATTAACAAAATTGGTGTTGATACTCAAAATGAAGTAGTTAAAGAGGAAAAAAGATTGAGATATGACAATAGCCCTTATGGTCAATTACTTCCTGAAGTGAAGAAAAACATGTTCAAAAATCATCCATATAGATGGACAACTATTGGTTCAATGGATCATTTGGACGCTGCTACTTTGGAAGAGTTTCAGGCTTTTAACAAAAAATTCTATATTCCTAACAATGCAGTTTTAGTGGTTGCAGGTGATATTGGTAATGTTGCACAAACTAAAGAGTGGATTAAAAAGTACTTTGGACCTATTGCAAAAGGAGCGCCTATTGTGCGTAAAACCTACACTGAAGAGCCAATAACTTCAACAATTAAAGCTCGTTACGAAGATAACAATATCCAAAAAGAAATGATTGTTGCTGCTTACAGAACACCATCAATGAAAACTAGAGACGCTAGAGTTTTGGAAATGATTTCAACTATTTTATCTGATGGTAAAAGCTCAAGATTGTACAAAAAAATTGTTGATGATAAAAAAATGGCGTTACAAATTGGTGCTTTCAGTTACAGTCAAGAAGATCATGGAACGTATATTTTGTATGGCTTGCCTCAAGGTACAAACACATCAGCCGACTTACTAAAAGAAGTTGATGACGAAATTGTAAAACTACAATCAGAATTAATTTCGGAAAACGAATTGCAAAAATTGAAAAATATTTACGACAATAATTTTGTAAATAGTAACTCAAGTGTTGAAGGGATAGCTGATAATTTGGCTACTTATTATATGCTTTACAAAGACGTTAACCTAATTAACACTGAAATTGAAATATATCATTCAATAACTCGTGAAGAAATTAGAGATGTTGCCAAAAAATACTTGAATCCAAACCAACGTTTGATTCTTGATTATGTACCTGCAAAAGACAAAGCAGAAGCTAACACTAACGAGCAAACTAAATAATTATTTCAATGAAACTAAATAGTCAAAAAAATACAACTTATAGTATGAAAAAAATAGTATTACTAGTAACAAGTTTGTTCTTTACCGTAATTATGCAAGCACAAGACAGACCGCAACCAAAATCTGGACCCGCACCAAAAATCAACATCAACAAACCTCAAACCTTTGTTTTGCCAAATGGATTGAAGGTAATGGTGGTTGAAAACCATAAACTACCGCGTGTTTCCTTTAATTTAACCATTGACAACACTCCATACGCAGAAGGAAATAAAAAAGGAGTTGACAATTTAACAAGTACCTTAATCGGAAACGGTTCAACAACAATTTCTAAAGATAAATTCAATGAAGAAATTGATTTTTTAGGTGCTAATATCAACTTTTATTCATCAGGGGCTTCAGCTTCAGGATTGTCTAAATACTCCAAAAGAATTTTAGAGCTTCTGGTTGACGGTGCTTTAAACCCAAACTTTACTCAATCTGAATTAGATAAAGAAAAAGACAAACTTATTGAAGGTTTAAAAACTCAAGAAAAAAGTGTAACAGCAGTAGCAAGCCGCGTAGAAGGCGTGCTTGCTTATGGTAAAAACCACCCTTCTGGTGAATATGTTTCAGAAGAAACAGTTAAAAACGTTACACTTGAAGACGTAATTAACAATTACAACACGTACTTTGTACCAGAAAACGCTTACCTAGTAATTACAGGTGATGTAAAATTAAAAGAAGTAAAAAAAGCAGTAGAAAGTCTTTTTGGAAAATGGGCAAAAGCTACAGCTCCAAAACTAACCTACACAAATCCTAAAAACGTACAATATTCGCAAATCAACTTTATTGATATGCCAAATGCTGTTCAATCTGAAATCTCTGTTATCAACACAGTCGATTTAAAAATGGCTGATGCCGATTTCTTTCCTGTAATTATAGCCAATCAAGTTCTTGGTGGTGACTTCAACAGTTACTTAAACATGAATTTAAGAGAAGCACATGGATGGACGTATGGCGCACGTTCAAACGTTGGATTTGACAAAAACCAATCCAGCCTTTTCAAAGCTAATTCTCAGGTTAGAAACATGGTTACCGACAGTGCTGTAGTTGAATTCATGAAAGAAATCAAAAAAATCAGAACTGAAAAAGTAGCCGACGAAATGCTAAACAATGTTAAGCAAGGTTACATTGGACGATTTGTAATGCAAGTAGAAAAACCAGCAACCATTGCGCGTTACGCCCTAAACATTCAAACACAAGGATTACCAGAAGATTTCTACGAAAACTACATCAAAAACATCAATGCAGTTACAGCCGACGACGTGTTACGTGTAGCCAACAAATACTTCCTTGAAAACAACGTACGTATTTTAGTTGTAGGTAAAGGTGCTGACGTACTTCCAGGACTTGAAAAACTAAAAATGCCAATTTTTTATTTTGACAAATACGGTAACCCTACTGAAAAACCTGCCATGAAAAAACCAGTACCAGCAGGCGTTACAACCAAAACAATCATTGACAAATACATTGCGGCTTCTGGTGGCGACAAAGCCATTAAAACCGTAAAAACGATTGCGTCAATTGGTACAACATCTATACCGCAAGCGCCAGCACCATTAAGCTATACTTCAAAATCAGATAGCAAAGGAAACATGAGTGCAGAATTTGCAATGGGTGGCATGAGCATGATGAAACAAGTAGCCAACCAAAAAGAAGGTTACGCCGTTCAACAAGGACAGAAAAGAGCAATTGAAGGCAATGACCTTCAAGAAATGAGAGCAAGCGCTATCCC
>JBILQQ010000029.1:0-27912 GCA_044373115.1 Flavobacterium sp.
TTTATATCAGAAGTTTTAGCACCAAGTTTTTCCATAAAATTAGATGTAAACTCCATACTCATTTCTTTTATAGTGTCTTTTAAAGATGGGTCAATCACATTAAATAATATAATTTCAAAAATGGTTGCCAAAATTAATCCAACTAAAATATGAATAAAATAAGTTGTAAAAGCTGTTTTAAATGGAAAAATTCCAGAAAGATCTTTCTTAGTATTTATTAATAGCACAATTGCAATAGCCGTAAATAGTAAAATTTTTAAAAATGTTATCCAACCGGATAAAAATAAATTTACATCGAAAGAGTAAATTAAAGTTGTAATTAATATGGACACAATGCCAGAAATTATTCCGTAAGTAAATCCATTCTTTCTTATTATTTCATTCATGATTATAATTTATTTAAATTAATCCACAAATATAGTAATTCTACAAATAATGCACGCTATATTTTTTTATGTAATAGATTAAAAAAAATCAATAGTATTGTTTTGTAATACAAAATAATAGTTTACTTTTGCAACCTGAAATTAAATAAAAATAATTAAAAGCTGTAACAAGTCGATACCTTTTTAAGTAAAAGCATCAAGATACGTTACTTCATAACAAATAAAGATTTACAAAATGAAACAAGGAATTCACCCAGAAAATTACAGATTAGTAGCGTTTAAAGACATGTCAAACGATGACGTTTTTATCACAAAATCTACAGTAGAAACTAAAGAAACAATCACTCACGAAGGAGTTGAATATCCAGTTTTTAAAATGGAGATCTCTAGAACATCTCACCCATTTTACACAGGTAAATCTAAACTTATCGATACTGCAGGACGTATTGACAAGTTCAAAACTAAATACGCTAAACACGGTAAATAATCGTACTACGTGTTCAAATACTAAAACCTTCCCATTCGGAAGGTTTTTTTATGTCCTAAACTTTTGTAACTTTGAACTCTAAATTCATAGACAATTTCTATTTGTCTTTTCAATTGTTATAAAATGAACTACATTCTTTTTGACGGAACCGTAAGAAATGCACTTTTACCGTTCACTTTTACCCGACCAGTTGCCGATATCCGTATCGGAATTTTAACCATAAGAGAAAAATGGGAAACCCAATTGGGCACCACCACCACAACTTTGACCGAAGAATACCTGCAAGAAAAATTCCCAATGGTCGAAATGGAACAAAACATAATGATTAATGCCGCTTTTGTTCCAAATAATGAATTGGTAGCTTTAGTGCAAAATTTAAAAACCAATCAAGCCATTTTTGCAGGCGATGAAGTAGTTGCTTTTTTTACAACTGAAAACCAAGAAGAAGTCGATTTTGATACCTATGAAATTATTGATTTTGATACAAATTGCATTAAAATTGAACATACTTGGGATATTTTTGCCAAAAATGACCAAGCTATCCGAGAAGATTTTCAATTAATTACAACCGATAGAACATCCCAACCCATCCCAAAATCAGTAAATGTTATTGCTCCCGAAAACATCTTTATTGAAGAAGGCTCAAAGCTCGAATTTGTAACACTTAACGCCTCAACCGGACCAATTTACATCGGTAAAAATGCCGAAATCATGGAAGGCTCAGTCATCAGAGGACCTTTTGCTCTCTGCGAAGAAGCCCAAGTAAAACTAGCAACCAAAGTATATGGCGCAACCACCGTAGGCCCACATTGCCGCATTGGTGGCGAAGTCAATAACTCGGTGCTTTTTGGGTATTCCAACAAAGGGCACGATGGGTTTCTAGGAAATTCCGTTCTTGGCGAATGGTGCAATATAGGTGCCGACAGCAACAATTCAAACCTCAAAAACAACTACGAAGAAGTGAAATTGTGGAGCTATGAAACCGAAAATTTTGCCAAAACCGGACTTCAATTTTGCGGATTAATGATGGGCGATCACAGCAAATGCGGCATCAACACCATGTTCAATACCGGCACCGTGGTAGGAGTGAGCGCCAACATTTTTGGCAGCGGCTTTCCCCGAAATTTCGTCCCAAGTTTCTCCTGGGGAGGCGCCAGCGGCTTCACCACCTACCTCACCAAAAAAGCCTTTGAAGTAGCCAAAGTAGTCATGTCGCGCCGCCATGTTGACTTCACAGAAACAGATGCCAAAATATTAGAATACGTTTTTGAAGAAACCAAAAAGTGGCGTCAGAATTTTTAGGAGCACACCAACCCATTCCAAAAGACATTTAGTCCTGCTCTCGCCTTTATCTCCCTTGCCCTTCGGGACATCGGGAGGATATCGGCTCCATCAGGGCTAAAATCGAAGTATAGATTTCAGAAGATATTTTGTTGATTTGCAAAGTTTCAAAGTTAAAACTTTGTGCCCTGAGATAAAAAAAAAGATAACAACACAAAACTTATTTACTTATTTTTGAATAAAATATACCAAAGTACTTGTTGTGTTTTAAGTTATTTGCCAAATAGAAAATTTAAAACGGAAGAGCTTTAGGGGATTATGAAGTTTTTGAAAAGGTTTTAAAACCGACAAATGGAAAGTTAATATATGTAAAAAAATGCCGAAAATCGTACTTAAAACAGAAATATTTTCAACAATAGAAATTTGTTTTGACCTTTCAAGGAGTATTGACTTACACAAAATATCGACTGCCAAAACAAACGAAAAAGCAATCGAAGGAACAATATTTGGATTAATAAACTTAAATGAAACTGTTACTTGGCAAGCAACGCATTTTGGTATAAATCAAAAATTAACTTCAAAAATTACAGCGTTTGACAAACCTCACTATTTTAGAGACGAACAAATAAAAGGTGTTTTTAAATCTATTTATCACGAACATAAATTTAAACAACTAGAGAATAAGGTATTAATGGTAGATGTTTTTGAATTTCAATCACCTTTTGGTGTTTTAGGTAACATTATTAATCAACTTATTTTGACAAAATATTTACGTAATTTACTCACTGACAGAAACAAAGTAATTAAAGAGTTCGCAGAAACCGACAAATGGAAAATCATTTTAAATGGAAGATAATATTTACAACCCAATTTATGTTAAAGGACTATTTAATAGAATGAGTAGTTCGTATGAACGAATGAATTATATAACTTCTTTTGGATTTTCAATTCGTTGGAGGACTCAATTTTTATCTTCATTTAACCATACAAATAATAAAACTGAAATTATTGACTTACTAACTGGAATGGGTGAAACTTGGACAGCAACAAAAAATAAATTTCCAAATTCAAACTTGACAGTTCTTGATTTTTCAGAAGGAATGTTGAAATATGCAAAAAAGAAAAGCAAAACAAAATTCAACGATGAAATTAAATTTTTGCAGCAGGATATTTTGAACAATGAATTGCAAAGTAATTATTACGATTTTGTAACTTGTGCATTTGGACTAAAAACTTTTAATGCTGAACAACTAAATATTTTAGCAACAGAAACTAAACGCATTTTAAGACCTGGCGGGCAATTTTCATTTATTGAAGTTTCAAAACCAAACAATAAAATGCTGAATATATTTTATGGTTTTTATCTTGGACAAGTAGTGCCAATTTTTGGCAGACTATTGCTTGGAAATCCACAAGAATATAAAATGCTTTGGAAATATACCAACAAATTTGGAAACGCAAAACAAGCGGCAGAAATATTTTCAGAAGCTGGACTAAAAACAAATTTCAAATCATATTTTTATGGTTGTGCAACTGGATTTTATGGAGAAAAATTAAATAAATAAACCCAGCTTAACCCCAAAATTTCCTCATGGTTAAAAAAAAAAAATCAACCAGTTCAAACAGAAATTTACTTCGTCTGTTCGCTTTGCTCGAGTCACAAATTAGCATAAATTTAAAAACTTTGAAACTCTGAAACTTTGTAGCTTTACAACTGAAAAACTACTTTTCATATTTACCGATAATAGAGCTAATGCCTATTGCCTTCCAACAAAAAGTCATCTGAAAATCTACTCGTCGATTATAGCCCCGGTAGAGCCGATATCCTCCTGAAGTCCCGTAGGGCAAAGGAGATAAAGGCGAAAACGGGACAAAACTCCTTCTGAACGTGATTGTCTTGCTCCAAATTCTCAAATTGTCACATTTTCAAATTATAAAATTATTTATTTCCCTATCTTTGCGCACTCAATTTTTTGACAACGATTTCATTAATTGAGTTTTACTATGGAAAAAAATAAAAAAGTAGCCTTTTATACGCTTGGCTGTAAATTGAATTTCTCTGAAACATCGACCATTGCGCGCGATTTTCAAAACGAAGGATTTGATCGTGTTGATTTTGAAGAATCTGCCGATATATATGTCATCAACACCTGTTCTGTAACCGATAATGCCGACAAACAGTTCAAGCAAATTGTAAAAAAGGCACTCAAAAATAACCCGCAGGCTTTTGTTGCCGCCGTTGGGTGCTATGCCCAACTAAAGCCCGAGGAGCTTGCCAATGTGGACGGCGTGGACTTGGTGCTTGGCGCTACCGAAAAATTTAAAATCACTGATTACATCAACGACTTATCCAAAAATGATATTGGAGAGGTGCATTCTTGCGAGATTGAAGATGCCGATTTTTATGTGGGTAGTTACTCTATTGGCGACAGAACCCGAGCTTTCTTGAAGGTTCAGGACGGTTGCGACTACAAATGTACCTATTGCACCATTCCGCTTGCCAGAGGAATTTCCCGAAGCGATGCCCTCGAAAATGTGCTGAAAAATGCCTACGAAATTTCCAAACAAAACATCAAGGAAATTGTGCTAACGGGTGTAAACATTGGTGATTATGGCAAAGGCGAATTTGGAAACAAAAAACACGAACACACGTTTCTAGATTTGGTGCAAGCGCTTGACCAAGTGGAAGGGGTGGAGCGCCTCCGAATTTCGTCTATTGAGCCCAATTTATTGAAAAACGAAACCATTCATTTTGTAGCGCAAAGTCGCACATTTGTACCGCATTTTCATATTCCGCTTCAAAGTGGTAGCAACGAAATTCTCAAAAAAATGAAGCGTCGTTACCTGCGTGAAGTCTATGTTGACAGGGTGCAAAACATCCGCCAAGTCATGCCGCACGCCTGCATTGGTGTGGACGTAATTGTTGGTTTTCCGGGCGAAACCGACGAGCATTTCCTGGAAACGTACCATTTTTTGAACGACCTCGACATATCATACCTGCACGTTTTTACCTATTCCGAAAGGGACAACACAGAAGCAATCTTGCTAGACGGCGTCGTTCCTGCCAATGTTCGTGCCAAACGAAGCAAAATGTTGCGTGGATTATCAGTAAAAAAACGCCGTGCTTTCTATGAAAGTCAAATGGGTACAACCCGAAAAGTGCTGTTTGAAACCGAGAACAAAGAAGGCTACATTCACGGTTTTACCGAAAATTATGTGAAGGTAAAAACCCCTTGGAATCCTGAACTTAGCAACACATTGCGCCAAGTAACCCTCACCAATATTGACGAAGACGGAAGTGTTCGTGTACAATTTTTAGATTAATACCAAACACCCATATAAAATAGTCCAATCTACTCGTTCTTTTTTGCTAAAATTATTCAAAAAAAATAGTTCCGTAGCCCAGCTATGCAACAATTTTTTTTGAAAATTTTTTCTAAAAAACAACTTCGCATCTTTAGACTATTTTATATGGGTGTTTGGTATTATTTGGGCGTGCCCTTGTTGCAGAAAGTGTACTCAAAACAGTTCATTTATCTTAGCAACAAGGTCGCGCTTTCGGCTATATCTTTTGCTTGCCCCGAAAAAAGGGCAAGCAAAAGGATGCCGCCTCAATCGCTCACGCAAACCCCGGTTAATAAGGAGTTTTTCTTAAAAAAGACAATGTAAATTTAATAATTATAATAAAACCTTATTTTGGTAACCCGATAAACCGACTCGTGGTACTGCTCTACACATTCAAATTTATTTCTCCCAACTTGTTTAAAAAGTACAATTTTATCGGCAGCAATTTCATAATATAGCTTTTGTCCTTCCATCATAAAACGCCCACCATTGCTTCTGTATGCAGATCTAATCAATTCAAATTCAGATAAATTCCAAGTAGAAAATTGGGCATTTACTTCTTCTATGTTATCCACCAAACCTTCTGTAATTTCGGTCAAACAGCCATAATATTTCGGAATTTCTTCAAAAAAATCTAAAACTGCTTTATGTGTAGTTTCCTGCGACATCAATACTGTAAATTACAATTTTATGCCTGGAGGCAACAAATCGTGGTACTGCTTGTTTTTTCTGAAAAATACTGCAATTTTTGGCAAAATCGGAACTACTTTAAGTTTTCGTTCATAAGCAATTTCCATAATATTTATAAGTAGGTTATTGATAAATTCTTCATCTGAAAAACCATCAGGAACATTAATTCGGGTTAAAAAAATCTTCTTTTCCTGAAAAGAATATTCAACCGAAATTAGTTTCTCATCAACCATTGTTTCAAACTGTCTCGAAAAGGTATTGTCTTTAATTTCCATTTATTTAAAAAAAATAACTACAACTTTTATCTCATGTCGAGTAAAAGAATTAATTTTATGCAAATTTCGATAAAATTTATGAATAACCAGCCGAAATTAACTTAAAAAAGATGTCCAAAATTCACGTTTATTTAATGCCAGGTCTTGCGGCAAGTTCTACAATTTTTGAAAAAATAGAATTGCCAAACGAAATTTTTGAAATTCATTTATTAAATTGGGTTTTACCCGAGAAAAACGAAACCATTCAAAGTTATGCTCAACGAATGGCGCAGTTTGTTCATCATCAAGACATTGTGCTTATTGGCGTTTCTTTTGGGGGTATTTTGGTACAAGAAATGGCTGCTTTTTTAAAGGTTAGAAAACTGATAATCATCTCAAGTGTAAAGTCAAAATATGAACTTCCGAGAAGGATGAAATTTGCAAAAGCAACCAAAATTTATAAATTAATTCCTACTAGTTTGTTGAAAAATATAAATTTTTTAATGAAATTTGCATTTGGAACAACCCTAAAAAACAGGCTAGAATTATACCAGCGTTTTGTTTATATGGATGACGTGCGCTATTTGAGCTGGGCAATTGAACAAGTTATTTGTTGGAATAGACAACAAATTGATCAAAATGTCGTTCATATTCATGGCGATGCCGATGCTGTTTTTCCATGTAATTACATCAATAATTATATTTGTGTAAGTAAAGGTACTCATTTAATGATAGTGAACCGTTTTAAATGGTTTAATGAATTTTTACCCAAAATAATTTTATCTTAAATCCTGCTACGGCTTGGTTTTTGCAAACATTTTTAAAAATTAATACAATGAATAAATCAAAATTAGTTTACCTATCAATCCTTGTTATTGCCGTTAGCGGCTTGTTTGTTTTTGCAACCTCAGTTAAAGATAAAGAAAAGCAACTACACGAAGGCACTTCGCAATATTTTCCTGTTGAGGTTGATTTTTCTGGCGAAAAAGCACCTTTGCAAATTGCGGATGTTAAAGAGCGATTTGACCGTGAGTTATTGGTAAATGCTAATTTACATTCTTCAACATTATTAATTATAAAGCGTGCCAACAGAGCCTTTCCTGTTATAGAACCAATTTTGGCTCAATATGGAGTTCCAGATGATTTTAAATATTTAGCTGTTATTGAAAGCGCACTTACAAATGCGGTTTCGCCATCGGGTGCAAAAGGTGTATGGCAATTTATGCCTGAAACGGCAAAAGAAAAAGGCATGGAAGTTAATGACATTGTTGACGAAAGATACCATTTGATTAAATCAACTGAAGCTGCATGCAAATACTTGTTAGCTGCAAAACAAAAATTTGGTTCCTGGACACTGGCAGCGGCGTCTTACAATGGCGGAATGAACGGAATTAATAAAAAAATAGAGGAGCAAAAAGTGACTGATTACTACGATTTATTACTCACAGATGAGACATCACGCTATGTTTTTAGAATTTTAGCACTAAAAGAAATTATGAAATCACCCGAAAAATTTGGTTTCAATATTTCAGAACATGAATTATATAGTTTATTGCCAACCAAAACAATTGTTGTAGATTCCACGATTAACGATTTGGCAACTTTTGCTAAATCGCAAGGAATTAATTATAAGATATTAAAACTTCATAATCCTTGGATGCGAGATAAAAAATTATCAAATACTTCTAAAAAAAGATATGAAATTGAAATTCCTACCACAGGATATTAAATTATATTAATATAATTCAATTTATTTTATGGTATAATTAAAATTAGTTGTGCTAATTTGTCATATCCACAATACTATTCTGACTTATCATTTTTAATCTTTTATAATTTGTTAAAATAAATTAACATTGTAAATTTGTACCCTAATTAATTAACTATTTGAAATTAGTTAAACAAATAAACAAATGAATACCGTAGCAACTTTTATTATTATCGTGATTAACATTATTCGTATGAATTGACGAGTCAGGATTGTAATATCAATATACCAAACCTTTCTCAGTCAAAATGAGAAAGGTTTTTTTTATAAACCAAATTAAGATTAAAATGTATTTCAACGAACAAACAATTATTTATTTAAACGGAAATTTCGTAAAAGCAGCAACTGCAACAACCGATTTGTATAGCCAAACCCTTCATTATGGATATGGTGTTTTTGAAGGTATAAGAGCTTACAAAACGTCAAATGGTGCTAAAATTTTTAAACCAAAAGAACATTACGATCGATTAAAAAAATCATCTGAATTAATCAATATTCCATTTGAATTTGATATTCAAGAGCTTATAGATAAAACATATCAAGTACTGGAGTTAAATGGTTTTGAAGATGCCTATATCCGACCGTTAATATATTGTAGTCCAAACATGGGCTTAACTGAGCCCAAAGAAGTACATGTGATGATTTGCGCTTGGGAATGGGGTGCTTACCTTGGTGATAATCTGTTAAAAGTGTCACTATCTTCTTTTAGCAGACCGCATCCAAAATCAACTAAAATAGAGGCTAAGGTTTGCGGTCATTATGTTAACTCTATTTTGGCAACTACCGAAGCAAAAAGAAAAGGTTTTGACGAAGCTCTTCTTCTTGATACCGACGGAAATCTTGCAGAAGGTCCTGGTTCTAATTTGTTTTTTGAAAAAAACGGGAAACTATTCACCCCAAAAACGGGGCATATTTTACCCGGAATTACTCGTGCAACGGTCATTGATTTATGTAAAAAGTTAAACATCGAACTTACTGAAGGCACCTATTTACCAGAAGATTTAGCTGCTGCCGATGCTGCCTTTCTTTGTGGAACGGCTGCGGAAATTATTGGTTTACAATCATTTGAAAATAAAGACTTTCCTATTCAATTTAACGACTCTTTGGGGAGAAAATTACAATCTGCATATAAAAATTTAGTTCTTGAAAAAGAATGTTAATCAACAAAAAAATGGAATTAAACAAACATAGTAAAACCGTTACGCAAGACCCAACTCAACCTGCTGCTCAAGCTATGTTATATGGTATTGGATTGAATGACCAACAATTAGCGCAACCATTTGTTGGCATTGCATCGATGGGATATGACGGAAATACGTGCAACATGCACTTAAATCATTTGGCATCTTACATTAAAAGTGAGATTTACAATGAAAATATGGTGGGTTTAATTTTTAACACAATCGGAATCAGTGATGGAATCACCAATGGAACCGACGGAATGCGCTATTCATTGGTGAGTCGAGAAATCATTGCCGATAGTATCGAAAGCGTGGTTGATGGTCATTACTACGATGCTGTTATTGCTGTGCCAGGTTGCGATAAAAATATGCCGGGTTCCATCATTGCTATGGGACGTTTAAATAGACCATCAATTATGGTTTACGGTGGAACGATTGCTCCAGGAAAGTACCAAGGAAAAGATTTGAATATAGTTTCTGCATTTGAAGCCCTTGGCGAAAAAATTGCCGGAAAAATATCGGAAGAAGAATTTAAAGGCATTATTAAAAATTCGTGCCCAGGGGCGGGTGCTTGTGGCGGAATGTACACTGCAAATACGATGGCAATTGCCATTGAAGCACTCGGAATGAGTTTGCCTTTTTCAAGCTCCAACCCTGCGGTGAGCAATGAAAAAATTGAAGAATGTAAAGCAGCAGCTAGTTATATTAAATTATTACTAGAAAAAAATATTTGCCCAAAAGACATCATGACTTTTGAAGCTTTTGAAAATGCGATTACAACATTAATTGCTCTTGGAGGTAGTACAAATGCAGTACTTCATGTAATTGCAATGGCAAAAAGCGTCGGTGTAAAAATCACACAAGACGATTTTCAACGCATTAGTGATAAAACGCCATTGATTGCCGATTTTAAACCAGGTGGAAATTATTTGATGCAAAATCTTCACGAAAAAGGCGGTGTCCCAATGGTGCTAAAATACCTTTTATCTAAAGGGATGTTGCACGGAAATTGTCTAACGGTTACAGGTAAAACGCTTGCCGAAAATTTAGAAAATTGCAAAGAAATTGATTTTGAAGATCAAAATATTATTAGACAAATTGAAAATCCAATCAAGCAAACAGGACATCTTCAAATTCTATATGGCAATCTTGCCTTGAAAGGTTCTGTTGCTAAAATAACAGGCAAAGAAGGCGAAAAATTTGTGGGTCCAGCCAAAGTTTTTGACGGCGAAAAAGAACTCATCCAAGGCATTGAAGACAAAAAAATAAGTGCGGGTGATGTAGTTGTTATTCGTTACGTAGGTCCAAAAGGAGGTCCAGGAATGCCCGAAATGCTCAAGCCAACATCGGCTATTATTGGGGCGGGTCTCGGTAAAAGCGTTGCACTCATAACCGACGGACGCTTTAGCGGCGGAACACATGGTTTTGTTGTAGGGCATATCACTCCTGAGGCTTATGATGGTGGTACAATTGCTTTGGTTCATGATGGTGATATCATCGAAATTGATGCAATAGATAATCGAATTCATCTTCAAGTTTCTGACGTAGAATTAGAAAAACGACGAAGCGGTTTTGTAACCCCACCATTAAAAGTAACCAATGGTGTTTTATATAAATATACAAAATTGGTAAAAGACGCTTCAGAAGGTTGTGTAACCGACGAAAATTAATACGATACAAAATGGAAATCAAAGAACAATTACAAGCCCCAAAAAATGAACAAATTAAAATTAGTACTTCAGGTAGTTTAGCAGTAATAGATGCTTTATTATCAGAAAAAGTGGATACCATTTTTGGCTATCCTGGAGGAGCCATTATGCCTATTTATGATGCGCTTTTTGATTATATGAAACAGTTACATCATATTTTAGTGCGTCATGAGCAAGGTGCTATTCATGCAGCTCAAGGATATGCACGGGTAAGTGGTAAAGTGGGGGTGGTTTTTGCAACAAGCGGTCCTGGAGCAACCAATTTAGTAACTGGTTTGGCGGATGCTCAAATAGATTCAACGCCGTTGGTTTGTATTACTGGGCAAGTTTTTGCACACCTTTTAGGCACAGATGCCTTTCAAGAAACTGATATCATAAACATTACCACACCTGTTACCAAATGGAATTATCAAATAACAGATGCTCAGGAAATTCCTGAAGTTTTAGCCAAAGCTTTTTATATTGCCAAAAGCGGAAGACCTGGACCTGTATTAATTGATATTACCAAAAATGCCCAGCTTCAAATGTTCGAATATAAAGGATATAGACCTTGTATTCATATCAGAAGCTACAGACCCGAGCCTATCGTAAGACCTGAATATATACAAAAAGCAGCCGAAATTATCAATACTGCCAAAAAACCTTTTGTTATTTTTGGTCAAGGTGTTATTTTAGGAAATGCCGAAAAAGAGTTTCAAGATTTTATTGAAAAAGGAGGTTTCCCTGCGGCTTGGACCATTATGGGAATGAGTGCCATCCCTACTGACCATCCGCTTGGGGTAGGAATGTTAGGTATGCACGGAAATTTTGGACCTAATTTTTTAACCAATGAATGTGATGTTTTGATTGCTGTGGGAATGCGATTTGACGATAGGGTTACAGGTCGTTTAGACAAATATGCCAAACAAGCAAAAATCATCCATCTGGATATTGACCCTGCCGAAATTGATAAAAACGTGCAAACTACGGTTCCCGTTTGGGGAAATTGCAAATTAACGTTACCATTACTAACTGAACTTATTCAAACTAATGATCATGCTAATTGGATGGAGCAATTTCAAATTAAATTTCAAAAAGAAAAAGAAGTTTTAATTGACAAAGAATTGCATCCAACTGAAGGCGGACTTACCATGGGTGAAGTAATTCAAGAGCTCAACGAACTCACAAATGGCGATGCCGTTATTGTAACCGACGTGGGGCAACATCAAATGGTAGCTTGTAGATATGCAAAACAAAATCTGTCCAGAAGCAACATAACCAGCGGCGGATTGGGCACAATGGGTTATGCACTTCCTGCAGCTATTGGTGCAAAATTTGGAGCGCCTCAGCGTCAGGTGGTTGCCATCATGGGTGACGGAGGTGCACAAATGAACATTCAAGAATTGGGTACTATCATGCAATTTCAGCCCAATGTAAAAATCTTAATTCTAAACAATTCATTCCTTGGAATGGTGCGTCAATGGCAAGAATTATTTCACGAAAAACGCTATTCGTTTACCGATATTCAAAGCCCAAACTTTGTGCAAGTGGCAAAAGGTTACAATATTGACGGACAACAAATTAGCAAAAGAGATGAATTGAAAAGTGCTTTACAGCAAATGTTGAACGCGCCATCTTCATACCTTCTTGAAGTAGCTGTTGTTCATGAAGATAACGTGTTTCCGATGGTGCCGCAAGGAAAAGGTGTTGCCGAAATTGTATTAACCAAAGAAGAAATTTAATCCAAAAAGTATGAACCAACAAGAATATACGCTGACCATTTATACTGAAAATCAGGTAGGGTTAATCAACAAAATCGCCATTATGTTTTCTAGAAGAAAAATAAATCTAGAAAGTTTAAATACTTCGCCTAGTGAAATTCCAAACATTTTCCGATTTACTTTGGTTGTAAAAGAATCTGAAACAGTGGTAAAAAACTTGGTACGTCAGCTCGAAAAAATAGTCGATGTTTTTAAAGTTTTTTATAATACCAATGACGAAATCGTTTGGCAACAAATGGCACTTTACAAGGTTCCTACAGCAACCATCATGAAAGACGTAAAGGTAGAACGTTTGCTAAGACAATATGGTGCAAATGCTGTTGTAATCAGAAACGATTATACCGTTTTTGAAACCACCGGACAAGAAGAAGAAATCAATAACTTGCTCAACGAGTTACACAAATATGGTTTGATAGAATTTGTGAGAAGCTCCAGAATTGCCATCATAAAATCAAGCGAAGGTGTTCACAATCAGGTGCTTCAAATGGAGAAAAACGATCCTACTAAGTTACCCATCAACAACGAATACCTGAATCATAAAAGTATGATTTTCGAAATGTAATTCATAAAAAAAAAACGACTATTCAAAAATTTAAACCATTAAGAAATTAAGAAAATAAAACTTAATGAAGCTTAATATCTTAATGGTTTAAAAACAAAATTTAATAAATCTTAAATTGGAAATCCAAAAAAATGGTGGTAAAACCAAAACAGTAAATAAAAATAAATAATAACAGCTTAAAGCAAAAAAAATAAAAAAATGTCAAATTATTTTAATGCACTTCCTCACAGATTAAAAGTTCAAGAATTAGGAAAATGTGATTTCATGGAGAGCTCTGAATTTGCAAATGGAGTTCAGAAATTAGTAGGTAAAAAAATAGTAATTATTGGTTGTGGCGCACAAGGTTTGGCTCAAGGCCAAAATTTACGCGACAGCGGACTTCAAGTAGCTTATGCGCTTAGAAAAGAGGCAATTGAAAACAAAAGAGCATCGTTTGTTAATGCCACCGAAAACGGATTTGAAGTAGGTACCTTTGAAGAAATTGTTCCAACTGCAGATTTGGTGTCTAATTTAGCTCCAGACAAACAACACACTTCGGTTGTAAATGCTGTGCTTCCGCTAATGAAACAAGGCGCTTGTTTGTCTTATTCGCACGGATTTAATATCGTTGAAGAAGGAATGCAAATTCGTAAAGATATTACCGTGGTTATGATTGCTCCAAAATCGCCTGCTTCTGAAGTGCGTGCCGAATATTTAAGAAATTTTGGAGTGCCAACTTTAATCGCGGTGCATTCTGATAATGACCCAAATGGCGACGGACTAGAAATAGCTAAAGCTTATTGTGTTGGAACCGGCGGTCACAGAGCTGGCGTGCTTTTATCATCGTTTGTAGCTGAGGTAAAATCAGATCTTATGGGCGAACAAACCATTCTTTGCGGATTACTTCAAACAGGTTCTATTTTGAGTTTTAACAAAATGGTAGAAAACGGAATCGAGCCAGAATATGCTTCAAAACTAGTACAATATGGTTGGGAAGTAATTACCGAAGCCCTAAAAATTGGCGGAATCACCAACATGATGGACCGACTTTCAAATCCTGCAAAAATTGAAGCTTTCAAACTAGCAGACGAACTAAAAACCATCATGACGCCTTTGTTTAACAAACACATGGACGATATTCTTTCTGGACATTTCTCTCAAACTATGATGCAAGATTGGGCACAAGGCGACAAAAATTTACTCTCTTGGCGAGAAGAAACAGGCAAAACCGATTTTGAAAAAACACCTGCAGGAGCGGTTGAAATTTCTGAACAAGAATATTTTGATAACGCTACCTTGATGGTTGCTTTTGTAAAATCGGGTGTTGAGTTGGCTTATGAAACCATGACATCAGCAGGTATCAAAAACGAATCGGCTTATTACGAATCATTGCACGAAGCACCGCTTATTGCAAACACTATTGCCCGCAAAAAATTATTCGAGATGAATCGTGTCATTTCAGACACGGCAGAATACGGTTGTTACTTATTTGACCATGCGTGCAAACCACTTCTTGCCGATTTTATGAGTAACGTTTCAACAGATATTATTGGTAAAAACTTCAATGATAAACAACATACTGTCGATAATTTCGAATTAGTAAAAGTAAACGCAGCCATCAGAAACCATTCTATCGAAATTTGTGGCGCACAATTGCGTGAAGCCATGACGGCAATGAAAAAAATTGTGGAATAAGGAAATGAAGTTGGAAGATGGAAGATGGAAGATGGAAGATGGAAGATGGAAGATGGAAGATGGAAGTTGGAAGATGGAAGATGGAAGTTGGAAGATGGAAGTTGGAAGATGGAAGAAAGAAGCAAGAGATTTAACTCGCAACTTAATTTTCTTAATTTCTTAATGGTTTAAAATAATAATTTCCAATTTCTTTAATGGTTTTAAAAAAAACAAAAATGAATTTATTAAACGAAATAGTACAAGCCAAAAAGCAACTCAAAGGAGTCATTATCGAGACTCCTTTGGTTGAAAACACCAATTTATCCGATGAATTTTCGGCTACCGTTTTATTAAAAAGGGAAGATTTACAAGTCGTTCGTTCCTATAAAATAAGAGGTGCCTACAACAAAATGAGCTCACTTTCTGCCGAAGAAAAGAGTAGGGGAGTTGTGTGCGCAAGTGCCGGAAACCACGCGCAAGGCGTAGCTTTGTCTTGTAAAATGCTCCAAATTCATGGCAAAATTTACATGCCCAAAACCACCCCAAATCAAAAAGTAAAACAAGTACAACTTTTCGGGAAATCGTTTGTAGAAATTGTCCTCACCGGCGACGCCTTCGACGATGCCTATGCCAGCGCAGTCTCAGATTGCACCCTCAACAACAAGGTTTTCATCCACCCCTTCAACGATTTCAAAGTCATTGCAGGGCAAGGCACCATAGGTCTCGAAATTCTAGAAAACGCCAAAGCACCCATCGATTATATTTTTGTACCCATTGGCGGCGGTGGCTTGGCAGCAGGTTTGTCAACCGTTTTTAAAGAGCACAGCCCCAATACCAAAATCATTGGTGTAGAGCCATTGGGCGCACCCTCCATGAAAACCGCCATCCAAAACAACGCAACCACGCCGCTAGCAACCATCGACAAGTTTGTGGACGGCGCCGCAGTCAAGCAAGTGGGCGAAAACACATTTGCCATTTGCAAAGATACCCTCTCCGACGTCATCCTAGTACCAGAAGGCAAAGTTTGCACCACCATCCTCCGTTTGTACAACGAAGAAGCCATGGTCGTAGAGCCCGCAGGCGCACTCACCATAGCCGCACTCGATTTTTATAAAGACAAAATAAAAGGCAAAAACGTTGTTTGCATCGTTAGCGGCAGCAACAACGACATTGAGCGCACCGCCGAAATCAAAGAGCGCTCCCTACTTTACGAAGGTTTAATGCACTACTTCATGATCCAATTTCCGCAGCGACCAGGCGCGTTAAAAGAATTTGTCAACCACATTTTGGGCGACGAAGACGACATCACCTACTTTCAATTTGCCAAAAAAAACAGCCGCGAAGTAGGCCCCGTGGTAGTTGGCCTAGAACTCAAACACACCCAAGACCTCCAACCCATCAAACAAAAAATGCAACAAAAAGGCTTTCAGTACCAATACCTTAACGATAATGCCGATTTGTTTGCGCAGATAATTGGGTAGTTTTTTAGTGAAAAGTGATTAGTGAAAAGTGATTAGTGAAAAGTGATTAGTGAAAAGTGAAAAGTGAAAAGTGAATAGCAACTTACATTTATAAATAATTTGTAGCAGAAAACCCCGTTTTTTCAAGACATTTTGTCCTGCTTTCGCCTTTATCTTGCTCGCCCTTCGGGACTTCGCAAGGATATCGGCTCAATCAGGGCTAAACATGACAAGTAGTTTTTCATAAGATGTTTTGTTGCGTTGCAAAATTAAAACTTTAAGCCTTTGCGAGAAAAAAAAACATAAATAAAAACTATTTTATTTATCTTTGAAAAAATATTAAAACAAAACAAAACTGTTTTTAAGTTATTTGCCAATTAAAAAATATGAAAAAAAACCAAGGACTTTCGTGCAATTACTTGTTGGCAGAAATGGCTGTAAAACCCCATAAATAAAGAAAACGAAAACGAAAAAAAACGAAAAAAATATAAAAATATGGATTTGAAAGACCAACTTAAATTAATTGCCGATCGTACGAAGCACAAAGACAGTATTCAAACAGAAGAAGCTACAAAGAACGCATTTATTATGCCCTTTTTACAATCATTAGGTTACGATGTTTTTAATCCATTAGAAGTTGTGCCCGAATTTGTTGCAGATATTGGAATTAAAAAAGGCGAAAAAATTGATTACGCAATTTTCAAGGATGGGCATCCAACAATTTTAGTAGAATGTAAAGATTGGCGACAAAATTTGAATGTGCATGATGGGCAACTTTTGAGATATTTTCATGTATCAAAAGCTAAATTTGGATTATTAACAAACGGAATTGTTTATAGGTTTTACTCTGATTTGGTTGCAGCAAATAAAATGGACGAAAAACCATTTTTAGAGTTTAATATAACTGACATAAAAGATAATCAAATTGAGGAATTGAAAAAGTTTCACAAAGCAAATTTTGATGCAGAAAGCATTGTAAATAAAGCAAGTGAAATGAAATATATGAATGAACTAAAGCATTTACTTCATCAAGAACTGACTGATCCTACGCCAGAATTTGTAAAGTATTTTGCAAAACAAGTTTATCCAAGCGTAGTTACTGCAAAAATTTTGGAACAATTTACAGAATTAACAAGAAATTCAATTCAGCATTATTTTAGTGACTTGATAACCGAACGATTAAAAACTGCACTGTCAAAAGAAGACGAAAAAAGTAGAAAAGAAAATGCTACAGAGATTTCAGTAGAAGAAAATTTGGAGGATATTAGTAAAATAAACACAACTGAAGAAGAACTTGAAGGTTTTTTAATTGTTAAAACTATTTTAAGACAAAAAATCCCTGTAAACAGAGTTACTTACAGAGATGCACAATCTTATTTTGCTATTTTTCTTGACGACAATAACAGAAAACCAATTTGTAGATTGTACCTAAACGGAGGAAAAAAACAAATTGGATTATTTGATGAAAATAAAAAAGAAACAAAAAACGAAATACAAAATTTAGATGAACTTTTTAATTTTTCTAATGAACTTCTAAAAACAATTGAACAATACGAGAAGTAATGATAATTTTTAGTTTTGAATTTTTTATAAAAAGGTCACAAAAGATATCCAAAGATTTGATGTTAAATTGAATAATTTAAAATATTAATGAAAGAAAATTTCCAGAAATTAAATACTTTAAATGATATAAAAACATATTGTGAAACATATTCTAGTGAAGATGGTGAAGGTATTGATTTTGAATTGAAAGGAAGTGCGGGTAAAAAAAAGTTAGACAAAGATTTAAAAAAGAAATTAGCAAAAGAAATTTGTGCTTTTGCAAATACTTATGGAGGAATTCTTTGTTATCATTTTGGTTCGGATGATAATATTGTTCCATTTAATGAATCTGACATTAATACTGATTTTACACCTATTGAAAATTGGCTTAAAGATTGTCTAGAGCCAAGAATTTTGGGGATTGATATAAAGAAAGTAGATAATGTAATACTGATTTATGTTCCTCAAAGTAAAACTAAACCTCATAGAACAACTACAGATAGGCAATATAGCTATAGAAATTGTACTTCTTCAATAGAAATGCCTGAAATAATGATTTCTTCAATGTATAGAAGTCAAGATTATTTATTATTTGACATAGTTTTATCCGTAAGTAAATCCATATTGTGTAAGCAATTAAATTTTATAGTGTTTGTAAAAAATCAGTCAAATATTGCAGGTTCAAAAATTAAGATTCAATCTCAAATTTTCAAGAAAATAGGTATAAATAAAGATTTGGGGTTAGCTCATGATAATGAAACATATTTAAGATCAAGTCATTTTACATTTAGTAATATATTTTCTGATTTGCAGATTCCAAGTTGTGGTACTATTTCAACTAATCTTAAATTTGCAGAGAACATACTTTATCCATTAGATAAAATTTTATATAGTTTTGATTCAAAAATTATTGATGATTTTTCTGATATAAAGTATTTAATAGTTCAAATTGATGTGATGATGAAAGAAACGAGTAGAAATACGAAGTACTTTTTAGTTCAAGTAAATAATGAAGGAAATTGTCCTATTATTATGAAAGCAGATAAAACAAGTTTAATTCCTTTAATAACAAAATATAAAAGCTTAGAAATATACTCAGCTACTTAAAGATTTTAATAGTACAGTAATGTTCAGATAACGAAGTTTTCCCTATAAAATGCTTCACAAACGTCTTCCGCCTTTGCGGAATTCCTCTTGTTTTGATGCGGTTTTTAGGAGTAGAAAAACAACCCATGTTTACTTATATTTCCTTGTAAGTTTATAAGTTTTTTTACATCCTGACGTTATACAACATAACCACACCATAACCTTAAAACAGAACCTATGAAAAAGTTACTTGTACTATTCGCTTTTATAATTCTAACATCTTTTACAATTATTGAAAATACGCGAGTGCTTCAAAACGGACATTATCTGGTAGAGTTGGACAAAGAATATAAGGACCTTGGGTTAAATGATTTTGATTTTACTTTAGAAAACGAAAAAATTATCATGAAATTAGGGGATAAATATGAAACTCTTGAAATTAAATGGATTGACGAAAACATTTTTATTGTTAAAGGTTATACCGAACCGTTGCATCCAACAGAAGCTGAGAAAGAGATTCTTAAAGGCACAAAAATCTATTTTAGAATAACAAAACAAGAAAAAAACGAATACTTTTTTAAATTAGAAGATGAGTTTGATAAGCATCCTGTTTATACTGGGAAGTTTGTAAAAACTGAGTAAATTAACTTGCATAATAACCGTTTGTAAAGATTACGAATACTGTCTAGTCCTAAACTAAGTTTACATTAACTCATTCGCTAATTATTTCATCTTCAACTGAAAAACCACCTTTCATAAATACCGTGGATGTAGCTATATGCCTATTGCCTTTCAACAAAACTTCATCTGAAAAACAAAATGTGAAGTATAGCCCTGATGGAGCCGATATCCTCCCGCAGTCCCGTAGGGCAAGGGAGATAAAGGCGAGAGCAGGACAAGTTGTCTTGAAAAAATGGAGTTGGGTGCTTCTTAAAAATGAAAAAGCCAAACTTTGTTTAAAAATTTGGCTTTTATTGTGAGTTGATGAAGATTAAATTTTCTTCATTTGTTCTTTCATCATTTTTATTTGGTCTTTTAGCATACCTTGTTTGTCGAGTTTTTTTACTTCGGTGATGAGGTTGGTTGCTTCAAGTTTGCGGCGTCTGGACATGGCAATTCCGGCAAGGTTGAGTTTGGCTACGGCAAGGTCCATATCCATACTAAGTCCGAGTTCAATCGCTTTTTTGAAATATTTTTCGGCTTGCATCAGGTTGGTTTGTGAGAGCATCAATCCGTTTAGATAGTTGTAGTATCCTTGTTGTTTGGTTACTAAAGCCGCCTCGGGATTGGTGATTTTGTTGAGCCATTTTTGGGCTCCAGGGAAGTTTTGTTTACGCAATTGGAGGAATGCCAACAAAATAAATTCGTTTTTGAAATAAAGGAAAACCGGAATTAAGGATAAAATTACCAAAAAAATGCCATTTCCTATATTGTCTTCGGTAAATTGCCATACGGCTGCGGCTAGGATTAAGCCCGCTAAAACAAGCTTGATATTTTTGTGAAACATAATTAATTTATTTAGGATGCAAAGGTATGAAACTTTTTCAAAATATTTTTTATAAAACCACTTGCCAGAAAAAAAAAGGTTTGTATATTTGCACTCGGTTTAAAAAACAGCTATTTGTTTTGAAACCAAATAAAAAAAATTATTATCATTTTTAAAGATACATCGCAATGAGCAAAAGAACCTTTCAACCATCGAAAAGAAAAAGAAGAAATAAACACGGATTTATGGACAGAATGTCTTCACCTAATGGAAGAAAAGTACTTGCGCGCAGAAGAGCGAAAGGAAGACATAAATTGACTGTTTCTTCTGAACCAAGACACAAAAAATAATGATTAGCAATAATCAAAATATAGCCGTTACTATTTTTTAGTAACGGCTTTTTTTTAAACTTGTTTATATAATGTACTTTTTTTTTGTAGCTTTATCCTGCTGTACGTTCCAATCTTTATATTTTTGATTGCTTCGTGCCTCATTATCAAAAACATAAAGGATTTTCACTGCCATCAGGGCTAGGGGTTTACAATAAATAAGACAAGTTTTTTAATAATAAACTTTTTAGAAATAAAACAATAATTACAACAACACAACACAATGCCAAAAGACAATTCAATAAAATCGGTTTTAATAATAGGTTCGGGACCTATCGTAATTGGTCAAGCGTGCGAATTTGATTATGCAGGCTCACAATCTGCTCGTTCGATAAGAGAGGAGGGAATTGAAGTGATACTAATCAACTCCAATCCGGCAACCATCATGACCGATCCATCCATGGCAGATCATGTATATTTATTGCCATTGACAACCAAGTCGATTATTCAAATTCTAAAAGAGCACCCACAAATTGATGCTGTACTGCCAACAATGGGTGGGCAGACAGCCTTGAACTTGTGTTTGGAAGCCGACGAAAAAGGAATTTGGAAAGATTTCGGAATCAGATTAATAGGTGTTGATGTAAATGCCATCAATATCACTGAAGATAGAGAACAGTTTAAACAATTGCTCGAAAAAATCGGGATTCCTGCTGCACCTGCTAAAACAGCGACTTCATTCCTTAAAGGGAAAGAAATTGCACAAGAATTTGGTTTTCCGTTGGTAATTCGTCCATCATTTACTTTAGGTGGTACAGGAGCTGCTTTTGTACATACCAAAGAGGAGTTTGACGAAAAATTGACTTACGGATTGGAAATGTCACCCATTCACGAAGTGTTGATAGACAAGGCTTTATTGGGTTGGAAAGAATATGAATTGGAGCTTTTGCGTGACAAAAACGACAATGTGGTAATCATTTGTTCTATCGAAAATATGGATCCAATGGGAATCCATACGGGCGATTCTATTACGGTTGCACCTGCCATGACATTATCGGACACGACTTTCCAAAAAATGCGTGATATGGCGATTTTAATGATGCGCTCAATCGGAAATTTTGCGGGAGGTTGTAACGTGCAATTTGCCGTTTCACCCGACGAAAAAGAAGATATTGTAGCTATTGAAATCAACCCACGTGTGTCTCGTTCATCGGCATTGGCATCAAAAGCAACAGGTTATCCAATTGCAAAAATAGCCTCTAAACTAGCTTTGGGTTATCATTTGGACGAACTTCAAAACCAAATTACCAAATCGACTTCAGCGCTTTTCGAACCGACTTTAGATTATGTAATTGTGAAAATCCCTCGTTGGAACTTTGATAAATTTGAAGGTGCTGACAGAACCTTAGGACTTCAAATGAAATCAGTTGGAGAAGTAATGGGAATTGGACGTTCGTTTCAAGAAGCACTTCACAAAGCAACGCAATCATTAGAAATAAAACGTAACGGACTTGGAGCTGACGGAAAAGGGTACAAAAATTACGAACAAATTATTGAAAAACTAACCTACGCAAGTTGGGATCGTGTTTTTGTGATTTATGACGCCATTGCCATGGGTATTCCATTGAGTCGTATTCATGAAATTACAAAAATCGATATGTGGTTTTTGAAACAATATGAAGAATTATATACGTTGGAAAAAGAGATTTCTAACTATAAAGTAGCTGATTTGCCAAAAGAATTATTGCTCGAAGCTAAGCAAAAAGGCTTTGCCGACCGTCAAATTGCGCACATGGTGGGTTGTCTTGAAAGTCAAATTTATAAGCTTAGAGAAGACCAAAACATCAAACGTGTGTATAAATTGGTGGACACTTGTGCTGCTGAATTTAAGGCATTAACACCTTATTATTACTCCACTTTTGAAGCCGAAATTCAAACAGCATCAGGCGACAGATATGTGCATAATGAAAGTATTGTGACTGATAAAAAGAAAATTGTTGTTCTTGGTTCGGGTCCAAATAGAATTGGGCAAGGTATTGAGTTTGATTATTCGTGCGTGCACGGAGTTCTTGCTGCCAAAGAATGTGGCTACGAAACCATCATGATTAATTGCAATCCCGAAACGGTTTCAACCGATTTTGACACGGCTGATAAATTGTATTTTGAACCTGTTTTTTGGGAACATATTTACGATATCATTCAGCACGAAAAACCTGAAGGTGTGATTGTTCAGTTGGGTGGTCAAACCGCTCTTAAATTGGCAGAAAAATTATCAAAATACGGCATCAAAATCATCGGAACTTCATTTGACGCTTTAGATTTAGCCGAAGATAGAGGTCGTTTTTCCGATTTATTAACCAAATTGAACATTCCGTTTCCAAAATTCGGAATTGCTGAAAGTGCCGAAGAAGCTACAAACCTGGCCGATACGTTAGACTTTCCATTGTTAGTTCGACCTTCTTACGTATTGGGCGGACAAGGAATGAAAATTGTCATCAACAAACAAGAACTTGAAGAACACGTTATTGATTTATTGAAATCAATTCCTGGAAATAAATTACTGCTTGACCACTACCTAGACGGAGCCATCGAAGCCGAAGCAGATGCCATTTGTGATGCTGATGGAAATGTCTATATCATCGGAATCATGGAACACATTGAGCCTTGCGGTGTGCATTCGGGCGATTCAAACGCTACGTTGCCACCCTTCAATTTAGGGGAATTTGTGATGCAACAAATCAAAGACCACACCCATAAAATTGCCAAAGCACTGCAAACTGTTGGACTTATCAACATCCAATTTGCCATTAAAGACGATGTTGTTTACATCATCGAGGCCAATCCCCGTGCGTCTAGAACCGTGCCGTTTATTGCAAAAGCCTATGGCGAACCGTATGTGAACTATGCAACCAAAGTAATGTTGGGCGAAAAAAAGGTCACCGATTTCAATTTCAATCCGCAGTTAAAAGGATATGCCATCAAGCAACCTGTTTTCTCGTTCAGCAAATTCCAAAACGTAAACAAAGCCCTCGGACCCGAAATGAAATCAACCGGCGAGAGTATCTTGTTTATCGACGATTTAAAAGACGATCAATTTTACGATTTGTACGCAAGACGAAAAATGTATTTAACCAAATAACATCAAAATCCCAATCGAAAGTTTGGGATTTTTTTTTAGAAGCACCCAAGCTCGTTTCAGTTCATAACCCGTCCTGCTTTCGCCTTTATCTCCTTCGCCCTACGGGACTTCAGGAGGATATCGGCTCAATCAGGGCTAGACTTGACGAGTAGTTTTTCAGTTGACTTATTGTCGGAAGGCAATAGGCAATAGCTCTATTTTCGGTAAATATGAAAAGTAGTTTTTCAGTTGGAAGATTTTTTGAGATTTTAAATTTGTGCCAATTTGTGACCCGAGCAAAGCGAACAGACGAAGTAAATTTATGTTTAAACCAATTGATTTTTGGGATTTTTATTGAAATTTGAGTACGTTTTCCAACCCTGTCAGGGTTCAAAACCCTGACAGGGTTCAAAACCAAAACCCTGACAGGGTTGGAAAACCCTGACAGGGTTAGAGGGAAGCCTCTAAAAAATCCTTTACAGAAGTAACTTTAAACTCTTTTATGTAGTCTTTTTGTGCAAATGGTTTTGTAAGCCTATACAAAGGCACAAGATACAATTCTATTGGCGCATCAGCTGTACCACCAATACCAATAGCAACAAATACTTTTGTTTTGTTCTCGGTTTCAAACTTTTTATAATTGCTTATTTGATATTCCGAAGCCCAAGTAATCGAATTATTTGCTGCAAAACTCGAACGGTATTTACATTCAATGGAAAATGGTTTGTTTTTATACGTAAATTTTAAATCTGGTGTTGTATTGTCTTGGGCATATTTACCATTTTTATAATAGTCAGAAACTCGAGATAGTAATTGAACTTGATGTTCTTTTAAAAACAAATCGATAACATACTCCTCAAAGTCTTTTCCTTTTTGGGTATTTTCGTCAACAGTTGTGTTTTCATTTACAACTCCTTTGGTTGGGTGGGTTTGATTTTTATATAAAATAAATGCCGAAACGAAACAAATAGTTCCGATAAGTAATAAAGCTGGTATCATGTAATTGTTTTTCATTTTTTTTGTTTGTTTTTACCCAACCCTGACAGGGTTCCAAACCCTGTCAGGGTTCCAAACCCTGTCAGGGTTCCAAACCCTGACAGGGTTAACTATTCAATTATCAAATTTTCAATATCGTCTAAATCTTGTTGCTGCTTGTGGTAGTATATTAAATTTTCCTTTCCACCAAACAACTCTAAAACTTCCCTGCGTTTTAATTTTGTAACCTTGTCCGAAAGCGTCGTTTCGTATGATGACCATGGATACAACTCTATATGATCCACAAACCTATGATGAACTGGATTGTTGTGAATATAATAAATCAATTGCCGAAAATACTTTTCAGAAGTAACTAATTTTCTTTGAAATGTAGTTTCAAACAAACTTCCCGTTCTATTATATCTTTTGTTCATAGCTTGCGTATAAGTATTAAAAAGATGCGAGAATTGTCTTGACGGATCTATTACTTTTGGGGCTTCTGTGGTTGAATAACTTAATTGTTCACTATTTATTTCCGATTTTTCTTTAATACGAACCAAAATATGAAAATGATTTTTCAACAAACACCAAGCAAATGTTTCTGCAATTGGCTCAATGTATTTGGCATATAATTGAAGAAAATAATAATAATTATCCGATTCAAAGAAAATATCAGCTCTGTTATTACCTCGATTGTAAATGTGGTAATAATTTCCGTGGAGTATAGGTACTTTTTTTTCCATAGTATTAGATTAAATTTAAATGGCGTAAGGGTTTTAACCCTGTCAGGGTTTGGAACCCTGACAGGGTTTGGAACCCTGACAGGGTTGGGTTGGCGAAAATCTACTCCTTCAAAAACCCATATTCATACACTTTTGGTTTGATGGCATCGGCTAGAATAGCTAGTTTAGATCGAAGTTCGCCAATTAAAGTCATATACGTTGCATCATCGCTTTTACTGTTCATTCTGCCTTTGTCGTTTCTGCCTTGAAAGTATTCTCTGATGTCATATAAACTGGCGTTGAGCCCCCCAGCCCCCGAAGGGGGAGCATTGTGCGGTATGGTTTTGTGGTAGTATTTCCATAGTTCACGCCCAGCATCAAAAACGGCGGTTGCTTCGGTGGAAAATAAAAGCCCCCCAGCCCCCAAAGGGGGAGCTACAGCGGGGCTTATCGCGGCTGTGGTAGTGCTAAACAAATCGTTTGCGGTTGCTCCCCCTTTGGGGGTTGGGGGGCTCTTGATAAAATCCGTCATAAAATTACTAGCAAACTTGGCTTGCGCATTCACTTCTTGCTCTGTGAACGGAATCCAGTGGTTGGTGCCGAATTGACTTTGAATGTTATTATTAAATATTGTATATGCTAAACAATCATTTTGAAATAAAGAATCCGTTTGCCAACTATCATTTGGAAATAAAAATTGGTCTCTGTCATTAAGCCAAGTTGCAGGAATAACTTTTCTAACAGCCAAATAAATACTCATTTGGTTTAAGTTTTTTGCTGTAATTGGAGTTGTGTGGTCTTTATTATCGTTTGAAGTAATTACAACTTGAATATTATGTTGAAAATCAGTCTTATTATTGTGCATAATTCCTAAACTAGGATTTTTTTTATCGTAATAATTTCTTAACCAATCATTAATTTTACCTTTTGCTATATCATCATAACTATATAAATTTTTTGAACCAATAAATTTTTCATTTTTATCAAAAACATCTGCTGTAATAAAAATATAATTTTCTTTTATTTCAGTATTCCAAATAAAAAAACCAATTGGGAAATTGCCTTTTACATTATCAAAAGTATTGGCGGGTGTCAAAAAAATTTTTTCGAGCTTCGCTCGAAAAAAACCTCGGAAATCCTTGAAGTTAGAAGATTGCAAATTTTTCAAAGTTGAAAAATTTGCAATCTTGCTGTTAGGGATTTCAACATAAATTCTGGCTAAAAACTGTGTAAAAAGTTCATTGCTTGCTTTCCCTAATTCTCTTTGATACTTTTCTTTAGTTTTGTGATTCAGTGCTACACCCCCTTTATGTTCTTTTCCCAATCCCGTTCCAGCCTCCGCATACGGCGGATTAATATACACCACCAACTTCTTGCGTTTTTCTTCATCATTAATAATGTCTTGCAAACTCTGTGGCAGTTTGGTAAATTCATCATTCAAAAAATCAAACTGAAATACGTTGTTTTTCAGTAGGTTGGCACCGTGGTCAATTCGTTCGTGTATTACATTAATGTCGGCTTGGTCAAGCGTGCTGGCATAAATGTGGTATTTGTTGGTTAATCCCGCCAAAAGGTTGCCCGTTCCTGCGGCGCAATCCCAAATATAATACTCGTCTTGCCAGTTTTCGCCCAAATAATCGGTGAGGTATTTTTGGGATAATTCTACCCAAATGCGGGGCGTAAAAAAAGCACCTTTTCGCTCCCTAATGTCTTGTGGTACTAGCAAATCGCGACGCTCAATGATATAATCTTGAAACTCTTTGAGTGGTGGGCGTTTGTAACGTTTCCAAAAGTGCAAATAGGTGTCTTTGTTTTTTAAATTGATGGTAGCATCAAACATTTGCTTGATGTTTTCTTTGGCAATTTTGTACCCTTGGTTTTGGAACACCACAAACAAACTGTCACGGATAGTCAAATCATCGTCAATGTTTTGCGTGTCTTTGTCGTCCACAAACAAATCGGCAAGGTAAAAATCGGAGTCCATGATGTTTGCCTTTTTTAGCTCGTCCCAGTTTACGTCAATGTTGGGTTTTACCACTTCCAGCCATCGCAAATAAATAGGAATAAAATTGTTTTTGTCAATTTTTAATTTGCTAGTTGTGGTGGATTTGGCAACGT
>JBILQQ010000030.1:0-27620 GCA_044373115.1 Flavobacterium sp.
GTAGAAGTCGAAATTGATGGCAAAACTTTTCAAGCATTTCAAAAAAGTAATGTTTTTGAACTATCAGTATTTTATGCAAACGTCTATATTGACTTTTCTTCCATTGTAAGATTTGAAGATAATTTTAGACTTATAGCAAAACTATCAGATTCTACTAATAAAACAACAGATACTAAAAGTATTATTGTAAAAGTTGATAATAGTGGTAATGCTAGTGTAACAAATGGTAAATTGGAAGACGCTAATAATCCTAGAAAAGATGTTGTAGGTACACCCACAAGTTCAATAACACTGGAACAGCTTATAGCAATAGGAGTTTCAAAAAAGAGAGCAACTGAATATATTGATTCATTAAATAAAACATTGCAAGATTATAAAATCGACACAGATTTAAAAACAATCCACTTTCTTGCCCAAATTATGAGTGAATCGAGTTGTTTTAAATATACCGCCGAATTAGGTGCTACTGACGCACATTACAAAGGATTTAAAGGTCGAGGATTAATTCAAATAACTTGGGAAGAAAATTATTCTGCATACGAAGATTATGAAGGAGAGGATTTTACATCAAGTATTGAAAACAAACAGAAACTTGAAAAATCTCCATATGCAATTAGGTCTGCTGGTTGGTTTTGGGGCGTAAAAGCAGAACTTAATGATGAATCTGATAAAAATGATTTTATTTATTGTACTTATAAAGTTAATGGTGGTTTTAATGGTTTTGATTCAAGATTAAAATATCTTAAAAATGGTTTTAAAGCTTTAGATAAAGACTACATAGAATTTGATTTCCAAACTAGTAAAATTTATAATATTCAAAAGGCATGTTTTGCATGGGGCTTATGGAATGACCCAGACATTAAATCAACTCTTTTTGATACTTGTGGAAGCAATAAAGAATTTGCAATTGAGGGTTATAAAAGATTTTTAGAGCTAATACCCGAAAAATCTGAAAACACAAATTGGTATGGTATAAATAAATTAAATGAATTTAAAAATTTAAAATTTATAAAAAAGAAAAAAACATACGTCAAGTTAATAGATGCCGCAAAACAACGAATAGAAAAATTAGAAAAAAAATGAAAATAAAAAGTGTAATATTTTATATAATTGGTATATTTTTTACATTAAATAATTATGCACAATTACAATCTGAAAATATTCTTTATTCATTGTATGAAAAAGAAAATTTTATTATTGATGATTATTATCTATATACTGACAAAGGTAAGTTTAGTATTGAAGATGAAGTTTCTAAACAAAATTGGAATAATTATTTCTTGAAATATAAAAATAAGATAATCGGACGTTATACATTTGAAGATGAGTTAAATATAAATAAACTAACATGTCAGTTATATATCACTAATAAAAAAATCAGTACAATTTTAGGTATTAAAAAAACAATAACATTAATAAATTTAAAAAAAAGTGAATTTGAAAATGGTATTATAAATTCATTCAAAGATTTACCTTTAGACTTAATTAATTCTGCTGAATTACTAAATAATAAAGGATATTTCCTTTATAAATATAAATTTTATAATGCTTCTTTGATTTATTTTAACAGAACTATTGAAATATCACCGAATAGAACTGTAGCTTATCTAAATATAGCTGATTGTTATTGGGACTTAAAAAATAATGATAAAGCGATAGAAAATTATAATAGATATATTCAATTAATGAAAGAGCAAAAAAAAGACTTAAAAAAGATACCTAAATATGTTTATGAAAGATTGAAAAAAAGTTAAAAAAACGATTATGAAAAAAACAATCATTAAAAGGACAAGACATATCCAACTATTACAAAAGATATAATCCATATAAATAATGCTAACAATACATTATTTTCGTACAAAATAATTAATACTTTAGGACAAATAGTAAAAGAAAGCACAACGACAGATACTATTGATGTTTCAAATAATTCAGAGGGTGTTTATTTTATCAAACTTGAGATTGAGAATGAATCAAAAACATTTAAAGTTATATTAAATTAGAAGCCGATTGAAAATAAAAGTATTAAGTTCACGTTGTTTTTTTTATTACAACATGATGCTTTGAAAAGCCACCGTAATTTGTAACCGAACTATTAACTATAAATACTATAAACCATGGACACACCCACCAAAAACCGTATTGAAAAACTTCATCCCTCAGTACGTAAAGAAGTAACCAAAATTATTAAAGAATGCGATAAAGCATTAAAAGGAAGAGCAAAAGTACGCATTACGCAAGGCTTGCGAACTTTTAGAGAACAAGACGATTTATATGCACTTGGCAGAACAATTGTAAACCCAAACGGTAAAACCTCCAAAAAACCAATGGGTAATAAAGTAACTAATGCAAAAGGAGGTCAATCGATACACAACTATGGTTTTGCCGTTGATATTTGCCTTATTATTGATGAAAAAATAGCCTCGTGGGACACTACAAAAGATTGGGACAATGACCAAATAGCTGATTGGTATGAATGTGTAAAAATATTTGCTAAATACGGTTGGGAATGGGGCGGAAACTGGAAAACTTTTAAAGATTTACCTCATTTTGATAAACGTGGATTTAATTCTTGGCGGGTTTTATCTAAACTAAAACAGGATAAAGAGAGGTATGTGATTGTTGAGTCGAAAGTCATAAAGTCGAAAGTCATAAAGTCGAAAGTCATAAAGTCGAAAGTCATAAAGTCGTAAAGTCGAAAGTTGTAAAGTCGAAGTCATAAAGTCGAAAGTCTAAAGTCGAAAGTCTAAAGTTGAAAGTTGCTAAATTATAAACCAATTACTATTTATTTATGAGTTCAAAAATAAGAATCCTATCATTGGACGGTGGCGGTATTCGTGGTATCATATCCTGCGTAATCCTAAAACATATTGAAGAACAACTGCAACAACAAGATAATCCGAATGCTAAAATTGGCGATTATTTCGACCTAATTGCAGGCACAAGCACAGGCGGACTTATTACTGCTTTGTTGCTTTATCCAGATGGGAATAAAAACGCAAAATTTTCTGTAGAAGAAGCATTAAATCTGTATGCGAAACGAGGGAAGGATATTTTTAAAGTTTCTTTTTTTGAGCATTTATTAAATCCGTTTGGTTTACTGAAAGAGAAAATATCTGATACCAATATTGAAAAACAATTGGAAGAAGTTTTTGGTACGTTGGAATTGAAAGATTTAACGAAACCTTGTTTGATAACTTCGTATGATATTACAGCACGAAAAGCACAGTTTTTTACCAGTCATAATGCTAATCTTCCGATAAAAAATTTTTATGTGAAAGATGTTTGTAGGGCTACATCGGCAGCACCTACTTATTTTGAACCTGCACAAATAAATTCTTTTTACAACCAACAATTTACGCTTATTGATGGTGGTGTGTATGCTAATAATCCTGCGCTTTGTGCGTATGCAGAAGCTCGAAAGATTGAGTTTTCGAAAGCATTAAACAATTCAAATAAAAAAGATTTTCCGACTATTAATGATATGATTGTAATTTCTGTTGGAACTGGAACGGTTTTGAAACCTTACAAGTTTGAGGATTTAGATAATGCTGGAAAACTGAAATGGATAACTCCGCTTATTGATATTTTACTTTCTGCCAACGTGGAAACGGTGGATTATCAACTTCAAAAAATGTATGAAACTCTCGGCAACAGAAACGAAAAAAATTACCATCGTTTAATGCCCAACTTAATTAACGCATCGCCCGAAATGGATGATACTTCTGCTAAAAATATTAAAGATTTGATTCAGGATGGTTTGCTTTTTATTAATGAAAATCAGAAGGAATTGGATGTTATTGTGAAGAAGATAATAAAGAATAAGTAGGGGGTTGTTTAAAAATAAAATAGTTTTAATAAAAAATCCGCAAAGCTTTGCGGATTTTTTTTTGGTATTGGGAGGGGGGGGGTGTGTTTCTCAGTATTTTAAATTGAAGTACCACGCGAAGGGATTCGCGCGGGAGCGGGGGTTTGGGTCAAATTCAATAATTGATATTTTTTTTCCAACAAAAGCAAACAGATTTACCGAAGTGTTTTCTTCGTAAAAGTTATCCTCTGTTTTATTTTGAGCAAAACAGCCCAAAGAAAGGAAGAGAAAATATGAAACAAAATTTTTCAAATTATTGTTTTAATTTCTGGTTTTTTAAATGGCAGCTAACGGTTTGCGGCTACCCGAAGGTGGCGATTTCGAAGCACTTCACTGTCAATCAAGCACAAACTTAGATAGAAGCACAAAGCTTGATTTAACCACTGAACCGCCACTTTTGGGTAGGTGCTGTTATGGGTTGTTGTTATTTCTCTTTCAATTCGTTTAGAACTTCATTAATACTTGTTACTATTCTTTTTGCAAGTCTACCGTCAATATGTCCTTGAGTATGTACAAGTTTATTTCTAACCATTACCCATTCCATTAAGTCCTTGTAGTGATTCTTATTTATTAGTTCCTCCTTAAAAGTCAATTCCAAAAGTTGTCGCATTGAGTAAGGTTTAAACCTTAAATCAATTTTCTTTTCGATTTTGCTTCTCAATTGTGTTTCAAGTAAAGTTACAGCAGAAATCACAGCAGCTCTGTATTCTTTCTTAGATAATAGTCTTTGTGGTTCATCTTCAAAGCCAGCTTGTAACTCTTGATAAAGTTGTGAAAAGGCGTTTTCCAACGGAATGGTAAAGTCGTCAATATTTTCAAAAATATTATTCGGTCTGATTAAATAGTATTCATTTGAAAATTCGTTGGGTATTGACGAGCCTTCTTCAGAAATTAGTATTGTTTTTATTTTCTTCTTTTTCGCTTGAATTGATTTTACGATTCCTAACTCAAATAATGATGTTTGGTTTGATATGTCAATTACTACAACGCTTGAACGTTCAATTAAAGCTGAGATTTTCGCAGCTATATTATTTCCTTGGGTTAAAACATCATCTGCTGTAATTGGAGCAAAGCCATAAGTTTCTGCGATTGGGAAAATGTATTTCTTGTAAAGGCTTAATGTGTTATAAGGCACTGAGAAATAACAAAGCCTACTTGTTTCAGAAGACTCTTTTTCCATTGTTAGTTCGATTAATGGGTCTTCTTCTGTTATGGTTGCTATGTTCGGATATTCTCTTGTCCAATAATCCCTTAACTCTTCAAAGACATCTTCAAGGACTTGACTGTATGATTTGGTTCCTTTCGGAATATTAATAACCTTAACTCCTCTTCTTTCAAATCTTGTGATTTCTTGTGGCGTGCTATTTATGCGTAATGTGTAAGCTTGTCTTTTCAGATTTCCAAGTCTATCTTTTATTAGTTGATAAACTTGTCTTAAATCTGGGTCGTCAAGGCTGTATCCAATGAAAAGAATGGTTTTTGAAATAAATAAATTGGCTAAGAATGTAGATATCATTGGGTATCTATTTAGAAAACCATCATAATCTTCTTCTGTAGCTACAATTCTTTTTGGGTGGTGTAAGTCACCGTGTATTTTGAAAAGTGCTATGTCCTTAGGATTTCCGTTTGCGATTGATAATTGCTCTTCTTCAATTATTGGTCGGCAATATCTTGAAACTAGACCATATCCTTCTTCAAGTAAAAAATCAAAATTTGTAGTAGCAACAGATTGAAAAGGGAGACTACAAAAAGATTTATGAGTATTTCCGGCGTTTAGTTGACCTGTGAGCAATAAGTCACTTAATTTTTCTACAAGCTTCGCCCTAGAATATTCGTGCTCGTAAGCAGAAATAGCGTCAATTGCTCCGTTATAATTGTAGTCGGGTATTAAGTCGGCAAATGTTTTACCAAGTTCTTCCCAGTCAGGAATGTTTTTTCCTTTGGGAATTTGAGCATTTTTTGAAAATCCAGCTCCGATTATTGGCAGTACTCGTCCTTTTACCAAGTCCTCTAGAAATGGTTTTGGAAAAAGTGGTATGTATTTATAATTACTCATTGTCTTGTTTTAGCAGTGTCGTTTTACAATAACCCACAACTTGTAGATATACGAAAGTTCTTGCGTTTTTAACATATTCTATTTGGCAAATAACTTTACTACCTGTTTAGTGGTTTTGTATCTATTTTTCAAATGTAAGAAAAATATTTAATTGTGGTGGTTTGTTGTGGTTTTTTTTAAATTATTTATGCGATTGCTACGGAATGACAAACGTTATCAATTTCAATTTCAAAAATCAATTGGTTTAACCACAAATTGGCACAAATTTAGAAACTTTGCAACTTTGCAACTCAAAAACGTCAACTGAAAAACAAAACGAGAAGTCTAGCCCCGACAGAGCCGATATCCTCCCGTAGCCCCTTAGGGCAAGGGAGATAAAGGTGAAGGCGGGACTAGATGTCAATTGAAACGAGGTTGTGTGCTTCTAATTAAACTTGGTAGTGGCTGTGAGTTGGGCAATTTTGATGATTACTTCGATGGCTTTTTGCATACTTTCTACAGGTACGTACTCGTATTTTCCGTGAAAATTGTGTCCGCCCGCAAAAATATTCGGACAAGGTAATCCCATGTAGGATAGTCGTGAGCCGTCTGTTCCGCCACGAATTGGCTTAATTAGTGGTTGTATGTCAAGTTCTTTCATGGCTTTCTCGGCTAAATCGACAATGAATTTCATTGGCTCAACTTTTTGGCGCATGTTGTAATATTGGTCTTTTACCTCTGCAATGACAATGTTTTCGCCAAATTGTGCGGCAAATTGATCGTTGAATTTTTGGGTAATGGTATGAATGAGGTTTTTGCGTTCTTCAAATTTTGCTTGGTCAAAATCGCGAATGATGAGTTCCAAAATGGTTTCTTCAATGCTTCCTTTGAGGTGGTGTACGTGAAAAAAACCTTCGTAACCTGAGGTATCTTGGGGTGTTTCGTTTTTTGGTAATTCGTTTATGAAATCGTTGGCAATGAGCATGGAATTGATCATTTTTCCTTTGGCATAGCCTGGGTGCACGCTTTTTCCTTTGAAAGTTATAGTGGCACCGGCAGCGTTGAAATTTTCATATTCTAGTTCGCCAATTTGGCTTCCGTCCATGGTGTATGCCCATTGAGCCCCAAATTTTTCGACATCAAATTTGTCAGCTCCACGACCAATTTCTTCGTCGGGTGTGAAACCAACTCTTATTTTTCCGTGTTTGATTTCGGGGTGCTGAATGAGGTATTCCATGGCGGTAATTATTTCGGTAATTCCGGCTTTGTCATCAGCGCCAAGAAGCGTGTTCCCGTCGGTTGTAATAAGGGTTTGCCCTTTGTAAAGCAACAAATCTTCGAAATAGTTGGGTGAAAGAATGATGTTTTTTTCTTTGTTTAAAACGATGTCGTTACCGTCATAATTTGTAATTACTTGCGGATTGACATTGGCACCTGTAAAATCGGGGGTTGTGTCGAAATGAGCAATGAAACCGATGGTTGGTACCTCTTCAGAAACGTTGCTTGGGAGAGTTGCCATTACATATCCAAATTGATCGATGGTAACTTCTTGCATTCCAATTTGGTTGAGTTCTTGAACTAATAAGTTGGCAAGGTCAAATTGTTTTGCAGTACTTGGTGTTGTGGTTGAATAGGGGTCTGATTCGGTATCAATGGTTACGTAACTGATGAAGCGGTTGATGATATTTTGCATGATTATTTTTTTTACAAATATACAAATTTGCTGATTTTATTTAATTACAATGTCATATTTTTCTAGTAACCCTTTGAGTCCTTCAAGAGAAAATTGTGCTTTTTTGATTTTGTTTTTTTCGGGGTCAATGGAGTAGTCGTAACTTGTTGAAAAATCGGCTTTGTTGGCAATAGTGTCAATAAAAACCGCTCTTCGGAGGTTGCAATTATCAAAAACAGCTTCGGTTAAATCGCTGCTCATAAAGTCAACAGAAATCATACTGCAATTGATGAACTGCATTTTTTTGAGTTTTAGTTTATAGAATTTGGCATAGTCCAGCAGGCAATCTTTAAACCCAAAATCATAAATAACTTGGTCGGTCATGGCAAAATTGACATTGGTAAAATTGCATTTTGTAAAAAAAGCACCTCGCAAGGAAACGTAATTTATTTTAGTATCATTGAAATTACAGTCAAAAAAGTTGCAATCAATAAAAGTTACAGCTAGAAAATCGCAATTAGTAAAGTCACAATTGTGAAACGTACAATTTTCAAAGTCTTTGTATTTGATGTCTTTTTCTTCAAAAATGGTGTTGCTTATTTCTTGGTCAAGGATGTAATCTGCGTTCATTTTTACTATTTTTAGCGGAAGTAAAACTACTTAAATTAATTTACTATTTTAGAAAACAAACCATTTGATTTTGTTTTTTTTTATGAAAATACTTGTTGTTGTTTAAAAGGTGAAGGAGATAAAAATATGCCGAGGCTTTGTGACTGTAAGGATTATGTTGAACTCTGTGGTTGTGTGCTTCTGATTTTTTTTAAAATAAGGCACACTATTTTTTTGATTTTAATGTGTTTTGGGTTAAAAAATGGTTAATCTGTAAAAATTAGGTGGGTTGTCATTTTATGTTTTCTATTTTAGTATATTTGTTTTAACTAATTTAATTAAAATTTTTATACATGAAAAAAATTACATTATTATTTTGTCTGATTACATCATTTGTATTTGCACAAAAGCAAGTTACAGGAAATGTTACAGACGCATCAGGTGGTGCATTAATTGGCGTTAATGTTTTTGAAAAAGGAACGTCAAACGGGGTGAGTACCGATTTGAATGGTGACTACAAAATTAGCGTTAAAGACGGCGCAACACTTGTTTTTACGTATGTTGGTTTTGTTTCGCAAGAAAAGAAAGTGGATGCGTCTCAAATCAATGTGGTTTTGGCTGATAGCCAGCAGTTGAACGAAGTTACGGTTTCTGTTGGGTCTAGAAATTCGAAAAGAACGGTAGTAAATTCTGCGGTTCCTATTGATATTATTGATGTTAAGAATGTTACTACTCAGAGCGGAAAATTAGAAATTAATGAATTGTTGCAATATGTTGCGCCTTCTTTTAATGCTAATAAACAATCGGGGTCTGATGGTGCAGATCACGTAGATCCTGCTTCGTTGAGAGGTATGGGTCCTGATCAAACTTTAGTACTTATTAACGGAAAGAGAAGACATCAATCGTCATTAATTAACTTGTTTGGTACACGTGGTCGTGGAAATACAGGAACCGATTTGAATGCCATTCCTGCTTCTTCTATCAAAAGAATTGAGATTTTGAGAGATGGTGCTGCGGCTCAGTATGGGTCAGACGCTATTTCAGGTGTAATCAATATTGTGTTGAATGACAATGTTGATGAGTTTACAGGAACAGTAAGTTATGGTGCTTTTAACACTGATGCTCCTGGTGATTTTGCTGCGGGTACCGCTAATACACCTGGAAACTTCCTTGATACTACACAAGATGGAAACAAAATTGGAAAAGATAAAAACTTTGATGGAGGTTCTATGAAAGTAACAGGAAATTATGGTACAAAACTAGGTACTAAAGGTGGTTTTGCTAACTTTACTACAGAATATATCAGTAAAAATAAAACCTTGCGTCCGGGTTATGATTTCAGACGTGGTTTTGGAGAAGCAGCTATTGACGGATTGAATTTGTTTGTAAATGCGGCGGTACCGGTTTCTACAAAAACAGAAATTTATGCCTTTGGTGGTGGTAATTTTAGAGATACAGATGCGTATGCTTTCACAAGAAATAATCCAACGGCTAGAAACGTAGTTTCTATTTATCCTGACGGTTTTACACCAAGAATTACGTCAAAAATTATTGACAACTCAATTTCTGCGGGTATAAGAACTACAACAGACAAGGGTTGGAAAATTGATTTGAGTAACACATTTGGACGTAATAATTTCCATTATTATATTAAAGGAACTTTAAATGCATCGCTTCAAGATAATTCACCAACAAGTTTTGATGCAGGTGGACATAGTTTGAGTCAAAACACTATTAATTTAGATTTTTCTAAAAACTACAAAGATGTTTTAGAAGGATTCAATATCGCTTTTGGAGCTGAACACAGAATGGAGAAATTCAATATTTTTGCAGGAGAACAAGCTTCTTATGCAACCTATGATGTTAATGGAGCAGTAGTTACCAATCCGTTGACCCAAACCATTCCATTAGACCCAATTACTGGAGATGCGCGTCCAGGAGGATCTCAAGGGTTTCCAGGTTATAGTCCTGCCAACGAAGTAAGCGAAAACAGAGCAAGTGTTGCCTTATATACAGATGCCGAATTAGATATTACGAAAAAATTGTTGGTAAGCGCTGCGGTTCGTTTTGAGAATTACAATGATTTTGGTAGCACTCTTAACGGAAAATTAGCAACAAGATATAAAGTAAATGATAATTTTAACTTGAGAGGGTCTGTAAGTACAGGTTTTAGAGCGCCATCATTGGCACAAGTTTATTATAACTTAAGTTTTACTAATTTCTCTTCATCTGGAGCTTCAGATATTTTATTGTCTCCAAACAATAGCCCTGTTACACAAGCCTTCGGAATCAACAAATTGAACGAAGAAAAAGCAGTAAATGCTTCACTTGGTTTTACTGCCAACTTCGGAAAATTCACAGCTACTGTAGATGCCTATTCAATCAAAGTAAAAGACAGAATTGTGTTAACTGGATATTTTGACGCTTCATCATTTGGACTTGGTGTAGATTCAGCTCAGTTTTTCGTGAATGGTGCAGACACTAGTACTAGCGGACTTGATGTGGTATTTGCTTGGAAAGAAAAATTTGGAGAAAATGCAGTTTCTGCTACCCTTGTAGGAAACATTAATAGCATGAAAGTAGATAAAGTAAACAATGGTGCACTAGACGAGCAAACGTTCTTCGGCGAAAGAGAAAAAGCCTTTTTGCTTGCTTCTGCTCCAGACAGTAAATTTAGCCTTAACCTGAACTATGACAGAAAATGGTTCAATGCGGGTCTTGCATTTACACGTTTCAGTAAAGTAGAATTACTAGATTATCAAATGTACGAGGATGTAGCAGATTACGGAAGCTTTGCTAATCAAATAGCAGCTGCAACCGATACCTATAGTGCCAAAATTGTAACCGATTTAACTCTTGGTTTTAAACTTAACAAAACCACAAAATTAAGCATTGGTAGCAACAACCTTTTCAATATTTACCCAGACCAACAAGACGACTGGGTAGAAGCAGGAGGTTACTGGGATGCAGTACAAATGGGCTTTGGCGGTGCATTCTATTATGCCCGATTAGGATTTAATTTCTAATTCAACCCCAACAATAAAATTAAAATCACGAGTTAATAGCTCGTGATTTTTTTTTTTTTTTTTTTGAAGCACACAACCACTTTTCAAAAGTTATTTTGTCCTGCTGTCACCTTTATCTTTTTGTTTTTTCAAAAAAAACAAAAAGGATATCGGCTCCATCAGGGCTAAAATTCACGTGTAGTTTTTCAAATGACTTTTAGTTGAATGTTTATTCGGTTTATGAAGTCCAACAGCTGTAAGTTCTAACGCGTCAAAGTAATTTGATTCTGTTGAAAAAATCTGAGTTAAAAAAAAAGTCCAAATTACAATTTGGACTTTTAAATTTTTGTTTTAAAAAACTACGCTTTTTTGTTCAACGCAGCGCTCATTTCCATTGAAATAGCTGATTTTTCAATTTTTAGTTTACCCGCCATTGTTTCCATAACTACTGAAGTTTCTGCCATTTCAGCAATTTTTCCATGAAAACCACTTTTAGTAATAATTTTATCTCCCACTTTTAAACCACTTTCAAAAGCTTTTTCTTTCTTCATTTTCTTTTGTTGTGGTAAAATCATAAAAAAGTAGATTACTACAAACATCAAAATAAAAGGCAAAAATTGTGTTAACTGTTCCATAATTATATATTTATTTGTGATTACTTTCGCAATCGGTTAGTACATTTTACAATAATCCGCGACCTATTTTTTTAATTTTATCAGTCCCGGCATATTCTTTTACTAAATTATCCAAAATCCCGTTGATAAAAATACTACTTTTTGGTGTAGAATATTCTTTTGCCAATTCCAAATATTCATTAATCGTTACTTTTACTGGAATTGACGGAAAATTCAAAAATTCGCAAATAGCCATTTTTAAAATAATTGTATCCACTTCGGCAATACGCTCCATATCCCAATTTGGGGTTTTATCTTGAAATTCCTTAGCTAATTTTTCTTCATTCAAAACTGTTTTTCTAAACAAAATTAAGGCAAAATCTTTATCCTCAATATCTTTATACAATCGGGTGATTCTGAAACCATCTTCCTCCTTTGAAAATTGTTTCAACTCCTTATGGATTTGTGTATTCACCATCGGAATATCATCTACCCAAGTCAATTTAAAATCTTCTAAATAGGAGTATAAAACTTCATTTGGCGCAATAATTTCAGCAAACATATCGGCAACAAAATGCCTATCTTCTTCAAAAGTTGTCGTTGTTTTTGCCATATATTTGGCATACAACGAACTGTTTTTAATATCTTGAAGTAAGGATAAAATGGTGTTGTCATTAATAATCCAATTGTTAATTTTGTGTTTTTCAACAGCAATACTCAACGAATTATTTTCTTCTAATGCCAATAAAATTTGATTATTTACAAAACGTAAGTTTGGATTTCTTTCGGCAGTAGTTGCCAAATGTTTTTTCTTTGAAATTTCAATAAAATCAACTTCTTTTTTTCTAATTTCAACCAATGCAGACAGCATGATTAAATAAAGTTCTAAAATATTTTCGGTACTTGCAGTTAAGAATTTTTCTTGTTTCTCAAGATTGTCAGAACCATTTTGGTGCATCGCATAGATGGATTGCATCACTTTTACTCGAATATGTCTTCTATTTAACACGGATAAGAACTTTTGAATTAGTATAAAATAACAGAGCGAAAGCGCATTTACTTTCGCTCTGCAAAAATAGTATTATTTTTCAGAAAGCCTATTGATTGCGCTTTTCTTTTTTTCTGTTTTCAATACGAATTTCTGCCAAAGCCATTGCAGCTTTTTGTGGCGTCAAATTATTTGCCACAGCATAATCAAAAATTTCTAAGGTTGTATTGTAAATATTTTCGGTTCTTCGTAGTGTTTCTGTATGATCATACTTTGCAATTTCAGAGTTCACACTGATAATTCCACCAGCATTAATTAAAAAATCGGGTGCATACAAAATACCTCTTTGCATCAAAATTGGGCCATGCACATTTTCGTCTGCCAATTGATTATTTGCAGCTCCAGCAATAATTTTTGCTTGAATTTTATGTACAGTTTCATCATTTATTGTAGCTCCAAGTGCACAAGGCGCGTAAATATCAACATCGGCAGTATATAAATTGGAACCTCTAAAAATGGTAGCGCCATATTTTTTACTAACTTCGTCTAAACGTGTTTCATTTATGTCAGAAATTTGTACCAAGGCACCTTCTTTAGTAAGATAATCGACTAAAGTTTCGCCAACATGTCCAATTCCTTGCACAAGTACTTTTTTTCCTTCTAAATTATCGGACCCAAATTTATATTTTGCAGCGGCTTTCATTCCCATATATACGCCAAGTGCAGTTACTGGCGATGGATTTCCGGAACCTCCTCTTGACTCTGAAATACCTGTTACATAAGGTGTTACATCGTTAACAATGTCCATGTCTTTGGTTTCCATTCCAACATCTTCTGCTGTGATATACCTCCCTGATAGTGAATGCACAAACTCACCAAATTTACGCATCAACTCGGGTGTTTTTTGGGTTTTAGCATCGCCTATTATTACAGCTTTTCCACCACCTAAATCCAATCCAGTTATGGCTGATTTGTAGGTCATACCTCTTGAAAGTCGAAGCACATCGTTCAAAGCTTCCCATTCATTTGCGTAGTTCCACATTCTGGTTCCACCAAGTGCTGGACCCAAAACTGAGTTATGAATGCCTATAATTGCTTTTAATCCCGTATCTTTGTCATTGCAAAATACAATTTGTTCGTGGTTATCAAACGAAAGTTGTCCGAATACCGGATTCATTTTTTGAAGCGCTTCAACGCTAGTTGTTGTTGTGGTCATAAAAATATCTTTTGTTGCGACTTTATCAATAAGAACATACAAATTTATGTTTTTATTCAAAACAATAGGTTGTTTTTTTGTAAAATTTAATAAATTACCAAAAATTAACAAAACGATGTAAAATGAAATTTTGTAAAAAAATACTAATTTTATTTATAAATCAAGCATCTTTTAACCCGAATGCATTATAATAATGAAAGAATTACTCTATTTAAATAAATATTTCGTAAAATATAAATACCGTTTTTTACTAGGAATTGTGATTACAATTGTAGCTCAAATTTTTTTCTTATTTACACCAAAATTAATTAGTAAATCGTTTAAGGCTATTGAAGAAAAACATGCTTCGGGAATTGCTTTAGACGCTGTAAAAAATGGGTTAATCGAAAATATTTTACTCGTAATTAGTACCGCATTAATTGCCGGATTTTTGACTTTTTTAATGCGTCAAACCTTAATAGTAATGTCGCGTCACGTTGAATTTGATTTAAAAAATGAAGTTTTTCAACAGTATGAAAATTTAGATCAAAATTTTTACAAACAAAGCCGAACGGGTGATTTAATGAACCGAATAAGCGAAGATGTTGGGAAAGTTAGAATGTATGTTGGGCCTGCCGTAATGTACACCATCAATACGCTCATCCGTTTCACAATTGTTATTATTTATATGTACAATGTGTCGCCAACTTTAACTTTATATACTTTACTGCCACTGCCTTTATTGTCCTATATCATTTTTAAATTGAGCGTAGAAATTAACACTAGGAGTACCATTTTTCAACAATATTTATCCAAAATATCAAGTTTTACACAAGAAGTTTTTTCAGGAATTAGAGTCATAAAAGCCTATTCATTAGAAAAACAAAACCAACAAAATATTATTTCATTGGCAAATGAAAGCAAGGCCAAAAGTTTAAAATTAGCGCGTGTTCAATCACTTTTTGGCCCTTTAATGATTACTTTAATTGGTGTGAGTAATTTGGTTGTAATTTATTTTGGAGGCGTTATGTACATCAACGGAACCATTAAAAACATTGGAACCATTGCCGAATTTATTTTGTACGTTAACATGTTGACTTGGCCTGTAGCTTCCATTGGTTGGGTATCGTCAATGGTGCAAGAAGCTGAGGCATCGCAAAAAAGAATCAATGAATTTTTAAAAATTCAACCTGAAATAACCAACACCAACCCTAACCAAACTCCTATTTTGGGACAAATTGAATTTAAAAATGTTAGCTTTACTTACAAAGACACCCATATTGAAGCCTTAAAAAACGTTTCGTTTTCAGTTAATAAAGGCGAAACTTTAGCCATTTTAGGTAAAACTGGCTCAGGAAAATCAACTATTTTAACGCTTATTACCCGTATGCACGATATTGAAAACGGACAAATATTATTTGATAATCAACCTATTAACACCTTGAATTTATACAATTTAAGAAACAGTATCGGAATTGTACCTCAGGATGCCTTTTTGTTTTCGGATTCAATTAGTAATAATATTAAATTTGGAAAAGAAAATGCAACACAAGATGAAGTAATAAACGCTGCCAAACAAGCCGTAGTGCACGAAAACATCATGGGTTTTCAAGACCAATACCAAACTGTGCTTGGCGAACGAGGAATTACACTTTCGGGCGGACAAAAACAACGGGTTTCCATTGCAAGAGCCCTAATTAAAGATGCTGAAATATTACTGCTCGACGATTGTTTATCAGCTGTTGATACGGAAACCGAAGAACAAATTTTACACAATTTATTGCAAATTTGTAAAAACAAAACAACCATTATTGTTAGTCATCGTGTTTCTTCTGCTAAAAATGCGGACAAAATTATTATTATTGATGAAGGTTCAATTATTCAGCAAGGCACTCATAATCAATTAGTAAATCAAGACGGTTATTACAAAGATCTCTACTATAAACAACTTTCAGAAAAAGATTTTGATTAATATTTGTTTTGTTCTGTTTTTTTTATGATTTTTGAATCAGAAATAAACAACTAACTTTTGATTGAAAGAATATGAGAGAAAATGATTTATTAGAAAAAGACGAGATTTTTTCTAAAGTGCTACGAGCAGGACGACGAACTTATTTTTTTGACGTAAGAGCAACAAAATCAGACGATTATTACATTACCATCACCGAAAGCAAAAAGTTTACTGAGGCAGACGGTTCGTTTCATTTCAAAAAACATAAAATTTATCTTTACAAAGAAGATTTTACCGCTTTTAAAGATATTTTAGACGAAATGACAGCTTATGTTTTCAATAACAAAGGAGAAGAAGTAATTTCTGAAAGACATCAAAAAGATTTTAAAAGAGAAACGTATTCGGAAACTACAATTGATGAGGAACCTAAATCTGAAAAAAACTTCACAGATATCGATTTTGACGATATTTAAAAATAAAAAACCAAAAAAAAGTCCGAAAATTATATTTCGGACTTTTTTTTAACCAAATAGTTTCTTGATTACCCATGCAGGACCAATCATTAAAAACTGAATATCTTTCAAAAAAGAAGGCTTCATTCCCTCAACTTTGTGTCCATAAAATTGTCCAATCCAAGCAATTACAAACAACACCAACGAAAAAATCCATAACGTAAAATGTAATCCAATAAAGTAATTTATAACCAAGCAAAAAACCGAAAACACAACTATTTTTAGTGCCATTGCCAACGATAATCTAACGTAAAACAAAAACAAAAATACAATAGCCACACTTGCCCAATTTAAAAGTAACGAATTGTTACTGCCAAACACATCAAGCAAAAAACCATTCGGAATACAAAGTAAAAAACCAATTATCGAAAAGAAAATAACCGGCACACAAATAAAATGTATAGCAATATTGGTACTATTTTGATGGCTAACAGCATACGCCTCAAACCATTGATCTAACGTTTTCATACTAATAAATTTAAATTATTTCAAATATAAAAAAAAATCCCAAAGTAAACTTTGAGATTTTAATTATTATAAAAAAAATATTATTTTACATCCATCAATTCCACATCAAAAACTAAAGTTGCATTTGGCGGAATAACACCTCCAGCACCCGAAGTACCGTAAGCTAAGTACGACGGAATAACAAATCGAGCCTTGTCGCCAACTTTCAATAATGCAATTCCCTCATCCCAACCTTCAATAACTTGTCCTTGACCCAATCTAAATTCAATTGGTTTTTTTCTCGGATACGATGAGTCAAAAACCTTCCCGTTATCCAAAGCACCTTGATAATGTACCGAAACTGTTTTACCATTTTCTGCCTGTTTACCACTACCTTTATTAATAATTTGGTAACGCAAACCACTTTCAGTTTTTTCAAAACCAGCAGCCAATTTCTCCATCGATTCCTCAGCTTGTTTTTTAGCATCTTCAATTCTGCGCAATCTAGCACCTTCAAAAACCCTAAAAGCCTCCACCGCATTCCAGTTAGCAACTTCATCACCAACTCGCAAAATCTCGACAGAATCCATAAAATCACCTTGCTCCACTGCATCAACAACCTCTTGACCTTCAACCACATGACCAAAAACCGTGTGCTTATTATCCAACCAAGAAGTAGGCACATGCGTAATAAAAAATTGTGACCCGTTAGATGCCGGACCCGAATTTGCCATACTCAAAACCCCAGGACGATCGTGCTTCAACGAAGGATGAAACTCATCCTCAAACTGATAACCAGGACCACCCGTCCCTTGACCCTGCGGGCAACCACCCTGAACCATAAAATCAGGAATCACACGGTGAAACTTCAACCCATCATAGTAAGGAGTCCCCTGCGGACGCGCCTTATTTTCCAGATTTCCTTCAGCAAGCGCCACAAAATTCCCAACCGTTCCAGGTGTTAAATCATGAGTTAATTTCACTAAAATAGGACCTTTAGTCGTATTAAATTTAGCATATATTCCGTTTTCCATGTCAAGTATAAGTTTAAAAAATGAACCGCAAATTTACAACATAAAAACAAAACCACAAAAACAAGTTTACCCAACACCAACTAATTTAATTTGGGCGCTCCCTCCGGGCCGGGCTATCCGTTCCAAGTCCTCGCAGGCCTCCGCCCCGAAGTGTCGGGGCTACAGCCTGCTGTGGGCTTTCCACTTCTATCCCTAGCGCAAACCCCGTAGTAAATAGATAATAAACTTGCAAAAGATTTTTCAAAGTTTCAGGTATTCAGGTTTGTCTTTAAACTTGATTTTTTAGAACCATTAAGAAATTAAGGCGCATTAAGTAGTTGCGGATATAAAAAAGAGGAACTAAATCCGAAGCTTTTGGAGGTCACGTACTCGATGGTTTCCACAGAATCGTGATAAGCTTTAAGAGATCGGTTAAGTTGTAATTGTGATTCTGTTAAAGAGAATCAACCATTAATTTTCTAGAGTTGTGTGTTAATGGTTCTACCTAAAATATTTATTTTTTAACCCAATTTTTTTATTATTTTTGTAGGAAAGATTGTTAGATTTTTTTACAGTCTGATGTTAGCTGCTATATTCACACGACCGACGCCGAATGAAATTAATTGAAGAAATATTAAAAGAAGTAACGCACAGACCTTTTGAAATCCCTAAAGGTAATTGGATATTTTATCAAGAGTGGAACAGAGCATTATTTTTACATTGGGTTGTTCCTTTTGAACAATTAAGAAAATGTGTTCCTGCCAAACTGAACTTGGACACTTTTGACGGAAATTGCTACGTGTCATTGGTAGCTTTTACAATGGAAAAGATAAGACCAAAATTTTTGCCTTCTGTTGGGGGCGTTTCCTATTTTGACGAAATCAATGTTAGGACATATATAGACAATGACGGAAAAAAAGGCGTTTACTTCTTAAACATTGAAGCAAGTAAGACTATCTCAGCATTTATAGCAAAAGCAATTTCAGGATTACCTTATGAAAAGGCGAAAATTTCTAGGACTGAAAAATTATACAACTCAAATAACTTAAAAAAAGGTTTCAACTTAAATGCTGAATTTGAGATTGAAGAAATTATATCTGAAAAAACAGAACTAGACAAGTGGTTAACTGAACGCTATTGTTTATATCTTGACCTAAAAAACGAATTCTATCGTTATGACATTCACCATAAAGAATGGGAAATAAAAAAAGTAAATATCAAGAGTTTAATTGTAAACTACAAAATCAGTGAAATCGACTTAAATAATAGAGACCCAAACTTGATACATTATTCAGAAGGTATAAAAGTTATAGCGTGGAAACGAGAGAAAATATAAGAAAGCATCCGCTCCCAAAAGAGTTCCATAGCACCGAGATGCGCTGCGATGGTTTCCCAACCTCGCAGCAAAAACCAAAAACCACAACCGTAAAAGTTGTGGTTTTTTTGTGTTTTAAAAAAGAGGAAAAAGTTGTGATTGTTTTATACAGAGAACTTTTTAAAATCTTGGTAATTATTCCAAAAACGCAAGAGTTCAATAGTGTTATTTTCAAAACGATAGTACAGTGTGATTTGTTTTAGAACAGGAACTTGAAACGTATTTTTGTAAACTGTGGGTTTAAAAGTTAGATTTTTTTTGGTAAGTAAATCTATAAGTTCATCTACCTTATCCATAAAATTATAAACTTCGGTAAGTGTCCATTCTCTTTCCAGGTATTCAATATTGTTCCAATAATCAGTTTTCGCAGGCTCAGACCAAAAAATTGTTATCATAAACTAACGATTGTAAAGATGTGGGAAACGTTTTTTAGTTTCTTCCATTACGGTATTGTGTGGCGTAGTTCCGTTAGTTTCTATGGATTGTAGAGCTAGGTCTATAGCTTTTTTTTGCTCATTGGACAATAAATAAGCATCAGGAGAATTCATTATGCCTTTTACCTTTTCAACAATTGAATAGTCCTGCAATTGACTAATCCAGTTGATAATATTTAATTTATCATTTTGCAATTGTTGTATGTCCATAATGATTTGATTTAATATTAATTCTGTTTTTTATAAAAAAATGTTACTGAAAGTTTTGTCTTTGCTAAAAAAAACAAAATTAATTAAATTATTAATAAAAAACGCAAAAGAAGCCAATTTCTTTCGAAAATCCCACCCCTCAATCCCGAAGCCACGGCACTGAGGAGCTGGCGAAAATGTAATCGGTTTCTGCATGAAATGAATTTTATTGGTTGGCTTTCAGCTGGAATGAAACACTAAGTGTTAGGCGTGGTTTAAATCTTCATTTTTATTATTTTATTAATTGCTTTTTTATATTCTGATTCTGATTTTTCGTCTCCACGATCATCGATTACGATTTCATAATTATGAACTTTATGTTTAATTATTTTGTAAAAACCAAGCCAATTTGTACCTGAATTTACGTGACTTTCAACTATATTATATTTAGAATTAAATAAAGGGTTTTTGATTTCTTCAAAACCATCAACTTTTATAAAATTATTTTTTTTTGGATTATACAAATAAAGATTAAATGTCCAATTACTTCTAACATCAGAAATGTTTTGAACTAAAATGTCTTTTATATTGTCATTGTTGAAATCTGCAAATTTAATTTTTTGGACTCTACTGAAAATAGAATCTCTTAAAATTATTTTCGTTTTGGAGCTTGTTTCAGTTTGTATTTCAAGTATTGAATTTTTGTCACTTAGATACCCATCTCTTTCATCATCAAAATTTATTAACTTAATTGAAATTTTCTTGTTTTGGTAAATTGAATCACACTTAATGATACTAATGTTTACTTCTTCATTAGATTCATTTTTTTGTCCAATACAACTTATTGCTAATTGTAACAACAATAAAATATTGATTTTTTTAAAATTCATTGATTTTCTGATTTTAGGTTTCTGTGGATAAATCTTTCACATCGTCAGACTGTGAAAAAACCTCACAATCTTTCCTACAAAAATAAGGAAAAATTTGGGTAGTAAAAATTTATTTGTAATCAATTTCAGTACTCATGAAATTAATTCGTTTGTTCGCTTTGCTCGAGTCACCAATTCAAACTAATTTTGAACTTTGGTAACTCTGTCAGAGTTAAAACTTTGCCACTCTGCAACTCTGCAACTTAACCTATAAGTCATCTGAAAAACTACTTGTCTATTATAGCCCCGATGGAGCCGATATCCTCCCGCAGTCCCGAAGGGCAAGGGAGATAAATGTCCCGACGATAACTATGGTTTTTGCAAATAAAGAATGTTAAAAATTTCATTGTTTTTTTGCTAATAATGTAATAAATTTGCTTTAGGAAAAACAATAAGTCTTGCGAAGGGGAAGAAGTTTATACGCTTCTTTCCTTTCAAAAGAAAATTATTATAATAGTTTTTTTATGCTATAAATCTTTTTTCATATATTTTATTATTGTTCACACAAGAACAAATTCTATGAATAATTTTGTTTCTTACATTGTTGATTACTAGCATTTTATTTTTTCCTTCCGCTACTTTTCTTTCATAACATTCTTTGAGTTCACCATCAGCTCTTATGGTTGATATGGCACACATGTGCAGTTGTTTTTTTAGTTTTTTATTTGCCATATAATGCACTCTTGGTTTTGCGCGAACTGACTTGCCAGAAGTATGTTCAAAAGGTACAACTCCACAATAACAAGCTATTTGTCTTGGGGTATAATACAATTTGAATTCATTTGTATAACAAATTAAAAAAAAAGCAGTTACTTTACCAACGCCTGTTACAGAAGTAATTTTTTCAAATAGATTTGAGAGGTTTTTATCAGCTTTAATAATATTGTCTAATTCGTTTTCAATATTTTTTAAATCTGTTTCCAATCCTTTTAGAGTTGCTTTACTGAATTTTTGATGAAGTTTAGAAAGTTCTGGTTCAAATCCTTTCAATTCATTAGAATTTCTAACTAACATTGCTTTGGTTGTTATTAAATGTTCTCTCAAGGAAATTAATTTTCTAATTTGTTCAACCACTTTTCTTGGTGCTTCATAAAACTTAGCCTCTTCATGATTTTTCATAGCATAATACGCAATTCTTTCGGCATCTATTTTATCATTCTTACCTCTTTGAAGACCAATACTTTGTATGATTTTTAAAGACATTTCAACCCAAAGATTAAACTCTTTAGATAATAAATATTGAATGATTACTTTACCATACATACCTGTATGTTCTAAACATACCAAGGTGTTATGATTGGTTGATTTATTAGATTTCAACCATTTTACCATATCTTTCAACCCTTTACTGTCATTGCTAAATTGGCAATGTACAGAATTCTTTCTGTCGTTATTTAAAATAACAACTGCATCAAAAAAATCTTTTGACACATCAATTCCTAAAAAATTACTAAATTTACACATAAAATATTTTTTATAAGTTGGCAACCAAAAACTATTGAATCTTCATTCCAAACCTTGATAATAGTCCTTTAATACTTAATAACTATTTGAAGCTGATTCAATAAAACTGACAAAGTCCTGATCGTGGGATAAGTCTGGAAACTTTGCTCCGGGAATGGTTCACTTTGTCAGTTTCTTTGGTTGTTGTAAAATTACGAATAATTCAATGTGCAAATCTAAAGGCTTCGGGACGGGACAAAACGCCTTTTGGAAGGTGATTGTGTTGCTCCAAATTGTTAAAATAATAAATTTGAAAGCATAAAAAAACCTCTTCAGTTGAAGAGGTTTTGGATATAATATCGGATACTTATTTTTTACTCCACTCAGCAATGCTGTCTTTGTTCATTTTTACGTAGTCATCGTTTTTTGCTTTTTCAGCTGCTGCTAATGATAGTTTTGCTGTTGCAATTGCGCCTACTTTGTCGCCCAATTTGGCTTGGATTAACGATTTTTGACGTAGGTACCAAAACGGAACTTCTTCGCCTTCTTTGGTTAGCGAAACGGCTTTGTTTACATATTCCAAGGCTTTGTTCATGTCGCCATTGGATTGGTAAAAATATTGTCCGGCAGCAAAGAAATCAGCGGCGCCAGGTCCGGCTAATACTTTGTTTATGTTTGCAATTGCCGTTTTTTGCGTAGGTACTTCAAATTTCATGGCAACTAGTGTGTTTTCCCACGATAGTTCCAATTGTGCGCCATCATTGGTTACATTTCCAATTGTTAGTGTTAACGACTCCACTTTGTGGTCTAAAAAAACGGGCTTAACGTTGGTGCGTACCGCAACGTTTGTTTCGCTCCAGTTTTCAGGATTTCCCCAATTGTCAATTGTTTTGTACAAAATAACTTCCCAATTATCTGCCTTTGGAACAGTAAAAATAGAATATTTTCCTTTAGCAACCGTTTTGCCATCAATAACCACGTCGTCGCTGAAAGAAATAATGGAGTTGGCGTTTGCGCCAGTACGCCATAATTTTCCAAACGGAACTAAATCGCCAAAAATTACTCTACCTTTTGTACTTGGTCTTGAGTATTCAAGATTTACAGTTGTTAACCCAACTATTTGCTCTGATGTTGCCTTTGGGCTCGCTTGTGGGGTTTTTACTTGTGCTTCAATAGCGAAGTTGGCAATAATCATAGCCAACATTAGAATTATTTTTTTCATGTTTATGATTTTAATTTTGTCAAAATTACGAATTGTATTTGAGTGAAATGTTAATATAAACTTAAAAGGTTTTATTTTGTTTAACTTTTAAAAGATTTAATTAAACAATTTTGTACTTTTGTAAAAAAAAAAGATGAAAATATACCGTTTGCAGTCCAAACAAAACCTACCTATTTCGATAGACGAAGCTTGGAATTTGTTGTCTGATCCGAAAAATCTTCAAAAAATAACTCCTGAATATATGGGATTTAAAATTTTATCAGGTGCAGATAGACCAATGTTTCCGGGTCAAATTATACAATATATAGTAACTCCGGTATTAAATATTCCTGCAAAATGGGTAACCGAAATTACGCATGTTGTTGATAAACAGTATTTTGTTGACGAGCAACGTTTTGGTCCGTACGCTTTTTGGCACCATAAACACTTTATAAAAGAAATTCCGGGTGGTGTAGAAATGGAAGATATTATTGATTATAAAGTGCCGATGGGTATTTTGGGTCAATTGGTTCATCCGATATTAGTAGCTCCAAAATTGAAAGAAATTTTTGACTACAGAAGAGCAAAATTAATTGAAATGTATGGCGAATTTAAATCATAAAGTATGAAAAATATAGTAATTATTGGTGGTTCACATGGTATTGGATTGTCATTGGTGAAAGAGCTTGAAAGCTCAAATAATGTGTATGTAGCTTCAAGAACCAACGAAAATTTAGGTGGATTAAACGTTACGCACATACCATTTGATGTGTTAACCGATACCTTAGATGCCTCGCAATTACCTAGTCAAATTGACGGTTTTGTGTATTGCCCAGGAAGTATCAATTTGCGACCGTTCAAAGGTTTGAAAGTTGAAAGTTTTGAACAAGATATGCAGATTAATTTTTTTGGTGCGGTGAAAACCATTCAAACTATTTTGCCACAACTTACCGCTGCAGGTCAGTCGAGTGTGGTGTTGTTTAGTTCGGTTGCAGCAAGTATGGGAATGCCATTTCATACTAGTATTGCGGCTGCAAAAGGAGCGGTAGAAGGATTTGCAAAAGCACTTGCTGCTGAATATGCTTCAAAAATAAGAGTGAATGTAATTGCACCTTCGCTAACCCAAACTCCGCTTGCCGATAAATTTTTGAACAACGAAACCAAACAAGAAAAAGCAGCAGAACGACATCCAATGAAGCGTTTTGGACAACCTGAAGATTTGGCTAAAATGGCCGTTTTTTTACTTAACGATTCAAGCAGTTGGATGACTGGGCAAATACTTCATATAGATGGTGGCATGTCAACTTTGCTGGTGAATGGTTAATTTAAGTACCTTTGTAAAATGAATATATTTTGGTTTCGCCGTGATTTACGATTGGATGATAATGCAGGACTTTTTTATGCTTTACAGCAAATGGACGGTGTACTGCCAATCTTTATTTTTGATACCAGCATTTTGAGTCAATTGCCAAAAGACGATGCGCGCGTAACTTTTATTCATGAAAGGTTAGAAATAATTCAAAAACAATTGGGAAGCATCGGGAAATCGTTAGCTGTTTTTTATGGAACTCCAAACGAAGTTTTTGAAAAAATAATTTCAGAAAATGCCATTACCAACGTTTTTACCAATACCGATTATGAACCTTATGCTCGAAAACGAGATTTGGATTTATATCAATTGTTTAAACAAAAAAACATCGAATTTAAAACCTGCAAAGATCAAGTAATTTTTGAAAAAAGTGAAGTAACTAAAGACGATGGATTACCTTATGTAGTTTATACTCCGTACTCCAAAAAGTGGAAAGAAAATTTCAGAAAAACTCCTTTAATTAACTACAATTCGGAAGATTTTTTAGATAAAATAGTAAGTCATTCGTATCCATTTTTGAGTTTGGAAACTATTGGTTTTGAAAAGAGTAGCATCAAAGTAACCTCTTTTGATGTGTCCGAAAAATTGATTCATGAATACGAAGAAACACGTAATTTTCCGGCAATGAACAAAACCTCTTTTTTGGGAATTTATTTACGATTTGGAGCAGTTTCTATTCGTAAAATGATTGCGAAAGCCATTCAAGATAAAAATGAAACTTTTTGGAATGAGTTGATTTGGCGCGAATTTTTCATGCAAATATTATGGCATTTTCCGCATACCAAATCGGCAAGTTTTAGACCCAAATATGATGCTGTAGTTTGGGAAAATAATGAAGAATTATTCCAGAAATGGTGTAATGGAAAAACGGGCTATCCCTTTGTGGATGCGGGTATGCGAGAGCTGAATGCAACAGGTCACATGCACAACAGAGTGCGTATGATTGTTGCTAGTTTTTTGTGCAAACATTTACTGATAGATTGGCGCTGGGGCGAAACTTATTTTGCAACCAAATTGTTGGATTATGAACAAGCAAGTAATGTGGGCAACTGGCAGTGGGCAGCAGGCTCTGGCGTTGATGCGGCACCTTACTTTAGGATTTTTAACCCTACGGAGCAAATTAAAAAATTTGATAAAGATTTAAAATACATCAAAAAATGGATTCCTGAATTGGAAACTTCTCTATATCCACAACCGATTATTGATCATAAAGAAGCTCGTGAGCGTTGCTTGAGGGTGTATAAAAATGCGGTTGGGTAAAATAAATTAGAGTTTAGTTCATTACATAATCAAAATAAATGAATGTAAATAGAAGAAAAATTAACAACTACACGAGTAAGTTAAAATAACTTTACCTTTCAATTCTTTAATTTCAAAGTAACAACCTGCATCGCCTTCTTCTTTTGGTTGGTATATTGTTTTTGATTTATTCCACTGGTTGTAGCCATCATTGAAAAACCATTCAACAAATTTAATAACATCATTTTTAGAATAATTTGGGAAAATAATCTCAACTTCGATGCTAGATTCATTGCATGAATTTGTTTTGTATTTAATTCCCGTTTTAAATTCAAATTCTTTAGCACAAATGCTTTTTGAGTCGTATCTTTCTAGAACACGTTCAGATTTTTTTCCGATGTACTTGGTAAAATAAAGTATTTCAGAATCATCCGATTTTATTGCTTTCGTAATAAAAGAATTTGTTGGGATTGGCAATTTATTTGTCTGACTAAAGCAAGTCATACAATTAAAGGATAGAATTATAGTAATCAGCAGAAGTTTATTCATTAATTAAAGATATTAAATTTATAACTTTTGAATTATCTCCGCATTGATTTCATTGAAATGACTAATGATTTTGTTTGCCAAAGAATATTCCTGTCCTTTTGAATTAACACTTTGATAACCAATGCAATAAATTCCCGCTGCATGGGCTGCTTTGATGCCGTTGGTGCTGTCTTCTATAACTATACATTGGTTTTTTGGGTGTTTTGAAAGGCTTGCGGCGTGCAAGAAAATAGCGGGATCTGGCTTGGATTTTGGGAAATCTTCTCCCGAAACGATGTGCGAAAAATAAGGATACAAATTGAATCGTTTGAAAACCCTATCAATAGTCACTTTGGAAGCTGACGAAGCAACAATTAACTCTAAACCGTTGTTGTACAAGTCTTTAATTAAGTCTTCAACGCCTTCAATAAGGTGCAAATCTTCTTTGGTGTCAAAGGCATCGTTGAAGAGATTTCGTTTGGTTTGAATGAGGTGCTCCACCTCGTGCTCTAAGTTAAAATGGTCTTTTAATTTTTGAAACACATTTCGTGTAGAATTTCCGGTAAGTGATTGATAATGTGTATCGGTCACTTCAATATTTAGTTGGCTAAAGTGTTGGTAATAAGCATAATGATGTACAGGTTCGGTATCTACGATTACGCCATCCATATCAAAAATTACGGTTTGTATCATGTTGTTTTATTTGTTGTTTTTTAGTAAATATCTGATTACGGTTTCGGCGGCATACAATCCAAAAAGTCCAGGCATATAGCTGTTGGTGCCATAAAAAGATTTTTTATAATTAGAGCCATCGGTTAATTTTAAGCTTGTTTCATCTTGAATTTCAGATGAAAAAACGACTTTCAGTTTGTTGATGTTTTGAGCTTTTAATCGTTTGCGAATTGCTTTTGCAAAAACACAGTTAACGGTATTGGATATATCGGCTACTTTAACTTTTGAAGCTTCCATTTTTCCGCCAGCGCCCATGCTCGAAATTATTTTAA
>JBILQQ010000057.1:0-6443 GCA_044373115.1 Flavobacterium sp.
CTGACCTTATTAATTGGTTGTAAATCAACTTCGGTTACAAACTCCTCCAAAACAAATCAAGTTGTAGCAACTATTGATTTAATAAATGTAAAAGACGATAAGGTAATGGTAACCATACAGCCGCCTATTATTACCACTGACGAAATCACATATCATTTACCAAAAATAATTCCGGGAACCTATTCAGAAGATAATTATGGTACTCAAGTTGATCAATTAAAAGCGTATAGTACCAAAGGCAATGAACTTACTGTTAGTAAATTAGATGATAATTCCTGGACAATTAAAGGCGCTAAACAATTAAGCAAAATAACCTATTGGGTAAACGACACCTTTGACAGCGAAAAAGGAAGCGGTTTTGGAAAAGACGATATTTTTTCGCCAGCAGGAACCAATATTGACGAAGGAAAAAACTTTATGCTAAATAATCACGGATTTGTAGGATATTTTGCAAACAAAACTGACCTTCCCTACTCCGTTACCGTGCTCCATCCAGAAACGTTATATGGTGCAACATCACTTACAGACACTGACCAAAGTACTACTTCTGATGTGTTTAACGCAGTAAGATACAACGAATTGATTGACAATCCAATCATGTACTCAAAACCTGATTATACCTCTTTTGTTGTTGACGGTATGGAAATCGTTTTTAGCGTTTATTCGCCAGGCGGAAAACACTCGGCAAAAGCACTTTCAGCCGATTTAGAAAAAATGATGCGTGCACAAAAGGCATTTTTAGGTCCTATAAATGCAAACAAAAAATATACGGTTTTATTGTATTTATCAGACTTGAAGAAAAAAGATGCCAAAGGTTTTGGAGCGCTGGAACATAACACATCTACTACAGTAGTTTTTCCAGAAATGATGTCAACATCGGCACTTGGCAAACAAATTATCGATGTGGTTTCGCACGAATTTTTCCATATTGTAACTCCACTCAGCGTTCATTCAAACGAAATTCATTATTTTGATTTTACTTCACCAAAAATGTCAAAACACTTGTGGATGTATGAGGGCGTTACCGAATACTTCGCCAATTTATTTCAAGTTAACCAAGGTTTAATCACCGAAACCGAATTTTATGACCGAATGGTAGGCAAAATTGAAGGAGCAAGCCAAATGAACGATACCATGTCGTTTACAGAAATGAGTGCCAACGTACTAAAAAAACCGTACAAAGATCAATACTTAAATGTATATGAAAAAGGAGCATTAATTGCTATGTGTATGGACATCGAAATTAGAGAAAAAAGTAACGGTCAAAGAGGAATTCTCGATTTAATGCAAAAATTAACGAATGAATATGGACCAAAAAAACCGTTTACAGACGACGAACTCTTTGCAAAAATTACCGAATTAACCTATCCTGAAGTAGGTGCATTTTTAACAAAACATGTGGAAGGCACAACGCCAATTTCATACGAATATTATTTTGAAAAAGTAGGTGTTGCAAAAGGCAAATCAAAAGTCGCTGCCAATCCTTTCATGAATGGAAATGAACCCGTAATTACAGTAAATCAAACTACAAAAGAGTTGTACATACGACCAAGTATAACCCTTGGCAATTGCTTGTCAAAAATAGGATTACAACCCGAAGATACTATTTTAGCAATTAACAATGTAAATTACAACCTAGATACCGTTTACGAAATGATGACCTCTGTTGAGGAATGGAAAGAAGGACAAACAATCACCATCAAAATCAAACGAAATGGTAAAGAACAAACCATTTCTGGTGCCGTACAAATTACATTCAACGAAACAGAAAGCTACAAAGTAACCAACTCAGCCAAACAAACCTTAAATACTGCTTGGTTAAAAGGCTAAATTTTTAATTATTTAAACAAATAAAATCCTCAATTAGCAATAAATTGAGGATTTTTTTATTATTTTGCAAAAAAAATTAAACAAACATCTCATGCAAAAATCAGCACTTTCTATACTAGCAGCATTACTATTAATCGCTTGTTCAGAAAAAAAATCAGATAAAAATTTAGAAATAACAGGCTACATCAAAGGCTTTACTAAAGGAAAACTATACATCCAAAAAATAAAAGACACTACATTAGTTGCCCTTGACACTATAACAATCAACGGCGATTCGCATTTTACCAGCAACCTAAACATCCAATCGCCCGAAATGCTTTACCTATTCATTGACCGTGGCGTGAGTAATTCCATCGACAATAATCTACTATTTTTTGCCGAACCTGGCAAAATTAACATCGAAACATCACTTAATTATTTCACCTCCGATGCAAAAATTACAGGATCCAAAAACCACGAATTGTACGAAGAATACAAATATGTAGCCGCACGATACGTTGATAAAGATTTGAATTTATTAACCCAAAAATTCAAAGCCTACAAAAACAATAACCAAGCATTAGTTGACAAAATCAACCAACAACAACAAGATATTTTAAAAAGTAAATACCTTTACGCAACCAATTTTGCAGTAAACCATTCCGATTACGAAGTGGCACCCTACTTAGCACTTTCAGAAATTTACGACATCAACATAAAATACCTTGACACCATCGACAAGTCCATGACGCCAAGCGTAGCAAAATCAAACTACGGTCAAAAATTAAAAAAAATGATTCAAGAACGAAAAAGTTCCGAAAAATAATTACAAACGCCTCATACCAAGTATGGGGCATTTTTTTTTAAGGAGCACACAAATCTCTATTTTAAGACAAATTGTCCCGTTTTCGCCTTTATCTCCCTTGCCCTTCGGGACGTCGGGAGGATATCGGCTCTACCGGGGCTAGACTTCACGTTTTGTTTTTCAGAAGATATTTTGTTGAGTGGCAAAGTTTTTTTGAGTTTTTGAGTTTCAAAGTTTTCAAACTTGTGTTAATTTGTGACTCGATCAAAGCGAACGGACGAAGTAAATTTGTGTTGAAAAATAACTTATTGAACTTGGTATTTTTTAAACCATTAAGACATTAAGGAGCATTAAGATTTTTTACTTCAAAAAAAACCGGAACTAAATCCTTTTGAAATTCTCTGAAACCTTTTCGATAAATTGAGAATGCTCAAGAATATAATGAGTTTTATGTTTCAACCGAGTTTTCTCATTAATTTTATTTTTTATTGGAATTTTATGAATTTCATTTCATTGCTCGACTTTCAGCGAATATGAAGCTCTAGTTTCTTTTCTGATTTTTAATTCTCAGTACGACGGTCAACCCATTTTGATATAACAGGCACAATTACTAATCCTGTTGGAATGGCAATACAGCAACCAACTAAAAAATCATTCAACCAAAGTTTGAAAAAGTGATCACAATATCCTGAATGTATCAATAACATTCCGCCAGTCATTACGATTGTCATTGAAATAGAAACCAAAATATTGGATAATAAATTTGCTTGTTTTGTAGAAAATTTCATTTGCTTAATTATAAAAAGGCTACCCAAAAAATAAAGGTAGCCTTTCGTTTTATTATTATTTATTTTACAACATCCCAGTAAATTGTTTTCGATAAAAACCCTTTGTGTGCAACAATTTTTAGCTTGTTACCCACCAATAAAATCTCACCCGAAGCGGTCATATCTTTTTTAGGATTGTAGATGGTGGCTTTCCATTCTTTGCCATCAAATTTTACATCTTTAAGAACAATTTTTTTAGTTTCATCTGTCCCAACAAAACCCGTTGTAGTTTTTGCGATGGTTATTATTCCGCCATCCTCTGTTTTGTATTTTCCTGTAAAATTATCGGTTGCTTTTTGTGCTAAGGCAAAGCTTGTAGTGAGTAAACTTACTACTATAAAAAATGTTTTTTTCATTTTGTTTTAAATTTATTGATGATTAAATTATTTAATTTCTGGTCGGCTATGCCATTCGTGGAACAAGCCTTTTGGGTCTCTGTCTGCTCTTATTTGCTGGATTTTTTTCAAATTAGCATCAGACAAAAATGGGGCAGTTCTTTTGTGTAAACCTTCGTCGGCTAATTGAATACCCGTACTCATGTGGTTCATTTTACTCATCATCGATGCCGCCCAATCGCCATATTTTGAAGTATCTCCAGCATTTTTCCAAATGGTGTATAAGGCAATGTAAATATTGTCTTCATTAGAATAAGCCATATCGGATTGTATCTGCCCAGGATGCCAATTGAGCCATAGCATGTGCGATGGAGCAGGAGGCATTGTTCTTGCAATTTCTTTGATATAAGGCATTAAATCTTCCAATGGGGCGTGTGTCCACATATTATCTACTCCATAGTGATGGTTTTCTGGATAGTGGCTCATCACCGTTTTGTACAAGGCATTAATACCTGGGTCAAAAGCTGGCGTAGCAATTAAGGCTTTGTTTTTAATTGGGCTGTTTTTCATAAAAGCCATTGCTTCCTCAAATTCGTCTTTGGTGTCAGCAAAAATGGGTGCAGCAGCCTCAATACCAGGGCCAAATATTCCTGCCATTTTGTTGCTCATGATCATTTGGAACTCGACAGCTTTTGGAATACTTGGTCCCACTTCATAAGCCCAACTATACACATCTTCCAAATGTTTCATATAAAATTGATGGGCAATAATGGCTCTATATTTAGGCAATGGATGCAATTTTAAATGAAAACGAACTACTACGCCAAAAAAACCACCACCTGCACCACGTGCCGCCCAAAACAAATCGCTATTTTCACTTTCATTGGCGTGAAGGTATTCGCCATCGGCAGTAACTACATCAATTCCGATAACACTTTCACAAGCAATTCCCAATTTTCTGCCATTCCAACCGTAACCACCTTGCAACAGATAACCGCCAATGCAAACGCCTTTACAATGACCCGCTGGGAAGAAAAGGTTATGCTTATACAATTCCAACATCAACACACTTCCGCCAACCCCTGGGCCTGCGGTTGCCGTCATTTCGTTGACATTCACTTCAAATTGATTGAAGTTTTTCATCATGATCAAAATGCTATTGTCTCGAATATGATTAGCACTAAAACTATGACCACCCGAACAAACTGTAAGCTTTTTACCATGTGATTTAGCATATTTTATGGTTTCTATAATATCTTGAACCGACTTGGCTTCTACCACTTTAATTGGTCTTTTGCCCGGGTCAGTTTTATTGAACAACGAACCCATTACCACGCTTTCAAAATCTTCATCGGTTCGTTCAATTACTCTGCCTTCTATATCTAATTTTTCAATAGTTTGGTTCATTTCAGCATATAATTTTGGTAGAAATGCTGCTAAATGATTCATTTCTTCCGAGCAATGGATGACAATTTTGCGTCCAAAATCTGGAGCTAAAATTTTCATTTTTTGGATAAATGAAGAGGCCAAATTTGCCAATACGCCTTCTTTTCTGATGTGAATATATTGACCACCCATCCAAAAACGAGAACGCATTTCTGAACCGCCTTCAACTGCACGAACCTGATGCACTAAATAACCATAGTCTATTGGGAATTTTGAGTGTCCTATTCTGGCACAGATATAAACTACTTTTGAAGGGTCTTTAATGGCATCAAATGAAAATCCAAACTCGGTAGGCTGTTTAAATTGAATTAGTCCTTCCGCAAATTCATCAACAATGTATTCTTCAATAACTGAATTTCTGCCAATATAAGAAATATCATCTCCACCATCTTCCCAAAGGGCACTTATGTGTGATTTTGGATGCCATAGTTTGTAGCGACTGTCTTGGCTACCGTGCCAACCAAACCACCAATCCCACATTTCGGGTGTTACACCAGGCATTGCAGTAACAATTGCTGCGTGAATTGAGCCGTCGGGTTCGTTGGTATAACCCGTTTCCAAATCAGTATATCCCTCTTCTTCCAAATACTTGGCTTCGGAAAATGGTGGCAAAGCACCTGCTGGAAAAGGTGTGTTTTCTAAAGCATATTGCACTTGTGGAGCTAGTTCGACGATGGTTTCGTTGTAATATTTACCATACGACTTTTTAAAATCTTCAGGCGAATAGCCTACATTCTTTTTATTTGCCATTTTATTTTTTTTTTAAAATAATACGACAAAAGTATAAAGTGGCTTTTGGGTAAGCACTTGAATTAATTCAAGAAATGTTAAATGCGGTGTTTTAATTTGCTCAACCATTCTGAAGAAATGCCCATAAACTCGGCAATGAATTTTGATGGCACTTGTTGAATCACTTTTGGACAATGAGAAATTAAGTAGCTATAAAGCCTTTCAGAAGAATAAGAAATAATTTTTAGTTTAAAATCATTTTCTTCCTGTAAAGCTTTGGTTATCATAGCGTGGTAAAATTGAAAAAAAACAATATCCTTACTAATAATTGTATCTATATCCTTTTTGTTAAATTCAATTACTTCCGAATTAGCAATTGCTCTCAATTCGCACTGCGTTTTTGTATTCGAAAAATAACTATCAACACAAGACATATAGGGGTGAAAATCTTCCAAATAAAAATTGATTGTTTTTTCAATTTCTAATTCTTCA
>JBILQQ010000058.1:0-6357 GCA_044373115.1 Flavobacterium sp.
GCAACGTTTCTTGAAGCTTCTTCAGCACCGTCAACACTAGCAGAAAGTGCAACTAATGTAGCAATTTTGTTACCAGCATGGATGTAAGATCCAACAAAAGCACCGCTTAATCTTTGGAAAGAAGCGATTTCGATTTTTTCTCCAATAACTCCAGTTTGCTCAATTAATTTGTCAGCAACTGTGATTCCGTTGAAATCAGAAGCTAAAAATGCCTCTTTAGTATCAAAGTTTAATGCTTGGTTAGCTAAATCTGTAGCTAGTTTTACGAAACCTTCATTTTTTCCAACGAAGTCAGTTTCGCAATTTAATGTGATCACAACACCTGATGTTTTATCAGCATTAACCACTGCAATTGCAGCACCTTCTGTAGATTCTCTGTCCGATCTGTTAGCAGCCACTTTTTGACCTTTTTTTCTAAGGTTTTCGATTGCTAAATCAAAATCTCCATCAGATTCTACTAAAGCTTTTTTGCAGTCCATCATACCTGCACCGGTGATTGTTCTTAATTTATTTACGTCTGCAGCAGTAATTGTTGCCATAATTTTTTATGATTTAAAGTTTAAAAGATTGAAAAATTTAAGGATTTAATTATCAATTGTAGCAATCAATAATTTTTAATCTTTAAATCCTTCAATCTTTAAATTGTTTTGATTTATTCTTCAGTTGCAGGAGCTTCAGCAGCAGGAGCCGCTTCTTCTTCTGAAACAACTTCAGCTACAACTTCTGGAGCAGCTACAACTTCTGGAGTTGCAACAGCTTCTTCAGCTTCTTCAGCAGGAACATCAGATGTTCTGTTAGAAAGACCGTCAATTACGGCAGCAGTAACTAAAGATAAAATTTTGTCGATTGATTTTGAAGCATCATCATTTGCTGGTATTACATAATCAACCTCTCTTGGGTCAGAGTTTGTATCTACCATTGCGAAAACTGGAATGTTTAATTTTTGTGCTTCTTTAATTGCGATGTGTTCAGCTTTGATATCTACTACGAATAGTGCAGCAGGTAAACGTGACATGTCAGCGATAGAACCTAAGTTTTTATCTAATTTTGCACGAAGACGATCTACTTGTAAACGCTCTTTTTTAGAAAGTGTCATGAAGGTACCATCTTTTTTCATTTTATCAATAGAAGCCATTTTTTTAACGGCTTTACGGATAGTTACGAAATTGGTTAGCATTCCACCAGGCCATCTTTCAGTGATGTAAGGCATGTTACAAGCTGCAGCTTTTTCGGCTACGATATCTTTTGCTTGTTTTTTGGTAGCTACGAAAAGTATTTTTCTACCAGAAGCTGCAATTTTTTTCATGGCTTCGTTAGCCTCTTCAATTTTTGCAGCTGTTTTATATAGGTTGATAATGTGAATTCCATTACGTTCCATATAAATGTAAGGAGCCATGTTTGGGTCCCACTTGCGAGTCATGTGTCCGAAATGTACACCTGCTTCTAATAATTCTTTAACGTCAATTTTGTTTGCCATTGTGTAATAGTTTACGTTCCGTGATTAGCAATGCGTCACCTTTTTCGCTTTAAGACTTTTGTCTTTAAGACTTTGGACTGCATTTCGATGCTAAACTAATTCCCTTTTTACAAGGAATATCGACAACTGTGTTTTAATTTCAAATTTAATTTTAAGATTTTTGAGTCTGTGAACCAACGTGTGATAAACAGATAACAGTGTATTAACGTTTTGAGAATTGGAATCTCTTACGTGCTTTTTTCTGTCCAAATTTCTTACGTTCTACCATTCTTGGATCTCTTGTTAGTAATCCTTCTGGTTTTAGGATAGCTCTGTTTTCAGCATCTACTTCACACATTACGCGTGCTAGTGCCATTCTTACAGCTTCTGCTTGTCCTGTTGCTCCACCTCCGTAAACATTTACTTTTACGTCAAAGTTTTCTGCATTGTTTGTCATTGACATTGGTTGCAAAACTTTGTACTGTAAAGTAGCTGTTGGGAAATAGTTGTTGAATTCTCTTTTGTTTACGGTGATTTTTCCTGTTCCTTCAGAAACATAAACACGTGCTACTGCACATTTTCTTCTACCGATTTTGTGAATTACTCCCATTACTTTAAGTCGTTAAGGTTAACGGTTTTTGGTTGTTGAGCGCCATGTTTGTGCTCAGAACCAACATTTACATCTAAATTACGGAATAATTGCGATCCTAATTTGTTTTTAGGTAACATTCCTTTTACAGCTTTTTCTACTAGTAATGCAGGGTTTTTTTGTTGCATTACTTTAGCAGTTAAACTTCTTTGTCCTCCTGGATAACCTGTGTGACGAATGTACGTTTTGTCGTCAATTTTGTTTCCTGTTAGGTTAATTTTCTCTGAGTTGATAACAATTACGTTATCCCCACAATCAACGTGCGGTGAGTAACTTGGCTTGTATTTGCCTCTTAAAAGCATCGCGACTTTTGAAGCAAAACGACCTAAGTTATGACCTTCAGCATCTACAACGATCCACTGTTTTTCAACTGTGGCTTTGTTGGCAGAAACTGTTTTGTAGCTTAATGCGTCCATAATTTTATTTTAATTAAACATTCCATTCCCAATTAAGGGAGTGCAAAAGTACAATTATTTATTATATTTACAAAAATGATTTGAATTTTTAATTACTATTTTGAATTTTAGACGTTTATAAGAGGTTTATGGCTTGTTTTTTTAGCCCAGACAGGAATGGCATCCCGCGCTTTTCGGAGCGCGGATATAATGGATGGCTGGAAAATGGTGGATAGATAAATCCCGAGCCTGTTGCTTCTAATTGAAAAAAAAGCTATTTTTACATTTTTATTATAAATTTTTGCTTTTTTATTTAAAAAGCAAATATATTAGCATTTCCAATTGAACGTAACCCAAGTATATTAATTATGAAATCGAAAGCTACATTAAAGCAAATTGCAAAGGAATTAAATGTTTCTGTTTCTACTGTTTCTAAGGCATTGAATGATAGTCCGGAGATTAGTGATCCGACTAAATTGCGGGTTCAGGAATATGCTAAATTGAAAAATTATAAGCCCAATGTGATTGGTTTGAATTTAAAAAACAGATCAACAAGGACTATTGGTGTGATTGTTCCTAATATTTTGAATTCGTTTTTTGCGAAAGTTTTTACGGGTATTGAAAAGGTTGCTGATGAAAAGGGGTATAAGGTAATTACGTGCATTTCTAATGAAAGTTTGGAGAAAGAAATTGGTGCATTAGAAATGTTGAGTAATGGCACTATTGATGGTTTTATTTTGTCGATTTCGCAAGAGGCTCAGAAGCTGCAGCAATTTGGACATTTTAAATCAATTATAAACGAAGGTACGCCTATTGTGATGTTTGATAGGATTGCTGACGAAGTAAATTGCGATAAGGTGGTGGTTGATGATTTGGAATCGGCGAGCAATGCTACTGAACATTTGATTAAAACGGGTTGTAAACGGATTGCTCTTTTTTCGGCAATTGATAATTTGAGTGTTGGAAAATTGCGTGCCAAGGGGTATTACAAAGCGTTGGAAAATAACGGAATTAAAGTTGATGAAAAATTAATTTTATGTGAATGTAGTGAAGAGGATTTTGACGGAAAATTGGTTGATTTTTTCAAAAATAATAAGGTTGATGGTATTTTTGCATTAGATGAACACGCATCTGTAATGGCTATGAAGTATGGCATTAAAAACGGGTATAAAATTCCGGAAAACCTATCGATTATTGGTTTTGCTGATGGTGTTTGGTCCAGAAGGATGACCCCTAGCCTATCTACAGTGAGCCAACATGGGCCAGAAATTGGCGAAGTAGCTGCCAAAATGTTGATTGCAAAATTGGAAAGCAAAGATGAAATATATCAACATAAAACAACGGTAATCAATACCGAATTACGCCAGCGTGAGTCAACTAAAAAGATACATTAATCAAATTAATAATTATGAAATATATACTATTATTGTTATGGGTTGGGTTTGCAATGGCTCAAAACACAACTAATTTGGATGTATTTAACATTGCCAGAAAAGGAACTGTTGCCGATGTTGAAAATTATTTAAAAACAGACCCAAACGGATTTAATAGCGTGAACGAAGCTGGCGTTTCGCCCTTAATACTTGCTTGTTACTATAGTAATAATGAGGTGACAAAAGCCTTAATTAAACTGGGTGTTGATGTAAATGGAAATTCAAAAATGGGCTCACCACTCATGGCAGCAGTAGTAAAAAACAACCTTGAAATAACTAAATTGTTACTCGAAAAAAAAGCAAATATTAATGCAGCTGATGCAAACGGGATAACGGCGTTAATATATGCCGTACAACTTAATAACAAAGCAATGGTACTGCTACTTTTGGAACAAAAAGTGGATACAACACACAAAGACAACAATGGAAAAACAGCATTTGAACACGCAGTTTTGTCTGGAAATGAAGAAATTATCAACCTACTAAAATAAAAACGAATGAGGAAAATTACACTACTATTAATTACACTACTTGGTACAACCACCGTTTTTGGACAACAAAAAAGTACAGGAAACATGACATTATCGTCCAACATGACGGCTAATTTTACATTAAATAACACTACGTCAAAAGTGACTTTGGTACTAACAGGACCTCCCGACAGATGGTTTGCGCTAGGAATTGGAGTAGCAAACGGTTTTGGAATGGCAAGTGGCGATGTACTAGTTTACTCCACCTCACTATCCGACGCAAGGTTTGTAGGCACCGCAGCACCAACTGCCGACACTAGTCAAGACTGGACAACAGTATCCAACATAGTAGCATCAGGAATACGAACCCTAACCCTAACACGAAACTTAACGAACACCGACGCTAACGATTTTCAACTTCCGTACGCATCAACAAATAGTATAGCTGTAGCATGGGCAAAATCTGGAAGTGCATCCACGGCATTGGCAAACCATGGTACATCTAACAGAGGATTTGCAACAGCTACATTAACATTAGCAAACGACGAATTTTCGTTAAACGCAGCCCAAATTTACCCCAATCCTGCGAGCAACAACTTTTTTGTTAAAACAACAGCTCCGCTAAACGAAATAAATGTGTACTCACACACCGGCAATCTAGTTAAAAAAATCACAGTTGACAACTTTGCTAACGAAGTTGAAATTGATACAAACAATTTTCAAACAGGTATTTACTTAGTTGAATTAATAAATGAAAACGAAAAATCTTGGAAAAAAATTATTGTACAATAATACAAATACGTTCTTTTCATTGTAAACAAATTAAATTCCTCGGCATTAGCTGGGGATTTTTTTAGCAGCACACAACCCCTTTCCAACCCGCATTTTGTCCTGCTATCGCCTTTATCTTGCTTGCCCTACGGGACTACGCAAGGATATCGGCTCTATCAGGGCTATACTTGACATGTAGTTTTTCAGTTGACTTTTTTTGCTTATTTCAGATAAAAAAACCCTGTTAAAGTTTGAACTCCAACAGGGTTTGAAAAATTACATTATTCGCAAAAAACAATGAAATTTTTAACATTTTTTATTTGCAAAAACCATAGTTATCTTTTTCATTTAATTTCCTTCTATTTTATCCAAAAAAACCACTTCATTCGAAGTGGTTTATACAATTAGCTAAAGGAAAGATTTATTTTTCTGAATAGATTATTACCTCGTTTCTTATTTTATCCAAAATATAAAGATTGCCTAAATAACAGCCTAATAAATAAAATTCGCTTTGTCTGTTTCGGTATTCATAAGGAAAATCATCTTTACTTTTATTATCATTAAAACTTATTTCTGAACCATTTAATGTAAAATCCCATTTGTATGCTATAGGGTCTCCTAGACTACGACCACTCACATTTATCCACGTTTTTCCTTTTACTCTCTCGGGCATCCAAGCAAACCTATCAATTATAAAAAATAAAAGAAATATACTAATAGCTATTTTGATGTTTCTCTTTCTCATAATTATCTTTTTTTACCAGATTGATGTTCATACCTAATAAAAATTCCCCGCTGCCGCGCGAATCCTTTCGCGTGGTTTTACATTTTAAAATACTGAAAAACACAAACACCATCTAACAATTCTTTTTGTCCTGCATAATCTGGTGCCCCCGCTGCCGCGCGAATCCTTTCGCGTGGTTTTACATTTTAAAATACTGAAAAACACAAACACCATCTAACAATCCTTTTTGTCCTGCATAATCTGGTGCACTGCTATATTTGTAATCTTCAGGTCTAAACACAAACCCTTCTTCAACTGGATTGTTATGGATATATTCAATTTTTTGTTGAATCACTTCATTACTCCATAATTCTATTGGTTTGTTATCATGTCTCCAAAACTGATAATTGGTAGTATTAGAACTCTTCTCAGCTTCTTTTTTAAAATAATCCAATAAAA
>JBILQQ010000031.1:0-26612 GCA_044373115.1 Flavobacterium sp.
ATTAGGCGAAAAACTTTGGAACAATCATGTTGAGTTTGCCCTTTGGGCGGATTATATGGTTATTGCTCCTGCAACTGCCAATACATTGTCAAAAATGGTGTCTGGAAATTGTGATAATTTATTAATTGCCACCTATTTGTCAGCAAAATGCCCAGTTTATTTTGCGCCAGCAATGGATTTGGATATGTACAAACATCCTTCAACACTAGCTTCTTTTAACGCCTTAGCATCTTTTGGAAATAAAATTATTCCTGCTGAGTCCGGCGAATTAGCAAGTGGGCTTTCAGGTGAAGGCAGAATGGCAGAGCCCGAAAATATTATTGCTTTTATTGAAGCTGATTTAGAAAAAAAATTACCTTTATTAGGAAAAAAAATATTAATTACTGCAGGACCAACCTACGAAGCTATTGACCCTGTTCGTTTTATTGGGAACCATTCAACGGGAAAAATGGGCTTTGATATTGCTAATTGTGCTGCACAATTGGGCGCTGAAGTAGTTTTAGTTTCTGGACCAACTCATATAACCACTACTTCCTCATCTATTGAGTTAGTAAGCGTTAAAACCGCTGACGAAATGTACATTGCTTGTCATAAATATTATAACGATGTGGATGTAGCCATTGCAGCAGCTGCCGTTGCAGATTATAAACCTAAAAATGTTGCCAATCAAAAAATCAAAAAGAGTGACGCAACTTTTATGATAGAATTAGAAAAAACTAAAGATATTTTAGCTTCTTTGGGCGAAAAAAAGAAAAATCAGTTTTTAATTGGTTTTGCTTTGGAAACGGAAAATGAAATTGAAAATGCTAAGCTGAAAATTCAGAAAAAAAACTTAGATTTGATTGTTTTAAATTCGTTACAAGATGAAGGTGCAGGTTTTGGTAAACCAACAAACAAAGTAACCTTTATTGACCATAATTTAGTTATAACTCCAATGGATTTAAAATCAAAAGAAGACGTTGCACTAGATATTATTAACAAAGTAATTCAACATTATCATGCCTAAATTTATTTTATTATTGCTGTTTTTTACCGGTTTTTTTGCAAATTCTCAAGAGTTGGATTGCAAAGTTGTAGTGGATTATTCAAAAATAACCAATGCCAATCCACAAATTTTTAAAAATTTAGAAGCCGCATTAAACGATTTTGTAAATAAAACCAATTGGACCGAAAAGAAATACGAGCAAAACGAATTGATTAATTGCGCAATGATTATTGTACTTAACGAGTACAATGCCAATAATTTTACAGCTACAATTCAAGTTCAGTCGTCTCGACCAGTTTTTAACTCCAGTTACTTAACACCAGTTTTAAATATAAATGACAAAGACTTTAGTTTCAAATACATTGAGTTTGAAAATTTAAATTACAACCCAAATAGTTTCGACTCCAATTTAATTTCTACACTAGCATTTTATGCCAATTTAATTATAGGGATGGATGCCGAAACATTTGTTGCAAATAGTGGTACTGACCATTTTAATATTGCACAGAACATAGTAAATGTAGCTGCACAAAGCGGTTATAAAGGTTGGTCACAATCTGACGGAAATCAAAATAGATTTTTTATTATTAGTGATATTCTTTCGCCAACATTTAATCCGTACCGCCAAGCAATGACTGATTATCATATCCAACTAGATGGTATGACTAAAGATTTAAAAACGTCTAAATTAGGTGTTGAAACAGCTATTCAAGAATTAAGTTCAATTTATTCTTTACGACCAAATGCACTTGTAATGCGTTTGTTCTTTGACGCCAAGTCGGATGAAATTGTATCTATTTTTTCAGGAGGGCCAAGCACCCCAATAACCGGATTAGTTGATACATTAAACAAAATATCTCCTTTAAATTCAGCAAAGTGGTCACAAATTAAGATGTAATTTTATAAAAATAGCTCATGATTACTTCGTTATCTATTGAAAATTATGCATTAATTGAAAAGCTATCTGTAAATTTTACCGACGGTTTTTCAGTAATAACAGGCGAAACGGGCGCAGGAAAATCAATACTTCTTGGTGCTTTAGGTCTTGTTTTGGGAAAACGTGCCGATTTAACTTCATTGAAAAACAAAGAAGAAAAGTGCGTTATTGAAGCCCATTTTAGTATTAAAAAGTATAATATTGAAGCTTTTTTTACAGCAAATGATTTAGATTATGAAACGGATACTATTATTAGAAGAGAAATTTTACCCTCAGGTAAATCCAGAGCTTTTATAAACGATACCCCTGTAAATTTATCGGAATTACAGGAATTGAGCGATCTTTTACTCGACATCCATTCGCAACATCAAACCCAAGAATTATCTGAAACAAAAATGCAGTTTCAAATAATTGATGCTGTTGCAAATAATTCGGAACACCTTGAAACCTATTTTTTACTTTTAAAACAATACAAACAAGCCGAAGCACAACTAAAGCAGCTAAACGATACACTTTCATCACTTGTTAAAGAGCAAGAGTACAATACATTTTTGTTGGATGAATTATTGGCAGCTCAATTGCAAAATTGCAACCAGCACGAATTAGAAATTGAGCTTGAAAAACTTAATAATGTTGAATTTATTAAAGAAAGTTTAATTAAATCTTTGGCTATAGCCAACGATGAGCAGTTTGGAATAGCTCAAAATCTTAAAGAAATTAAATTAGTATTACAAAAAATAGCTCCTTTTTCATCCGATTACGATACTATTTTTCAACGAATTTCAAGTGTTTTAATTGAGTTTGACGATATTGATAAAGAATTACAAGTTTATTCGGAGTCAATTATGGGTGAACCTGAAAAGCTGGAACAAATTACTCAAAAATTACAACTTATATATTCGTTACAGAAAAAACACCAAGTACAATCAATTGACGAATTACTTGTTATTCAAAATGATTTGGACGATAAAGTGGTTTCTGTTGCATCGATTGAAAGTGATATTCAAAAAAACAGTCAATTGGTTACTGAATTGGAGTCAAAATTAAACAAACTTTCAGAAACAATTCATCAAAATAGGGAAGAGGCACTACCTGTTTTAACTCAAAAAATGGAAGCTATTTTGGCATTGTTAGGTATGGAAAACGCTCGATTTTCGATTCAATTACATTTCGGAAATGTTTTTTTACAAAATGGAAAAGACGAAATTCAATTTTTGTTCGCTGCCAACAAAGGATCTGATTTTGGTTTATTAAAAAAAGTAGCTTCAGGCGGCGAAATGTCCCGAATTATGCTGGCTGTTAAAGCTATATTGTCACAATATTCCAGTTTGCCAACCATAATTTTTGATGAAATTGATACAGGTGTTTCGGGAGAAATAGCTAATAAAATGGCACAAATCATGAAAAAAATGAGTTTGTCAATGCAGGTTTTTGCAATTACTCATTTACCACAAATTGCTGGAAAAGGAAAAGACCATTTTAAAGTTTATAAAAAAGTAGAAAACGAACAAACAAAGTCGGAGCTTAAATTATTAAATCCTGACGAACGTATTACAGAAATTGCACAAATGCTATCAGGATCTAGTATATCTGAATCGGCATTGCAACACGCAAAAGAATTATTAAACTAAATTTTCAATTTTAAAAAATAAGTATATGATTATCGAACCAAGAATGAGAGGGTTTATTTGCTTAACAGCTCACCCAGAAGGATGTGCTCAAAATGTAAAAAATCAAATCGAATACGTAAAATCAAAAGGTGCAATTGATGGAGCCAAAAAAGTACTAGTAATTGGTGCTTCAACTGGTTTTGGTTTAGCCTCAAGAATAACAAGTGCTTTTGGATGTAATGCTGCTACTATTGGTGTGTTTTTTGAAAAAGAACCATCTGCTGGCAAAACGGCATCACCAGGTTGGTACAATTCGGCTGCATTTGAAAACGAGGCACAAACTGCTGGTTTATATGCAAAAAGTATTAATGGAGATGCATTTTCAAATGAAATAAAACAACAAACTATTGATTTAATCAAGCAAGATTTAGGACAAGTTGATTTGATAATTTATAGTTTAGCTTCTCCTGTAAGAATGCACCCAACAACCGGTGTTTTACATCGTTCAACATTAAAACCAATTGGCGGAACATTTACCAATAAAACAGTTGATTTTCATACAGGTAATGTAACTCAAGTATCAATTGAGCCTGCCAATCAAGACGATATTGATAACACTGTTGTTGTTATGGGCGGCGAAGATTGGTCAATGTGGATGACTGCCATGAAAGAAGCAGGCGTTTTGGCAGAAGGAGCAACCACAATTGCTTATTCTTATATAGGGCCAGAAGTAACCGAAGCGGTTTACAGAAAAGGAACAATTGGGCGAGCCAAGGATCACTTGGAAGCGACAGCTTTTGAAATCACCAAAGATTTAACGTCATTACATGGTAAAGCTTATGTATCTGTAAATAAAGCTTTGGTAACACAAGCAAGTTCGGCCATACCTGTTATACCTTTATATATATCATTATTATATAAAATAATGAAAGCAGAAGGAATACATGAAGGCTGTATTGAACAAATACAACGTTTGTATGCTGATAGATTATATGCAAATAAAGAAATTCCGCTTGATGAAAACGGGCGAATCAGAATTGACGATTGGGAAATGAGAACAGACGTTCAAGAGCGAGTGGCGCAACTTTGGCTTGAGTCAACTACAGAATCGTTACCAGAAATAGGGGATTTGAATGGGTACAAACAAGACTTCCTTAATTTATTTGGATTTGGTTTTGAAGGAGTTGATTATTTAGCTGACACAAACGAAATGGTAAGTCTGAAGAGTATAGTGTAATTTTTGATTGTCAAAAAACAAGTATTTTAGCGTAATTAACTAAAAAAACCTAACAAAAGTTAGGTTTTTTTGTTTTATATATAATTCTAAAAAAAATTAACGTCCTAATTTTGTTCTTTTTATTTTTTTTTACTTACATTAGCAATTAAATTAACAACAAAAATTATTAATTATGAAAAAAATTACGTTAACCAAAACGTTACAGTCGCATGTCATGCGATTGATGTTTTGTTTTTTTCTCTTAGTTGGGTTAAGTGACGTGGTGCAGGCGCAAGTCTCCTACACACAAGACTTTTCAACTACAAGTCATGGTTGGACAACCGCACAGTTTTCCCGTACAGCTACAAATGCGTGTACTAACCAAAACTTGAGAAGAAATTTGTATGGTAGTGCTGCTACTGGAATTACAGCATCACCAACCGTTGGTGCTTCCAATGGAGGATTAATTACAATGACCTATTATTATAAGGTTCTTAATTATTCAGGCGGGACTGCTACTCCAAATACCTTTGGTAGTTTCAAAGTACAGTTTTCCACAAATAATTCAACATGGTTTGATGCCCCTGGGGCAACGGTTTCAACAGACCACGTGCCGTCAACATCTTGTGCTCAAAAAACGGTAACTTTTACGCCGCCTCCATCAACAGCATTGTATGTTCGTTTCAATGCAACATGGGCAGTAGGAGATTATTATTTACATTTTGATGACGTGGCCATTTCTCAAGGAACTGCTCCATCATGTTTTGCGCCAACTGCGGTAACGGCATCAGCTGTTACAGGTACAAGTGCTTCTATTGCATGGACTGCACCAGCTGTGGCTCCAGCAGAAGGATATGAATATTACCTTGCAAATACAACTACGGCACCAACTTCAACGACAGTTGCTACAGGTAATACTGCTGCAGGAGTAGTAACGACAAATTTAACTAGTTTAACATCAAATACACCATATAATGTATGGGTACGTTCTAAATGTGGTGCAACTGATTTTTCAGATTGGTCAATTGCAGGAACCTTCAGAACTTCTTGTATTGCATTTACAACACCTTTTACAGAAACATTTGATTCAACATCAAGCTCAGAGTTTTGTTGGACGGTATTGAATGTGGCAGGTACTGCTGATGCTTGGAATACCAATTTTACTACCAACCCATTTGCGGGTGACCAATGTGCTAGTATAGATACAGATTATAATGCTGGAGTAAATAATGATTGGTTGATAACTCCAAAAATAACATTAACAGCTAATCAAAGATTACGTTTTCAATCAAGAGTGGAATCAGCAGCTGAGCCAAATGATTTTGAAGTATTGTTATCTACAACTGGTAATGCAGCAGCTGATTTTACAAATACGTTGATTGCAAATACTTCTTATTCAAATGTTACATATACAGGATTACAAGCAAGTTTAGCTGCATATACTGGAGACGTATATATTGCGTTTCACGTTCCAGCAAATGGATTAGATGGTTGGAAAATTTATATTGATGATGTTGTTGTAGAAGATATTCCTACTACGGCACCTCCATGTGTTGCTATTACATCACCTGTTAATTTAGCAGAAAACGTGTCTAATCCAGTAATAACTTGGAATGCACAACTAGACGCTACTTCATATAAAATCTCTGTAGGAACAACAGCTGGTGGTACGGATATATTGAGTCAGTTTTCAGTTGGAAACGTAACTTCTTATAATTTAACTCAAGCTGAGGCGGGTACTACGTATTTTGTAACAGTTTTCCCAGTTAACCAATACGGTACTGCTACAGGTTGTACAGAAAGTTCATTCACAACTTGTGATGAAAACGCTACATTAAATGAAAATTTTGATGCAGCTGCAACAGGAAGTACTGCAGCTTTGCCAACATGTTGGTCTAAGTTAGGTAGTACAGATTCTTCTTATGTAACAACGGGTAGTGTGGCGCCAGCGACACCAGCAAACAGATGGTATTTATATGCTTCTGGAACTACAGTTTCTTATGCACACACACCAGCGTTATCAAATTTAGCTGCTAATACGCACAGATTACGTTTTAAAGCTTATGGTACAACTGCAAGTAAATTGTTGAGTGTTGGATATTTAACAACTCCTGGAGATGTTTCAACATTCACCTTATTACAAAATGTAAATTTAGGTACAGGTATTACAGCAGCTTCTATTGCAGAGTATATAGTAACTCCTGGTGCTTTGCCTGCTAGTGTTAAAACCTTAGTGTTTAAAAACAATTCTCAAAATACGACAATTTACATGGATGATGTTGTTTGGGAGGCAATTCCAGCTGTAGCGCCTTCATGTGCTACAAACGTGGTTGCTACACCTGATACGGCTTGTGGTAACTATGCAACAGCCGTTACATGGAATGCAGTTACTAACATTGATGGTTATAAATTGTCAATAGGTACAACTTCAGGAGGAACTCAAGTTTTAAACAATCAAGTAGTTACAACAAATTCTTATTCACATCTTGGAAACGCAGGTACTACTTACTATTTTAAAGTGGTTCCTTTTAATAACATAGGTGATGCAACTGCTTGTACTGAAATTACTTATTCTACAAATGCTACTGGCTGTTTTTGTTCACCTACATACTCTTCAGGTGGTACAACTGATGGTATTACAAAAGTAGAAATAGGTTCTTGGTCTAATGTTTCAAGTGGAAACACTACTCCATTTTTTGAAAATTTCACTACATCACAACCAGCAACAATTGCTATTCCTGATTTAACAGCTGGAGTTACTGCTTCAGTTGCTGTTACTATGGGTTCAGATTCTAATCAATATAGCAGAGTTTGGGTTGATTTTAACCATAATTCAACATTTGAAGCTTCAGAATCATTCTCTTTAGATAGTAATGCAGGAGCTTCTGGTACTTCTTCAATAAGTGTTTTAGTTCCAGCAAATGCCTCTTTAGGTCAAACTAGAATGAGAGTAAGAGGTGGTGATGATTCTGCAATTTTAGCTACTCAAGCTTGTGGAGCATCATCAAGCGGATATGGTCAAGCCGAGGATTATTTAGTAAATATTCTAGCAGCACCTACATGTCTTCCTCCTTCTGCTTTAACAACTACTTCTGTATCTCCAACGGCTCAAAATTTAGCTTGGACAGAAAATGGTGCTTCAACATCTTGGGATATTGAATGGGGAACTACTGGTTTTACACCTACAGGAACACCAACTATAGCTGCTACAACTACTAATCCATACTCATTAACTGGATTGACAGCAAATACTACCTATCAGTTTTATGTACGTTCAGTTTGTTCTACAACTGAGTCAAGTGCTTGGACTGGGCCATTTGCATTTACTACTGCATGTGGAACTTATTCTGCATTGTCAGAAAATTTTGACTCTTTAACAGCTTCAGGTTCAATTCCTAGTTGTTGGAGTAGAGTATTAAGTGGTGCAAGTTTGTCAAGTTTTGCAACTGTGGGTACTACAACAACAAATAATTCAGCTCCAAATAGTATCGCATTTTACAACTCAAGTTCAACGGCTACTGACAATATGATGTTAGTTTCTCCTGTAATGACTAATTTATCTGCAGGAACGCACAGATTGCGTTTCTTTGCAAGAAATGATAATGCTACGCAAGATTTACAAATTGGTACGATGTCTAACCCAGCTGATGCTTCTACTTTTACAGTATTACAAACGGTTGATATTAATTCAGGTTGGTCAGAATACTCAGTGAGTTTTGCCGCTTATACAGGTACTAATACTCATTTTGCATTCAGAAGATTGTCAACTTCTACATATACTTATGTATATTTAGATAATGTAGTTTGGGAAGCAATTCCTACAACACCACCTGCGTGTGTTGCTATTACATCGCCAGCTGATTTGGCTGAAAATGTAACCAGCGGAACCATTACTTGGGCAGCAAGTGCTGATGCTACTTCATACAAAATAACTGTGGGTACATCTGCTTCGGGAGTAGATATTTTAAATGCTGTTGATGTAGGAAATGTAACTAGCTACAATTTAGTTACTGAACCTGGAACAACCTATTATGTAACTATTTCACCAGTTAATCAGTATGGTACAACTACTGGTTGTACTTCTATCTCATTTACAACTTGTGATTCATTAACAGCTCCAGTATTAGAAACATTTACTACTTTCTTACCGGGTTGTTGGTCTAATCGTTATGGAGGGAATTTAACAACAGGTCCATCAGGTCCAGGTACTTCTGGATGGGTTGCTGATGGTTTTGCAAATAACGGAACTACAGGAGCTATTAGAAACGAAATATATACTACAGGTGCTAATGATTGGTTTATTTCGCCAGTGATTAACATTCCAGCTACAGGATATGAATTAAAATTTGATGCTGCAGCAGTACAATGGGCGAATACATTTGAGCCAACTACTCCGTGGGAAGCAGATGATATGATTCAAGTTTTGATTTCTACAAACGGAACATCATGGACAGAATTGTATAAATTTGATAATACCAACCAACCATCAATTACAGGTACAACAACTACCCTTGATTTGGATGCGTATGCTAATCAAGATGTACGTTTTGCTTTCAGAGCGGTTGAAGGTATTGACAATGGAAGTGCTGATATTGATTTCTCAATTGATAATTTTGAAGTGCGTTTAACACCTGCAACTATTCCTGCTTGTGCAACTGTAACTGCAACACCAAATACAAACTGCGGAAACTTTGCTACTGCTATTTCATGGACTGCAGCTGCGGGAGCTAATGGATACAAAATATCTATTGGAACTACGGCTGGTGGTACAGAAATTTTGAATGCTTCTGACTTAGGTACTGCTTTAACCTATTCTCATGTAGGAACTATGGCAACTGCTTATTATGTTAGAGTTGTACCTTACAACGTAGTTGGAAATGCTACAGCTTGTACTGAAGTAACATATACAACAAACAGTGCAGGATGTTATTGTCCATCTGCTCCATCTTCAGTTGACGGAACAGGTATTACTAACGTACAATTAGGTACAACAAACTTCCCTAACACGGTTTCTACTGCACCAGTATATAATGCAGCACCTGCAACCGTAGTTGATATGACGCAAGGGGTTAGTAATAACCTACAACTTACGTTTAATGTTCCAGATGGTTTCTCAGCACCTTCATATGATTACAATACAGTAATTTGGATTGATGCCAATGATAACTATACTTTTGAAGCCTCTGAAATTGTTTATACTGGAGTTTCTCCAACAACAGCTGCTCCAACTAGTTTGAATGCATCATTTGTTATGCCTACATCTGTTCCTGCGGGAGTTCACACAATGAGAATTGTGGCTACAGATGTAGCTCAAGAACCAGCTAATTCTTGTTATTCAGGAACTTGGGGTGAAACAGCAGATTTCAAAATCAATGTAGTTGTTATGAACAATACTACATTTGATGATGCAAGTTTTGTTTATTATCCAAACCCTGTAACAGATGTATTAAACATCTCGTATGCGAATGAGATCTCTAAAGTTCAAGTATTGAATTTATTAGGTCAAGAAGTTATGGTAAAATCAATCAACGCGACGCAAAGTCAAATTGATATGTCTAACCTTGCTTCAGGTTCGTACTTAGTAAAAGTTACAGCTGATAACAAAGTAAAAACAATCAAAGTGATTAAAAGATAATTCTAATTTTTGATTTAATTTGAAAGTCCCGATTTTATCGGGACTTTTTTATTTATATACGTATCTTTGCAAAAAAAATAATTGAATATGTATTTTTCAATAATTATACCTGTTTATAACCGTCCCGACGAAGTTAACGAATTGTTAGATAGCCTTTCAAATACTACATTCACTAAAGATTTTGAAATTGTTATTGTTGAAGATGGTTCATCAATTGATTGTAAATCTGTTGTTGAAAGTTATCAATCCAAATTAAACATTGCTTATTATTATAAACAAAATTCAGGTCCAGGCGATTCAAGAAATTTTGGAATGAAAGTAGCAAAGGGAGATTATTTTTTGATTTTTGATTCAGATTGTATTATACCAGAACATTATTTGACGGAAGTCGAAAAAGAATTACACACCAATTATGTTGATTGTTTTGGTGGTCCAGATAATGCGTTACAATCTTTTTCGCCAGTTCAAAAGGCAATAAATTTTGCTATGACATCCTTTATTACAACCGGTGGAATAAGAGGAGGTTCAGAAAAAGTAATAAAGTTTCAACCCAGAAGTTTCAATATGGGAATTTCCAAAAAGGCATTTTTAGATTCAAAAGGTTTTGGGAATATTCATCCTGGCGAAGATCCTGATTTAAGTATTCGATTATGGAAATTAGGCTACAAAACCCGTTTATTTGATAAAGCTTTTGTATATCACAAAAGAAGAATTGATTGGGAAAAGTTTACTATTCAAGTTTCTAAATTTGGTAAAGCCCGACCAATTTTGGATTCATGGTATCCTGAATATAAAAAATTAACCTTTTGGTTTCCTTCATTGTTCATGATAGGTTTTATTTGTTCTGTTTTACTTCTTATTGTTTTGATTGACATTCCATTAAAATTATATTTTGGTTATTTTGTTTTGGTGTTCATTATTGCTAGTATTCAAAACAAAAGTATCTTGATCGGAAGTTATGCAGTTGTTGCGGTTTGGAAACAATTTTCAGGATACGGATTTGGGTTTTTAAAATCATATTTTAAAATTCATATTTTAAAACAAAAACCTGAAGTTGCATTTCCTGATTTGTTTTTTCCAGTCAACACAACTAAAATTAGTGAAATTCAAACAGCACAAACAAATACTACGCCACAAGATTTTCAACAGAATCCAATAACCAATTCAACCAAAATAATTGGTTTAACTGGCGGAATTGGCTCAGGGAAATCAACAATTGCAAATTATTTTTTATCTAAGGGTATTCCAGTTTATATATCCGATGTAGAAGCCAGAAAGGTTATGGAATTACCAAATGTTGGCCTAGCTATTGCCACCGAATTTGGTCAAGATATTGTAGATAATGGAATTATTAACCGAGATAAACTAGCAGCTATTGTTTTTGGATCTCCCGAAAAATTAAAAAAGTTAAACGCTATAGTGCATCCAGAAGTAAAGAAACATTTTGATAAGTGGGTTTTAACCCATAAAAATAGTCCGTTTGTTATTAAAGAAGCAGCTATTTTATTTGAAAGTGGCGCATATAAAGACTGTGATTACATCATTTCGGTTTCGGCACCAATAGAAACAAGAATTAAGCGTGTAATGGAGCGAGATCAAACCACTCGCGAACAAGTGCAAAACCGCATAAACAATCAAATGAGCGACGAGGAACGAAACGCTAAGAGTGATTTTGTGATTTCTAACACTTATTCTGACGATTTTAAAACAAGAGTTGATGAAATTATTAAAATTTTGAAAAATAAATAAAAAAAGGTTTAAATGTTAATGTTTGGTTAATGTATATTCATTATTTTTGTTAAAAAGTTATTTTTGTATTGATGAATAAATTTGTTTTCCGTCTTTTAGTTGTTTTGATGAGTCTTTCCCTTTTGGGGATAATACTTGTACAAGTGTATTGGTTCAATACATCTTTTGAAAACAACGAAGAACAATTCAAATACCATGTTAAACAAGTATTAGGAAGCGTTGCTCAAAAATTGCAACAAAGAGAAGAATACGCATTTTATAGTAAATATAATAAAAAGAAAGACAGCACAAACAAAGCCCCTAAAGACGATAATTTGTTAGAATTTGGGTATTACCAACGTAATTCAAAAACTAACCAAACAATAGTTTATTCAAACAGTATTATTGCGCAGGATTATGATATATTTTCAACGTTCTTTGATAAAAATTCCGACAGTATAAAACTTAAAAATTTTATATCTAAACGAAAAACAGAAATTTTTAATAGTAATTCATTAGATAATACTACTAGAAAACAAAGTAATATTCCCGATTTAACAATTGAAAAAACGGGTTCCTTGGATATATTAAACAGTGCTCAATTTGAAATCCAATACAAAGATATTGCAGCTACATTTCCAATTCAAGACAGAATTTCTATTCTTGATATGAATAAAATATTAGCCAAAGAATTGGAAGAATATGGAATTAAAACGCCATTTGAATTTAATGTGTACAGCAATGGGCTTGCAACCAAAATTAAATCAGAGAGGTTTCGTTTTGATAAATATGAAACCTATTCCATTCCTATTTTTGTTGATAATGATGGAAATAACCAATACCAATTGTTAGTTTCATTTCCGCAGAAAAAGAAATTTTTGTTTTCGGAAATATTAGCTATTACATTACTTTCTATTGTTTTTACATTAGTCATAATTATTGCCTATGCAAATGCGTTACATCAATTAATGAAACAACGTCATATTTCTGAAATCAAAACCGATTTTATTAATAACATGACGCATGAATTTAAAACACCAATTGCAACAATAAATTTAGCACTTGATGCTATTAAAAACCCAAAAGTGATTGACGATAAAGAAAAAGTTTTTCGCTATTTGCAAATGATTAGAGACGAAAATAAACGAATGCACGCTCAGGTTGAAAACGTACTGCGTATATCTAAATTAGAAAAAAAGGAGTTGGATATTAGCAAAGAAAATTTAGATATTCAAGATATAATTGAAGATGCAATAGAGCACGTACATTTAATTATTGAAGACAGGCAAGGAACAATAACTACTCATTTCAGTGCAACTCGAACTTCGGTTTTGCTGAGTGATGTGCATTTTACAAATGTTATGGTTAATATTTTGGATAACGCCATTAAATATTCGCCCGACAAACCCGAAATTGACGTTTTTACTGAAAATATTAAAGATTATATTGTAATTAAAGTTCAGGACAAAGGTGCAGGCATGAGCAAAGTTGCTCAAAAAAGAATTTTTGAAAAATTTTATAGAGAGCATACCGGCGATATACATAACGTAAAAGGTCACGGACTAGGTTTGTCCTACGTGAAACGAATTGTTGAAGACCACAACGGACACGTTTTTGTGGAAAGTGAAAAAGGAAAAGGAAGTACATTTATTATAAAAATCCCACTAATAAACTAAATAAATATGGAAAAAGAAAATAAAAAGATTTTGCTTGTTGAAGATGATCAAAATTTTGGAGCAATACTAAAAGATTATTTAATTTTAAATGACTTTGACGTAACGTTGGCTAAAAATGGTATGGAAGGTTTTGAAAAATTTAAAAAAGACACATTTGATTTGTGTATTTTAGATGTTATGATGCCTTACAAAGATGGTTACACGCTTGCTAAAGAGATTAGAGACAAAAACAAAGAAGTGCCAATTGTTTTTCTAACCGCAAAAACAATGAAAGAAGATGTGTTAAAAGGATACAAAGTTGGAGCCGACGATTATTTGAATAAGCCTTTTGATTCTGAAGTTTTATTGATGAAAATTAAAGCAATTATTTTAAGAAAATCATCAGAAACTAAAGCCGAAAATGTTCAATTTGAATTTCAAATTGGTAAATTTCATTTGAACTCTAAACTGCGATTTTTGAATTTCCCAGGAAACGAGCCAATCAAACTATCGCCAAAAGAAAACGAATTACTCAAAATGTTGGCATTACATGTTGAAGATTTAATGCCTCGTGAGCTAGCCTTAACCAAAATTTGGAGAGACGATAACTACTTCACATCCAGAAGTATGGATGTTTACATTGCTAAACTTCGTAAATATCTAAAAGAAGATGAAAATGTTGAAATTCTGAACATTCACGGTGAAGGATTTAGATTGGTAGTAAAAAAATAACTCAATAGCCTCAAGAAATTGAGGCTTTTTTTATACTTCCATTTGGTAGTAGTTACAAACCCGTTTTTGTTTCAGAAGCCAATCCAGCTTTCCGTTTCAAGCTTGCTCCATAAAAGTTTTTTTTTTCTAGGCCAGCAAAGAGCTTCCGTTGGTCGCTTTTGCTAGCCAAGAAAAAAATAACTTTTATGTTCGCAAGGCTTTCCACTTCAATCTGGGCTAAGAAACCCCGTTTGAAATCAAAATATTATAAATAATTCCAAATCACCAAGTAACTTCCATGGCAAAACATACTTTTTCATCATTTTTAATACTAAAAATGGATGTATTTTCATCTTTATGCTCATGAATACTAATGGTTTCATTAAAACCAACTTCTTTCAAATAATTCACTTCAATTTCTGTAATCTTCTCTTTCAACAATTGCTCAGTCTGAAGGGTATCAAAACACCATTCCATATATTTCACGCTATTGGCATGGTTCACAATATCCAAATCTGATAACACTATAGTTTTGCTACCCACTTTTTTTTCGGGCAAAGAAATAGCTATTTTTTTAAAATCACTTTGAGTTGTCTTTGTGGGATATTTTTCAAAATGATCATGAGGTAACGCCAAAGCTTCAGGTCTTCTAGTTTGCGTATTAAAAACTGCCCAAAACGTTTCACAGCCAACAATTTTTTCATCATTCAAATACATTTCCAAACAACGTATAGATCTTGAATTTTCTAATGAATGAATCCATGTTTTTACTACCACAGTATCTCTCCAACGAGGCATTTTAGATATTTCAAGTCGTGACCTGCTCAACACCCATGCTTGATGGTGCGCTTGCATATCAGTAAAACTAATGCCTCCCAACTCGGCATGTTTTGCAGCCGTAAGCTGAAGAATATTACACAAATCGGTGTGTTTTAGCTTACCGTTTGGGTAGCATTGTAAAAAATTAATTTCAAAAGTTTCTTCTAGTATTGAACTAAAATTGGGTGAAATAGGCATGATTAATGAATTTGAATACCAATTGATAAAACTACTTTGTTTGAATGTCCAAAATACTCCGTATTTTCTGGAGTTGCATTTAAATTTGAATTAAAATAATAAGCATAATGGAGCCCAGCAAATACTGCAAAAGTTTTGTCTAAACTTCTAGAAAAGTAAAATCCAGTTTTTAATTCATTACCATATTGAGATGCAATTATTCCTTCATTTCTATAATTAATGTCATTAAAACCAAAAGATAGTGTTGGAGAAATGGTATTTAGTTTGTTTATTTTTTTTTCGTATTCGATTATTATTGATGTCGTTTTTATAGTTACATGTCTAAAAGCACCTATAATTTCAGTGTTTGTTAGATTTAACCTTTGAATATCAAAACTTAATCCAAGTCTAAAATTTTTTACTTTTGCCAAGGATAGTGTTGATTGGACACCAATTGTTTCCTTAAAATCATTTGCGAAAAAATTATTTCCAAAATACGCAGGAGCTTGAAGTCCAAACCTAAAATCGGGTTGAAATTCAATAAATGGTTTCTTTTTTGGTTTTTGTGCACTAATTGATATAGAATAGAAAAGGAAAAACACATATACTATTTTTTTCATATTTAGTAGATTATGGTATATGAAGATTCATTGCTACCAATTGATAATGGAATGGATTTTTTTTCAATTGCTTGAGTTGATGTATTTTTTATTTCATAGTTTAAAATAAAATTCTGATTTTTTTTGAGATAATAAACCGTTTGGAATTCACCATAAAACGGATTTATTTCAGTAGCGATATCATAGTCAGATTGGTATTTTATGGCATCTAAATCAATTTTTTCGACAGTTTTATTAGAACTTTGTTGATTGAAATTTATAGAGAAAGGTATAATTTCATTTTGTTTTAATAAAGTAATTGTTCCTACATTCCAATATAATTCTTCAAAATTAACTTGGTTGATTCCAGTAATCCGAACAGGTAGATATTCTGGTGAATCTTCAAAAATCAATGTAGTACCGCTGATAGGTTTAAACATTGTAAAGTTAATTAACCCAGCATTGTTGGATGTTTTTTGAAAGTACGAATAATCTGTGTTGTTTTCATCAAAATCTGTTCTAAGATTCATTTTTTCATTTGGAATAGGCTCGTTATTAGCATTTACAAGCCTCACATTTAACGTAATAATTGTTTCTCCATCATACGGAATTCCACATGAAATAAAACAAAATATCAAAAGGAAGAGTATTTTTTTCATATTTTAAATATTATTTTTTAAATAAAAATCCAATTAGTTAATTTTTAGATTAAGGGTGTTAATTATTGAATTTTGCTCCGTCAAATAGTCAAACCACGATACGTTTTCGATTCGTTTGAACCACGTTATTTGTCGTTTGGCAAATCGTCGGGTATTCATTTTGATTTGATCTATGGCAAATTCTAAAGTTGTTTTGTCTTCAAAATAATCAAATAGTTCGCGGTATCCAACGGTTTGTAGCGCATTTAACGCTTTATGTTGGTGCACTTGTTTTGCCTCTTCTAGTAAACCATTTTCAAACATTATATCAACCCGTTGGTTGATTCTATTGTACATGGTTTCGCGTTCCGCTTCCAGACCAATAATGATTGGAGTGAAATTGCGTTGTATGTTTTGTTTTTTTAAAAAACTAGAGTAGGGTAGTCCTGAGCCAAGGCAAACTTCTACAAAACGCATCATTCGCTGAGGGTTGAGGAGCGTTTGCGCGTTGATTTGACTAAGTTGGTTGAAATAATCAGGGTCTAATTGTTGTAAAGTATTTTGCAGATAGTCCAAACCGTTTTTGTTGTATTCCAATTGAATTTGGGTTCTTATTTCGGGTTGAATTTCAGGGAAATTATCGAGTCCTTTGAGGATTGCATCAACATACAAGCCCGAACCACCCACCATGATTTGGATATTGTTTTTGGTAAATAATTCATTGAGTTTGGTAATTGCTTCTTTTTCAAAAGTGCCTACCGAATAGTTTTCAAATATGGATTTGTTTTGGATGAAATGATGCGGTGCTGCAGCAAGTTCATCTTTGTTTGGAACTGCTGTTCCAATACTCATTTCTTTAAAAAATTGTCGGCTATCGCATGAAATGATGTCACAATTATAGTGTTTTGCTAGGGCAATACTTAGTGCTGTTTTGCCAATTGCGGTTGGGCCAATTATAGTGATGAGATAGTTGTTCAAGTTTTGTGTTTTGATTGTAAAATTACACATTTTATTGAAATTTGTCAATGAAATGCAGGTGTCTTTTTAGCCCAGATAGTAGTGGAAAGCCTTTTTTATTTTTTTTCTAGTTTTTCTTGGATTGAAAGAGCGACCAACGGAAGCTCCTTTCAAGACAATAGAAAAACAGAAAAAAATGAAAAAGCTTGGAACGGATAGCTGGAAATAGCTTCTTATTGTGTTAAAATTTAATGATTTTATGTACTTTGTTTTTCTTTAAATAACCTTGAATGATGGTTTTTGTGTCCCGGTTGTTTTGCATGGGGATGAGGATGTTTTTGAGTACTTCGATGTTGGTGATTTGGTGGTTTAAATCGAAGAAACAATAGCCTTTGTAGATGCCGTTTTCGACTAATATTGCGCTTTTTTCGGCTACTTTTCGACCTTTGTCTATGATAATCATGTTTTGATTTTGGAAGTCAATTTCTTGAATGAATTCGGCTACACGATCGTTGTAAATTTCGGTGGGTTCTTGGTTGATGCAGGCGCCATTGCACTCGTTAATTTTGAGTTGAAAGCAGCCGTTTTGGGTGTCGTAAAGTCCGTTAAGCTTTTGACAAAGTTGGTGTTTATCGCTTATTCTGAAAAGGAAATTTTTGCCTTCTTGTAGGGTTGTAAATGAGGTGATTTCTTTTTTGCGTCCGTCGGCTTTTTGAATTTTTAATTCGATGTAACCATGTGTGTTAATTTCTTGATAAAGAGCGTATTGGAATATTGATTTTCGTTGTGCACGGTTGTAAATGGGTTTGTTTTTTTTGATTTCTTCGCTCTCTTTTAGCAGCGCAATAAGTTCACTTCCCGTTTCGTCATGGCTTACGGTATGTGCTTCGTGTTGAATTTTTTTGCACTTAGAAGTTCTTCCCGTAAAATGTTGGTTGATACGTTTTTTTATGTTTTTGCTTTTTCCGATGTAAACCACGTCACCGTTTTGGTTATGAATGTAGTAAACGCCCACTTTTGAAGGCATATTTTCGACAATATCGAGTAATTTTGGCACCATTCCTGATTTTATATCGGCTTTTATTGTGCTTGTCAATATTTCCTTCTCGAGGTCTTTGTCTAGTAATAGTTTGAAAAGTTTAACGGTTGCCATGGCGTCTCCGCTAGCTCTATGACGGTCAGTTATTGGAATACCGAGGCTTTTGACAAGTTTGCCAAGACTATGTGATTCTTGTTCGGGCAGGAGTTTTTTGGAAAGTTCGACAGTGCAAAGGGTTTCTTTGGTAAAATCATATCCTAATCGACGAAATTCTGTTCGTAATATTCGATAATCAAACGAGGTGTTGTGCGCAACAAGGATGCAACCCTCGGTAATTTCGATGATTCGTTTGGCTACTTCATAAAATTTTGGGGCGCTACGCAGCATAGCGTTGTTGATGCCTGTGAGCTTAACCACAAAAGGTTGAATGGGTTTTTCGGGATTGACAAGACTGATGAATTGATCAATGATTTCGTGTCCATCATATTTGTAGATGGCAATTTCAGTGATTCCTTCTTCGTTGAACTGTCCCCCGGTAGTTTCTATGTCGAGTATTGCGTACATAAGCCCCCTACCCCCCGAAGGGGGAATAATTGTCGTTATAATTTTGTATCATTTGATAGCAAAGTTAGTAAAGTAATTTTTAATATTAGTTTTTACTTTTATAAAGTTCCCCCTTCGGGGGTTAGGGGGCTTCTGCTCCCAAAGATACTACTTCCAATTCGAACCATGGTACTTCCGCATGAAATTGCGAGTTGATAATCGCCAGACATACCCATGGAAAGAATTGATAGTTGACAATTGATAAGTGATAATTCGTTTATTTTATCAAAAATTGTTTTTAGATAATTGAATTCTTTTTCGATTTGGTTTTGGTTATCAGTGAAGGTTGCCATTCCCATTAAACCTACAATTTTGATGTTTTTTAGTTTTTGAAATTCATCGGAGGCTAAAATTTCGGCTAATTCTTTTTCGTCAAGACCAAATTTTGTTTCTTCATTGGCAATAAAAATTTGAAGTAAACAGTCAATTACCCGATTGTTTTTTTTGGCTTGTTTGTTGATTTCTTGCAACAATTTGAAGCTATCTACACCATGAATTAAAGACACAAAAGGCGCAATAAGTTTCACTTTTCTAGATTGTAAATGACCGATAAAATGCCATTGAATGTCTTTTGGCAGTTCTTGGTGTTTTTCGACTAATTCTTGCACATAATTTTCGCCAAAAATGCGTTGTCCGGCTTGGTAAGCTTCCATTAAATCGGTTACTGGTTTGGTTTTTGAAACGGCAACTAATGTAACGTGATTTGGAAGTTGGGATTTTATATGTTGGAGGTTGTGTTGAATTGACATATTAATGTTTTTTTAATTTTATAAAATAATTTTCAAAATATTTGAATGAAAAATGAGAAATAATTATTGTAATGCTGATTACAACCCCATAAAATAATAAAATGGAATTATTAGATGAGATTAATTTTGGTATTTTGAATTTAATAAAAACAAAACCAATTAGCTGAAAAACAACAGCATGATACATATAAATTCCATATGATATTTTCCCTAAATGGTTTAAAATTCTATGATTTAAAAAAGAGATACTTTTTTGCGAAAGCATCCAAATTGTTAGAGAAAAAGTCATCATGCATATTAAATTATAAAGAGTAGTATTTAAATTTTCTCGAATACTATTCGAAAAAAACAGCATCAAAAACAGACCATAAACAGGATAGCAAATGTAAGATTTTATTATAATTGTTTTTTGCAAAGACAAATAGGCTATAACTCCGCTAAAAGAGAAAAAGTAAAAATACATTGAATAGTTACTTAAAAAATTTAATTCTGATAAATGAAAAATGATAAAATAAAGTGTTGTAAATAGAAATAAGAACAGTACAAAATTTTTAATTTTCATGAATTTTAAAACTGGAGCAATAAAAATATAAAATTGTTCTTCAATTCCTATTGACCATAATATTTCTAACATGCCTCCGGGTTTCATTGTGGCGAGAATATTTGCGAAAAACGACGAACCTAAAATAATACCTAATAACAGATTGTAATTAGAAGTGTCAACATAACCAAAATGAGGAGCAATTATTTTATAAAAAATAAATCCAAAAATTAAGATTAGATAATAAAGCGGAAATATTCTTAGAACTCTTCGTAAATAAAACTTTTTTAAATCAATAAATCCATTTTTACTTTTTTCGGTAATAAGTCCTCTTATTATTAAAAATCCACTTAGCGAAAAAAACATAAAAACAGCTTCATCACCTTTAAAAAAAATAGGTAATTTGTTAAAAAATGGAAAGCCTCTGTTTTCACAATATTGTGGAAGGTGATACAAAACCACAAAAATGGCTAAAAAAAAACGTAAAGAAGTTAAATTTGGCAGTTGGGATTTTATTTCGGTATGGTTTTTAGCTATTTGCATGGGTCATTTAAAATTAATTGAACATGTATTTTTCCATTTCCTTTTTTAGGAATGTAAAACTCAATGCTATCTCCGTTTGTTTTTAAATCTGCTTCAAAATTTGGACCTTTATACTTATCACTAAATAGTACAAACATTTTTCCCATGTCGCTTTGGAATACATTCCCTAAAAATGTATCATAGCATTTATTTGAAGAACAATTGTATCCAACTATATTGTTTTTTATTTCAATTGATAAAATTGAATATTCTTTTGAAATATTTTGATTTTTAAGAAAAAGGATTAATTTGTTGTCGTCTCTATACAATACCTCTTCATATTCATTCCCGTCAATAGTAACAGTATAATTTTTTACTTTCTCTAAAATCATTGCATTTCCTGAAAGATATTTTATAATTATTGGTTTATAATTATATAAAACAATTAATCCAATTATAGAAAGCACCAATAAATATAAAATCTTCCTCATGTTATGTTTAATGTGATTTTTCCTTAGTTAAATTACAAAACTAAGTTTTAAACTTGAAACTTTAAACCTGAAACCCGAAAATTCTACAACTCATACACCACCAATCCACTTCGAAACTTCGGTTCAATGTAAGTTGACTTTGGAGGCATGATTAAATTGTTGTCTGCCAATGCTTTAATTTCTGAAATATCACTTGGAAATAGCATAAAACCTACTTCAAACTCACCTTCGTCAACCAACTCTTTTAGGGTTACTATCGATTGTTTTCCCGAGATATACTCAATGCGTTCATCGTTTCGTAAATCGTCAATACCTAAAATGGGTTGCAATACTTTGTCATACAATATTTGAGCATCTAAGTTGGATAAAAGTGAGCTTTGTTGTTGATTTTTGTTTGTTATTTTATAAAATAACGCATAAAAACTTCCATCCAAATACATTCCAAATTCAAATTTGTCTTGTGGTTTCCAGAGCTCTTGCTCTTTTGGTTTTATGATGAAATTTTCAGCCAATTTTGCTAAAAATTCTTCGACAGAATTCCCGTTCAAATCACGAATAATTCTATTAAATTCATAAATTTTCACATTGCTTTCGGCAATTAAAAAACTCATAAAATAATTTAAGTTTTTATTTCCTAAATGTTTATTTTCGTCATACAATAATTCAGCCGAAGCCGATCGGTGATGACCGTCTGCTATATATAATTCTGGAATGTTTTCAAATTGATTTTCCAACCATAAAATGTCTTGTTCTGCGTTCACTTTCCAAAGAGTATGAACTTCTTTATTTGTAGTTGCAAAATGATAAATCGATTGTTCCTTTTTTTTATCTAAAATAAATCGTTCAATTGTTTCATTATCTGGATAAGTTATTAAAACGGGTTCGGTATTAAACCCTGTTTGTTGCAAATAATCTTTAAATAATTCTACACGATATTGCAACGTATCTTCGTGTTTTTTGATTACATTATTTTTGTAATCATCAATAGATGTTCCAGCAATAATTCCGGTAAAGGATTGATTTTTAGTCTTTATTTCGTAGATATAAAACGAGGGTTTTTCATCTTCAAATAAAACTCCATCCTCTTTAAAATCCTGATATTTATTGGCTACAGCCTTGAAACGCTTGTCTAAAGTAATTTTTTGAGAATGCACAAAAGCAGGATTCAAAACATGAAGAAACGAATACGGATTAAAATCTAACCAACAAGCTAATTCAGCTGCCGAATAATCATCGTAGTTTCTACACGTTACCAGCCCAACTTTTTCAGGAGTTGGTCGAATTGCTTTGAAAGGGATTATTTTTGCCATTTATTAAGTGATTAGTAACTAGTTAATAGTAATTAACATTTTACGCCAAGGACTATTCACTAATCACTTGTTACTATTTACTAAATTGTTTCGAAACTTTCTCTGCTTTTTTACTTTCCGAATAATCATAAAATCCTTCTCCCGATTTGACACCCAATTTTCCTGCCATGACCATATTTACTAACAAAGGGCAAGGAGCATATTTTGGATTTTTAAAACCATCATACATCACATTTAATATCGAAAGGCAAACATCAAGTCCAATAAAATCGGCTAATTGCAATGGTCCCATTGGGTGTGCCATACCTAGTTTCATAACCGTATCAATTTCTGCAACACCAGCAACACCGTTGTAAAGTGTTTCAATCGATTCATTAATCATTGGCATTAAAATTCTATTGGCTACAAAACCAGGATAATCGTTAACTTCGGTTGGCGTTTTCCCCAATTTTATTGATAAATCCATGATGATTTTAGTTACTTCATCAGAAGTAGAATACCCACGAATTATTTCAACTAATTTCATAATTGGCACCGGGTTCATAAAGTGCATTCCGATAACACGTTCGGGATGAACTACTTGCGCTCCTATTTGTGTAATAGAAATAGAAGAAGTATTGGTTGCTAAAATCACATTATGATCGCAAACCTCACTCAATTGTTTGAAAATATTGAGTTTTAACGTAACGTTTTCGGTAGCTGCTTCCACTACTAAATCAGTTCCTACCACACCATCTTTGATGTCAGTGTAGGTAATGATATTCCCAATAGTTTTGTATTTATCTTCTTCGGTAATGGAGCCTTTGGCTACCATTCTGTCCAAATTGGAGGCTATAGTTGCCATTCCTTTTTCTAACGATTTTTCAGAAATATCGATTAATTTTACGGTAAACCCGCTTTGTGCAAAGGTGTGAGCAATGCCATTGCCCATCGTTCCTGCGCCTATTACTGCTATTGTTTTCATAAAAGCCCCCTAACCCCCGAAGGGGTAATTCCTACTAGGGGTGAGTAGGGATTAGTTTGTTTTAATTTATTTTGAACACTTGAAAACCAGTAAACTATATTTTAAAATATACATTATTGGCATTCTAATATTTTCTTTTTTCTTTATCATCGACCTCATACATTTTTTTCAACGTATCGTTTTTTCAAATTTAAAAGTAGAATAGTTTAATACAGTATTAATTCCCCCTTCGGGGGTTAGGGGGCTTATTTTTCATTCATACTATCAATAATCATATAAGCCACTCGCAAAGCTTCCGTTCCGTCTTCTAATGTTACCACAGGAGTCGTATTATTTACAATGGCATCAGCAAAAGTTTCTAATTCGTCCAAAATAGCGTTGTTGGGCGCCACATCTGGATTATTAAAATAAATCTGCTTCTTTTCACCTTCTGCATTTTGCAAAATCATATCAAAATCACCAGGTATTTCTGGCGCATCTTTCATTTTTACCACTTCACAAATTTTGTCTAAATAATCCACTGAAATGTAAGCGTCTTTCTGAAAAAACCTCGATTTACGCATGTTTTTCATCGAAATTCTACTCGAAGTAATGTTAGCAACACAACCGTTTTCAAACTCAATTCGTGCATTAGCAATATCTGGCGACTGGCTCAAAACCGAAACGCCACTGGCATGAACCGCCTTCACTTTCGATTTTACAACACTCAAAATAGCATCAATATCATGAATCATCAAGTCCAAAACCACAGGAACATCAGTCCCTCTTGGGTTAAACTCTGCCAATCGATGCGTTTCAATAAACATAGGATTTTCTATCTGATTTTTAACCGCAATAAACGCAGGATTAAATCGCTCAACATGCCCAACTTGCCCTTTAACATTATATTCTTTAGACAACAAAATAATCTCCTCAGCCTCAGCAACCGTAGTAGAAATAGGCTTTTCAATAAAAACATGCTTGCCCGATTTTATCGCAACCTTCGCACATTTATAATGCGATAGGGTAGGTGTCACAATATCAATAACATCAACCGCATGAATCAATTTGGCAATCGTATCAAACTGTTTATAGCCAAATTCAGCCGCAATTTTAGCTCCATTTTCGTGATTTTCGTCATAAAAACCAACTAATTCATATTTTTCTGACTGATTTAACAATCGTAAATGTATCTTTCCAAGGTGACCAGCACCCAAAACTCCAACTTTAAGCATAAAAATAAATTTCATCAAAAATAACAAAAAACAAATACAATCAACTTCAACAATCTGTAAAATATTTTTTTTAATTTGGGCGTGCCCCTTCGCACCAAAAAAATCATTCGTGCCTCATTTCTTTTTTTGGTGCTTCGGGTCGCGTTTTCCGCTATATCTTTTGCTCCGCTGCGCTGCACAAAAGGATGCCGCTTCAACCGCTCACGCAAACCCCGTTAAATACACAAATAGTTTTCAAAAATCCATTTGTATTTTGATTTTTTTACAACTAATTTTACAAAATTAAAGACAAACAAAAGTGAAAGACTCAAACAAACATCAAGGACTTCGAAATCAACTAGCCAAACTACTAGAAGACAAAGGAATCACCGATACCAACGTTTTGGATGCTATTAAAAAAGTACCCAGACACTTGTTTTTAAACTCAAGTTTTGAAGATTTTGCCTACCAAGACAAAGCTTTCCCAATAGGAGCAGGGCAAACCATTTCACAACCCTACACTGTAGCTTTCCAAAGTCAATTGTTACAAGTAAAAAAAGACGATAAAATTCTCGAAATAGGAACAGGAAGCGGTTATCAAACAGCCATTTTGTGCGCATTAGGAGCCAAAGTATATTCCATTGAAAGACAAAACGAACTCTTTAAAACCACCCACAATTTATTACCAAAACTAGGTATCAGACCCAAACACCTTTCATTTGGTGATGGTTACAAAGGACTACCGGGTCATGCACCTTTTGACAGTATTATCGTTACCGCAGGCGCACCAACAATACCGCAAGCACTTATGGCACAACTCAAAATAGGAGGGCGACTAGTCATACCCGTTGGCGAAACCGATCAAATAATGACAATGCTCATCCGCAAAAATGAAACCCAATTTGAAAAACATGAATTTGGCGATTTTAAGTTTGTACCCTTATTAGAAAATAAAAATTAACCCATCATGTAGATGGGTTATTTACTTATTATAGACAAGTAACGTTCCAAACATTCCTTTTCTATTTGAGCAACAAACAAAATAAAATCTTCTTTATTGTTGGTAGTTTGAGCCGTTTCTAATGTTTGGTAGTACTTCATACGAGTTTCATAATCACCTTTAATATTGGCAATTACATAACCGTGTTGTAACAAAATAAAATTCATTATCAAACGAGAAGTTCGGCCATTGCCATCAATAAATGGATGAATAGTAACTAACCTTTCGTGCAATTCTGCAGCCAAAACCACAGGGTGTAACTTATTCTTTTGTTGATCCATCCAAATAAAGTAATCTTCCATCTGCTTAGCAACCAAGTAAGGTTGCGGTGGCATGTGGCTACTTCCTTTAATCATTACCTGAACTTTTCTATACCTGCCAGCATCTTCAGGAAGAATACCACGCAATATTAAATTATGAACCGATAGCAATTCTCTTTCATTGATATTGAAATTTCTATCAACCAATTGCTTTATGTAGCCAATTGCCTCCACATGATTAATAGCTTCCAAATGCTCACGCATACTTTTACC